>CASFDI010000069.1 GCA_949293405.1 uncultured bacterium | reverse complement strand
AAACTGGCGGAGCAGATGCTCGCGTATTTCCGGGAAGCGAGCGGGGAGGGCGGTTTGCCGTCCTTTACAAAGTTTGCACAGGCGCGGGGCATGACGACCGAGCAGTTGCTGCGCCTGCGGTCGTACGGGCGTTTTCTCGCCGCGTACAACGAATGCAGGCAGATGCTGTTTGATCGGCTGGTGGACGGCGCGCTGACCAAACGCTTCGACCCGGCGTTCGTCAGGTATCTGATCGGATATCTGTATGAACAGGAAGGGAAAGAGCCTCCTCAGGACCTGCAGGTTACCGTCCGTATTCTGGATGAGGAACCCGCACCGGCAGACGCACAGGGCACAATGCCCGCATGACAGACAGGCGTTCCGGAGCCGGGCGGGGAAAAGAAAACAGTCGGAGAAAAACGAGACGGGAAAACAGGAGCCGGAGCAGGCAGGACGGTCAAAAGAGGACAGTCGGACGGGGACGGACGGCAAAGCGAGAGGGGGAGCCGGGACCCACCGGAATCCCGGTCGGACGGCGGAGAAACCGGGCCGGGAAGAAAGGCGCACCGGGGGAAAACCGTACAGGGGTGCGGGCACCAGGCTGCTGCGGCGGGGAAGCGGGGCGTGTCGGGGGGGACGGCCCGGGATCGGGTGTATTCCGGGGAAAGTCCTGCGGTGCGTGCCGGGACTCTGCGGCAGTGCGTCCGGCGTCAGGCATCCTGTACCGCGCCCGAGGCGAAGCGGCATGCGAATGCACGGGCGGACAGCCGGGACAAGAGGAGCGGCGCCTGAAGCAGGCAGGACGGACCGGGGTGGAGGAAGAAGAGCGGGGGAGCATCTCCGGAGCCGGGGCATACCGGCATCCTGCGGCGGATGGGAAGGAAAGCATGAGGCTGCGCGGGCAGCCAGGCAGACAGAGCGGGCGGGCGAACGGGGAAACCGGACAGACGGGACAACCGGGACAACCGGGACAACCGGGGAGAAACCGGGCGGACAGGGTAACCGGTAGGAAAGAAAACCGGGAAAGGACAGAAAACGGGGGAGAGCATGGAGTTCAAAATGACGGTGACGCCGCGGCAGGGGCGCTTTCTGGCGGCAGAGGCTTCTGAGGTGCTGTTCGGCGGCGCCGCCGGAGGCGGAAAATCCTACGGACAGTTGGTCGATGCGCTGATTTATGCACTGCGGTATCCGGGTTCCAAACAGCTGATTCTGCGGCGGAGCTTTTCCGAGCTTGACAAATCGCTCATCCGGGTCGCCCGTCAGATCTATCCCGCCACGCTTTACCGCTATCACGCCACCGGGCACTGCATGCAGTTCTGCAACGGCAGTCTGGTAGATTTCGGCTACTGCGCGGCGGAGGGGGATGTCTATCAGTATCAGTCTGCGGAATACGACACCATCCGCTTCGACGAGCTGACGCATTTTACGGAATTCCAATATCTGTACCTGATCTCCCGCCTGCGCGGTGCAAACCCGTACCCCAAACAGGTCAAAAGCGCCACCAACCCGGGCGGTGTCGGGCATGTATGGGTCAAGCGCCGCTTCGTCGATGTGGGCGAGCCCGACCGGGTCTATACTGCGCCCGACGGTTCCACGCGGGTGTTTCTGCCTTCGCGCATTGATGACAACCGCTTCCTCATGGCGGCCGATCCGGGCTACAAACTCCGCCTTTCCGCTCTGCCCGAACAGCAGCGCCGGGCGCTGCTGCTGGGGGACTGGAACATTTTTGAGGGGCAGTATTTCTCCGAATTCCTCTACGGGCGGCACACCTGTGCGCCGTTTGAGATTCCGGCGGGCTGGCGGCGGTACCGCGCCATCGATTACGGACTGGACCGGCTGGTCTGTCTGTGGATCGCCGTGGACGGGGAGGGGCGCGCTTATGTGTACCGCGAGCTGTGCGAGTCG
The DNA here is from genome assembly GCA_949293405.1 of uncultured bacterium. Classification (GTDB taxonomy): domain Bacteria; phylum Bacillota; class Clostridia; order Oscillospirales; family CAG-272; genus UBA1740. The sequence goes on along the minus strand of CASFDI010000069.1, from coordinate 17,430 downwards.
GGTCTGATTGTCAGCCGGGCAGCCGCCCGCATTCTGGAGGCGACGCGGCCGGGCGAGTCGATCTACTGCACGCTGGCTCCGCCTGACCTGTGGTTCCGCTCCCAGGAGTCGGGACGCTCGAAAGCCATCCTCTTTGCCGAGAACGGTCTGTGGTTCACCAAGACCTCCAACGACCGGGATACCGGCTGGCTGGCAATCAAGGAACTGCTTCAGCCCGCATCCGACGGCCGGCCGCGCCTGCAGATTTTCCGCACCTGCACCGAGCTGATCCGCTGTCTGCCCATGCTCCAGACCGATCCGCTCAAACCAAACGATACCCTGACCGAACCGCATGAAATCACCCATGCGCCCGACGCGCTGCGTGGATTCGCCATTTTCTTTGTCCGTCCGGCTCCCGAGGAGGAGTCCCGCTCCACTGCGGGCTGGAGTGAGGACATGCGACAGGATTACGAGCGTGCGGACGCTGCCGGCAGGCGGTACCTGCTGGGGAAGTGGGGCGGCGGTCAGGACAGAAAGGAGACACATGCAACTTGACAGAAACCAGCCGCGGCTTGCCTTTTTTTCGGATCTGTACCGGCATGCCCGGCAGCAGCTGGCCCCTCTGACGGAAGGGCTCGACCGGGCCGTGGCACAGTACCGCGGGGACGACCGGATCGACGGCAGCCGGGAGGGGGCGCTGATGGTGCGCAATATCACTTACGAGATTATCGAAAGTCAGGTCAACTGCGATATCCCGGCGCCCAAGGTCACCGCCATGCGCTATACCCCGCGGCGCGACCGCAATGCAAAAGCCATCGAAAACCTGTGCAACGCTTTGCGCGACCGGCTGCCGTTTGAAGCCTTCAACGACATTGACGAGCGTTACACCTATATCATGGGAGGAAGCGTATGGTTCGTCGAATGGGACGAAACCATGACGCTCGGACGGGAAACCGGAGGGATTCGCGTGAGCTGCATATCCCCGCGGGACTTTTTTCCGCAGCCGGGCGTGTACGAACTGCAGGATATGGAGTATTGCTTCCTGCGGTTCCTGACCACGCGGGGCGAGCTGTGCCGCCGGTACGGCGTCAGCCCGGAGCAGGCATGCCGCGCATCGCTGGAGCCGGACACCGAGGCGTGCGGCGACCCGGACACGGTCACGGTGGTGGTCTGCTTCTGGCGGGATGAAAACCGGGATATCTGCCGCTTCGTCTATTCGGGCGATCTGGTCTTGTCGGATGTGGAACGGTATTATGCGCGCAAGGGGGAATCGGGGGATGAGCCGGTTGAGTGTCCCATGCGCGATATCAGGCAATCGGACGGCGGGGTGATCCCCGCTTTCACGCCGGTGATGGATCCGCTGACCGGTGTGCCCGAGATGCGCCCCACCTGCCTGCCGTACTATCTGCCCAAATACTTTCCGCTGGTCATCCGGCGCAATACCTCCTGGGAAAAGCAGATGCTCGGTCAGTCTGACTGCGATTATCTGCGCCCCCATCAGCAGGCGATCAATAAAATCGAGTCGCGCATTCTGCAGAAACTGCTGCGGTCGGGCGTGACCCCGGTGGTGCCCGAAGACTGTCAGGTGTCGGTCAACAACGCCCTGTTCGGTCAGGTGATCAAGCTGCGGCCCGGCGAATCGGCACAGCAGTACGGCACGGTGGACACCACCCCCGACATCAGCCGGGATATCGCCGAGGCGGAACGGCTGTACGATCAGGCGAAGCGTATTGTAGGCATTTCGGATGTGTATCAGGGGCTGGATGTCACGGCAGCCAACACTTCGGGCTATGCCCGACAGCTTCAACTCAATCAGGCGGCCGGGCGTCTGGCTTCCAAGCGCCGCATGAAGCGCGCCGCCTATGCCGATCTCGACCGGTTGATCTTTTCCTTCTACCTGGCGTTTGCGGATGAGACACGCGAGACGGTGGCGCGCGACAGTTTCGGCGCGCGGCGGCGCTCCTGCTTCAACCGGTACGATTTTCTGGAATACGATCCGGAGGAGGGGATTTACCGTTATGACGACGGATACCTCTTTTCGGCGGAGAGCGCGGAGGCGCCCGAGCAGCAGCGCGACGAAATGTGGCGGCGCAATCTGGAGAATCTGACCGGGGGCACCCTGGGCGATCCCACCGATCCGCGCACGCTGCTGCGCTACTGGATGAGCCAGGAGCGGGTCCGTTATCCGTATGCCGCAGAGCAGGTGGAGTACTTCCGTCAGCTGCTTGGCAGTCAGGAAGGGGGAGGAGGTGAGTCGTTTGGCAGAGAAGCAGCAGACAAAAACCTTAGAGGAGTTTCTGGAACAGTACCTCACAAACCGCAAGGCTGAAAATACCCCTCTGTCCTATCAGGACTGGGCGGAAAAAGAGGGGGCGCTGTACAGGGATGAGCTTGCCGACGCCGCACAGGAGTATATGCGGACGCGCCCGGGTTACGGCGCGCAGGGGGAAGCCCTGGCGCAGAGCGGACTTTCCGGTTCGGGGTATGCGGGGTATCTCGAGGGTGCCGCCTATGCGGCCTATCAGAACCGCCGCGGGCAGGTGGGCGCCGAAATGCGCCGTGACTGGCAGACCTATCGGCAAAAGACCGCAGAAGAGCGTGACCGCCTGTTGCAGAGCACGGTCGGGAAGCTGTACAGCATGGGCATCCGCGATGCCGAAGCCGCGGGTCAGTACGGCGTGCTGATGGGACTCTCGGAAGAAGATTCCAAGGTGGCCGCCGCGATGGCGGCGACGCTTGCGGAGGCGCCCGGCAGCAGCGGCGCCGACCGGGACCGGGTCAACATGATCAGCAATATGCTCACCTGGGGACTGCAGTACGATACCATGGTTTCCTATGCCATGCAGTGCGGCTACTCGCGTGAGGATGCGGTCTCCATAGCGGATACCGCATGGCAGATGGTTCAGGAAATGAGCAGACGGTACAACAATCAGAATCAATGAGAAAGGAACGCACCATGAAACAGCAGAACATCAGAGAGAACCCGTATGCAACCAACAAGGGCGGCCTGATCCGCGCGCCCCGGCCGGCAGACAAGCAGCCTGCCGCCACGGTGCGCCGGAGCACCGGCGATTTGCGCGACAAGCGCTGAGGTGGGGTATGGAAGAGCAAATGCAGCAGATGCCGGCCGCTCCCGGGACTGAAACACAGCAACCGGTGTCCGGGTCCCCGGCAATCGACGAGGAGGCGCCGGGGAGTGCCGGCGGGGAGCGCGAACAGCAGGAGCAGTCCGGGGCGCAAACCGATTTCGCCGCGCTGGCGCAGGCCGACCTTGCCGAGATCAAACGGCTTTTTCCCGCTTATGGGGGACTGACCCACCTGACGCAGATTGACAATCCCACCCGGTTCGCCGCATTGCGCGATGCGGGACTGAGTGTGGAAGAGGCTTTTCTGGCCACCAACGCGCGCCGCGCCCTGGCGCCCCGGGCGGACAACCGTGCCCATCTGCGTCCGGTTTCCGGCGTGTCGCGCGCCGGAGCCGGCATTGCGCTCCCGGCCGGGGAAATGGAGCGGCTGCGGGAACTGTTTCCCGATCTTACCGATGAGGGCGTGCAGGCGCTCTACCGCCGGGCGCGCGCCTGATTTTCAGAAAGGAGATATGAAATGTTCAGACTGATCAAAATTCTTTCCGGCCGCACGGGTGCGGCCGAACCGCAGGTTCTGCCTGCCGCCGCCGGTACCTACCGGCTGGGCTGTGCCCTGATCCTCAAATCGGGCAAACTGCAGAACCCCACCGCTACCGAACAGCCCACCCACATCTCGGCGCAGAACAGAACGGTGACAGAAGGCGGCACCATTGCAGCCTGCCCGGTCAGCAGGGAAATGATCTTTGAGACCCGGGTGTCCGCCAGCCCGTCCGCTCTGGTGCCCGGCGACCGGCTCACCCTGTCGCTTGGCTCCGACGGCTGCGCCGACGGGGTTACCGCCACCACCGCATCGGGCGTGGCAACTGTGTATGACCTGTGCGGCGCTGCCGCGGCGGGCGACGCGCTCGCCGTGCGTTTTCTGTAATCCGACAAGAGAAAGGGGATAACCGATGGCTATTGTATATTCCAAGACTTCCGGGCTCAACAACGCGCAGATCGGCAAACTGGAAACGCCGATCCGCATGGTAATCGAACACGAGTCCGATCTGCTCACCGCCAAGGGCGGTATCCGCGACTGGCTCTTCAATGTGGAGAAATCCAACCGGTTCGGCGAGACCATTGTAGGCTCGAACGAGTTTGATGTGTTCCGCGCGGTCACCGAGGGGGCGGGCGCCGAAAACGATGATGCGGAGGAGACCTACCGCAAGTTCATTGAACATATCCAGTTCATGAAGGAATTCACCATCACCGCCGAAATGATGGAGGACGCCGCATACGGCCTTGCCGCCGACGCCAAGCGCCGGGTGGAAAACTTCACCCGCGCCTATTACAAGACCCAGCACAAAATCTGCGAGTATGTGCTGGCGCACGGTACCGAAACGGCGGGCCGCTATGCGGGAGCCACGCTCGATCTGTCCTGCCCGGACGGCATGCCGCTGTTCTCCAAGTCCCACACCTACGGGGGCAGCAGGGGCAAGGGGACGCAGGCAAACCTGTTCTGGGGCGATATTTTCGGGACCGGTTCGACCGGCCGCAAGCCTTCCTGCGCGGTCTTCGAGGAGGCGCTGGGCACGCTGGCCATCCGCCTGCGCAATATGAAGGACGAAAACGGGGAAGTGCTGGGCTACACGCCCGACACCCTGATTCTGCCGGGCAACCGTCCGCTGGCCGAGACCGTCGCCAAAAAGGTGTGCGGCTCCGAGGGCGCGCTGGGCAACGGCTACAACGACATCAACCTGCAGTTCGGCAACTGGAACATCGTGATTCTGCCTGACTGGCAGACCGAGGACGACCGGGTGATGATCATGTCCTCCGAGGCCAACCGCAGTCTGGGCGGCAACATGTTCTACAACCGCATTCCGCTGACCGTGACCAGCTGGGTGGACCATCACACCGGCAACTACATCTGGAACGGGCGTTGCCGGTTCGGTGTGGGCTTCGGCACCTACAAGCACATCCTGCTTGCCGTGGACAGCGCCGAGGAAGTCGACGGCGCAGCCGCGCTCTGAGGGATCTGCCATGACATTTGCCGGACTTGTTGACAGTGTCGGCGCACTGGGACTTGACACCACGCTCACCGATGTGTTCGGTTCCGGGGGAAGCAGGGACGCACGCTTCATTTCCACGGTCAACCGGGGGATCAGCAGGGTTTCGGCCCTGCGCCCCCGCACCGGAATACACACCATCTGCCACACGCCGCGCACGCCCGTGCGCGGTGTGGAGCTGGCGGTCCTGCGGGGGGCGCGCGCTTACGAAGTGCCGCTTTACGGGGCGGACGGGGTGGCCTTCTCGCTTGAGGGGACCGGGTCATTTACGCTTTCGGGGGTGAAGCATGACTTCTCTCATGAGCGTGCCGAGGTGTACCGTTTCCTCCTCGACAGGGAGGGGTATCTGGTGTTTGATGCCGGGTGTCAGGCCACCGTTCGCGGACTCGGCCTGTATGAGGGACCGTTTTCCGACGCCCGGGAGGTGCCGCTGTATGAGCGCTTCCTGCGCTACGATCTGGCGGCGGAAGTACCCGATTTCCACAGCCTGCCGCCCGCGGCGGTACGGCGGGACGGGGAGATTACGCTCGGGTTCCATCTGGAGGGGGGACATGTGCTCTGCCTGCCCTGTAACCGCCCGGGCATCTACACCGTCACGTACCGCTGTGCCCCGCAGGTGCTGGACACCGATGTGAGCGATGAGCAGCCCCTGCTTCTGGATGAGGATCTGGCGCAGCTGCTACCGCTTCTGGTGGGCGCTTATGTGCTGATGGATGAGGATTTCACAAAGTCGCAGTACCTGCTGGCGCTTTACCGTGAGGGGGCGGGGCAGCTCTACGACCGGCGCGACCTGATTTCCCCTTTGCGCTGGGAATCGGTCAACGGATGGGGGTGATCGGATGGCGTCCCGTACCAAAAGCGGCACTTATGACCGCACGCTGGGTGAGGGGGGATTCCCGGGTGTGGACTTTTCCGGAATGCCCGGTTCGGTCGGTCCTTCGCACTTCGCCGATGCCTGCAATGTATGGCGCGACTATGATAACGGGCAGGGCGTCTGCGTGGAAACCATTCCGGGATTCCGCGCGCTGATGCGCGCCCGCGGAGGCCCTGATCCTGACCATCTGACCGATCTCGCGGTACACGGGGTTTATGAATACCGTCTGGCACGCCATCCCTACTACTCCGAGGGGGCGGGCAACTATCTGCTCGTGCATGCGGGACATTATCTGTGGCTGGTGCCCGAAGCGGTGTTCTCCGGACTGCGTGAGGATGATCCGCCGGTGGAGCTCACCGCATGCGATGAAGAATCTTACAATCTGAGCGGCAGTATTTTCCGGCCGGACATCCCTTTTACGGTGTATAACAGCATGAAATGCGTCCCCGATGCCCCCATGCGGGCGATCGCTTTCGGAGACAGCATGTACCTGCTGGGCGGGGGGTGTTATCTGGCTGTTTCTCCTACCAGAAGTTTCGGTTTGGAGGGCGGATATCTGATGTTCTATGCGCACCGGGTAGAGGACTATGCCCCGCTCGCCTATGTGGACGGCGCCGCGTACGAAGCGGTCAATCTGTACAGCGGTTCTGAAGCTGCTGAGGAATACAGGGCGTGGGAACTCTACCATGTGGAAAATCCGGCAATCTATGCGGAATCCGACGGTTCGGGATATACCTTCCCGGTGCACCTGCCGTCCACCGCGGTGCTGCAGCTGCTGCTGGATGAGCAGACCTTCGCTCTGTACGACATCATCAGCGATCACAGCGAAGAGGTCAACAGCATTGTCGCCATTCGTCTGCGTATCACCGATGAGTCGGAAATTACGGGAAAGACCCTGCGCTTCTGCCTGCGGCTGAAGACGGATTTCGTGGCGCGGAGCATTTCACCCGATTACACCGGAACCGCGCGCGCCGCCCTGACGGGGTACACCGTGCTGTGCGCCTGGGATGACCGGATCTTCCTGACCGGCAACCCGGCTCTTCCGGGGTTCGTCTTTTTCACCTCGCGGAATGCAGACGGCAGAATGCTGCCGGGCTACATCAGCGCCCTGTCCTTCGTCAGATGCGGCGAAGGCGGCTCTCCCAATACCGCTCTGCTGCCTGTGCCGGACGGGCTGTGCGTATGCAAAGGGGATTCCGCGCCCGATGCAGATGCCTATCTTCTGACCGGCATTGATACCGGCGAAGACCTGATCCCGCGCACTTACACGGTGCAGCGTGCCGGTCTCGGCCTGGGACGCTGCCACGCGGCAGTCCTGTTTGACGGGGAGCCGCTGGTTCTGACCGACCGGGGGGTTTTCGCTGTTCTGCGTGACGAATGGGGCGGTTTGCATCTGTATCCGCGTTCTTCACGCGTCAACGGCAGACTGGCGGGGGAAGGAAAAGAGCACAGTTGCATGACCGTTTTTGCGGGATATCTGTGGGTGCTGACCGACGGCGGCAGAGTCTACCTTGCGGACAGCCGGGCACGCAGCAGCGGCCCCGGCGGACGGGAATTCGAGTGGTTCTTTCTGTCCGGGATCGGTTCATATACCGACGATGCGCCGGTATATGCATGGCTGACGACACACCCGTATGAGGGTGTGTACGCCACGGGGAAACAGGGATACACCGTGCGCATGCCCGATCCGGACCCGGCAGTACCGGACCGCGCTCCGGACGATACGGTTACCCTGTCGGTTGACGGACAGCTGCACTCCTTTCCGGCAATCTGCGAAGGGGACGACTGCATGCTGCTGTGCGAGAGCGGGCAGCGGCAGGGCGGCACCTTTTCTCCGGCTTCTTTTTTTGCGACCGCGGCAGACCGTCTGTTCTTCGGAACCGACGCCGGCTGCCTGTGTGTGTTCAACACCGATCTGCGCGGCACGCCCGCTCGGGCGGAAGAGCAGGACCCGGCTTTCGACCGTGCCGCCTTTGACCGTGCGTGCTCCGGACGCCTGCGTGTCGGTCTGTACTCCGTGATGGGCCATCCGATCGGCTCGTATCTTGAGACCTTCGATGACGATTCGGATATTCCGCATCTGGACAAAAGCACGGTTGCGCGTTCTACTGTACTGGATATGAAATCCATGCCGGGAAGCCGGTTTTCCTGCCGGGTCACCACCACGGAGGGACGCACTGCATTGGTCGGGGCAACGGCAGCGACTCCCGATTTTTCCGATCTGGATTTTTCCTGCTTTTCTTTCGGGACTTCGCAGCGCACCGTCCTTCTGATGCATGAACGCACCCGCCGCTACCTGACCAAACGCTACCGCCTGGAGGACGGCGGCTACTGCGCACCGTTCGGGGTGCGTCAAATCAGTTACCGCTTCACGGTAACGGGAAGGATGAAACAGTCATGTCTGTAAAACGAATCACAAATGCGGAAGCGCAGCCGCTGCGTGTGTCGGCTCTGCCCAACCGTCCCAGTGCCGACCGGGACATCGGGGGAGCGGGGTATACGCCCACGCAGCTGAAGGCGGCTTTCGACGCTCTGCCCGATCTGCTGGTGGAGCGCTACAATCAGCTGGTGGACGCCCTGCAGGCAAGCCCCGGCGCCGGCAGCGTCGCCGGGGAAATCCTGACCGGTCTCGGGCAGGATCACACGCTGGAAGACCTGTTTGCCGATCTGGCGTCGGGCGCCATGGCCGATTACCTTGCCACCGGGGAGCAGGGGGAGACCCTTTCCGGGATGAGAGAGGCCTTCAACCGGCGGCTGCTGGATGCCGAGACCGCGCTTGCGGGGAAGGCAGAGCATGCCGACGCATTGATGCTGCCGTCCTACGATTCTTCCACGGGGGTGCTGCGCTTTACCAACGGGCGCGGGGAGACTGTGGAGGCTGATTTCCCGGTTGAGGGAATGATCACGGGCGGCTTCTTTGACCCGCAGACGCAGGAGTTGGTCCTGCAGTGCCGCGGCCCGGGCGCACCCGATATCCGCATTGCCGCAGACAAGGTCCTGACACCGGTTTACAGCACGGAGGTGACGCCCGGAGATCCGGTTCCGCCTACCGGCGGTGCGGTGGCCGCCGCAATTGCCGCGGTGGATGGCCGGGTGGATGCCCTGATCAGCGGAGAAACCGCCGTGGCAAAAGCGCGGGATGCTGACCGTGCGGCCACTGCCGACACGGTCGTGCAGGCTCTGCATGCCGCAGAAGCAGATCATGCGGACAGTGCGACAATTGCCGATAATCTGGGCGGGGCGGGCGCTGTGGTATATACCGAAACCTTCACGAGCAGAATCACCGCGGGGGCAGAGCACGAGATTTCCTCGCCTTATGCCCATGCGGTTTCGGTGACGGGCAATACCTCGCAGAATCTGACAGGCGGCAACAACCTGTTCGACATCTTCACCCTGTGTGAGCAGGAACTGCTCCGGGTGGGCGGGGTGTACAACGACTGGGCCACCATCACGGTGGACCTGGACGGTGCGCTCACCATCACCGGAGAGATGCCGGCAAGCGTGGGGACTTATGCGGTCAGTCTGCGCTATTCCAGGGACCTGCTGCCCTTATTGAAGGAAAATACCCGCTACCGGTGCAGCCGGTACCTGAAATTCGAAGCCTATCAGAACATTATGGCTTTCACGCTTTCCGACTCGTATATCAGCGATCCGAGCCTTGTTGCGGTTTATCTTTCCCTGCGCATCCGCAAGGAAGAGTATTTCAGCGGTATGCGCGTCTGGCCCATGTATACGGAAGGGGAAGAGGTGCCCGTGGTGTGGCAGCCTTACGGGTCTTCCACCCTTTCTCCCGCGGCGCCGCAACCGCTCATCGAGTGTCGGATGGACGGGATCTGTTCGGTCGGGGACAATCAGCTGATGCCGCTTGAGATCACGGGCGGGGATGCGGCGTTCGGCGGATGGAATCCGGACGGCACTTTCCGCTGTGCGCCCGTGGACGCTTCCGATACGGAAAAGTGTCCGCATACGGTGTATTTCAATCTGCTGCCGGGCGCTTATATTCTGAAATGCTTCGACCCCATTCCCGGAACGGTCCGCTGTTATGTGCAGAAAAGCGATGACGATATGACCCGGCTGATCAATACTGACCAGGCAACCACCCGGGTCACCATGGCCAACGATGTGGTCATCCGGCTGTATTTTGTGCTTTCGCCCGGCAGTCCCGCAACCAACCTGCGCCTCGGGCTGTTCTATGAAGGCGCGCCCATGAATTCGTGGGAACCCTACACCGAGACCCGGGCCACTCTGCCGCAGCCGCTGCACCTGGGCTCCTGCGGAGCCATGAAGGATGTCGCCGATTTTGAGCGCGGGGTGATCTACCGGCGCACCGGGACTTTTTCCCTGACCGGCGATGAGTCGTTCGTCAGCGAAGGAAGCGCGGTGTCGGAAGGAAAAACCTTTTACCTTTACAGAGCCGAGGTGCCGGTGCTCGCCTCCGCACCGAATGATCCTTCGCAGAGCGCGGTCTGCTCGCACTTTGTGTGCAGCGATGCGGCAGGAAATGCCGAGTGCGCCGTTCTTGACGGGGCGACGGGCAGTCTTCTGCTCTGTACCGCTCAGTATGCCAGTACGGAAGAACTTGCTGCCTGGCTTGCCCGGGCGGCGGCGGACGGGGAACCGGTCACCTTCCGCTATGCGCTGCAGAGTGAGCGGCAGGAACGCCTCAGCGGGGACGGTCTGCATTATCCGTGCAGCAATTACGGCGTGGAACGGCTGCTGCTGAACGGCGAGACAGTGCCCGCTCCGGTCGAGTATGCCGCCGCATACGAGGATGATCTGAAGCAGCAGATCGTCACCAACCGCACCAATTTTTCCTATCTGATGGAAACGGTGGGGGCGGCAAGCATGAACAGCGCCGAGATGGACCGTGCGCTGGACGCATATGTGCGCGCGCATGCGTTTGACGAGGAGATCCCGCTGAACCATCGTTCCACATCAACCAGAATCACCAAAGAGGGTCTGTATGCGGTGGTCATCGCCAGCAACACCAGTTCCAACCGCTACTGCGGACTGGTCAGACTGCTCAGCCATTCGGACGACAATATCATCTTTTTCGGTTTTGATACCGAGCGGGACAATACGCCTTTGCAGGGCGGGGTGTACTCCTCTGAGGACAACACCTTCACCGTTACGGTCCCCCAGAATTTCTGGCTGGACAATGTGATCTGTCTGGGGGCTCTGTGAAGTGGCAAGGGGACGCGGTCTGCCGGCGGCCGCGTCCGACAGCCTCGCCGGCACTGAAATCCATACAGGCAAGGAGGATCTGCAAAATGAAAAACATACCCGTTTCCCCCGCGGCAATCGCACGGCTTGCCGTGCTGGTGCTCGCGCTGGCCAACCAGACGCTCGCCCTGCTGGGCAGGGGACACCTTCCGTTCTGCGAAGAGACGGTCTATCAGGCGGTGACCCTGTGTGCCACCCTTGCGGCATCGGTTGTCGCCGCGCTGAAAAACAATAATTTCTCGCGCCTGGCACGCCTTGCCGGCGGAATCCTGCAGGCGCTGTCAGACGGCAGGCTGACGCCCGAAGAGGCGCAGTGGCTTCTGCAACTGGCCGATCCCGCAGAGCCGGATGCGGCAGGTGCGGCGGACGGTATCCCCGTCGACGCCGCGCCTGCTTCCGACATCCTGTCGGAGCAGGGGGCAGACGCTCATGAACACACCGTTTGACGCCGAGGGCATCCCCGCGGGCGAGATGCTGGTAAAGCTGACGCAGTGTGAGCAACGCTGTAAAGCCAATCAGCACCGTATTGACCGGCTGGAACGCGATACCGAAGCGCTGACCCGCCTCGCCTGCTCGGTCGAGGTGCTCGCGCATGAGCAGAAGAATACGGTTGAAAAGCTGGCCTCTGTGGACCGCAAGGTAGAAGCGCTGGAAGCGGTTCCCGCGCGCCGGTACCACGCGCTGTGGGGGTATCTGGCTGCAGGCGCGGTTTCGGCTCTGTGCGGTGTGCTGGGGGGACTGCTGACCGCACTGCTGGCGTAGCTCCCTTTTTTCCGGAAAGGTTCTTTGCCCGCTTTCTTCCTGAAAGAAAGCGGGATCCCCCGTTTCCTGACTGCCGGTCTGTACAAAAGCGGATCCGGAGCGCGTCACCCGCTCACGACCGCCTTTTTCCCAAAAGGTTCTTTGCCGAGGCACACTTCTCTAAGAAAGCCGGCGCCTTCTCGTTGCCCGGCTTGTGCCGGTTTCTTCCGGCGGCCTTTTCCGGTTGACAGCGGGCGTGCGGTATGGTATGATGAAAGGGAAGAACCCGGTGCGATGAGCCGGGGTGCAGGAGGGGATTATGGAGACCTGTTCCAATGAAGAAATGCTGTATTACGACCGGCCGGCGCGGCTGTGGGTAGAAGCGCTTCCGCTCGGCAACGGTGCGCTCGGCGCGATGGTGTTCGGCGGGACGCACACCGAGCGCATCGGACTGAATCTTGATACGCTCTGGACCGGCTATCCCGGCCGCGATGTATTCGGCACTGCGCGGCACGAGGCGTTCCTGCGTGCACGGCAGGCGGTGCTGGCATCGGATTACAAACAGGCGGAGGCCGAGTTGACTGCCGGTTTTGAGGGGGCGGATTCCGAGGCTTACATGCCGCTTGGAGATCTGTCCATACAGATTGAAAATATACCGGAGGAAGTGAGCGATTACAGCAGAAGTCTTTCGCTTACCGATGCGGTGGCGCGCACTTCTTTCACTTACCGTTCGGGGGATGTGCAGGTCTTTCACACCAGGGAGACCTTTGTTTCGTTCCCGCACGGAGCGATGGTGACGCGGCTGGTCAGTGTGGGAGGCACCATGACGGTTTCCATCGGTCTCGATTCGCAACTGCTGCGCGGGGTATGGGTGCAGGACGGGATGCTCTGTATGGAGGGGGAATGCCCTGCCAACTCCCCCAATAACCGGCACCGGGGTACCGGCCGTACTGCATTCTACAACGATGCGCCCGCGGAGCGCGGGGTGCGGTTCCTGAGCGCTGTGACGGTCCGCACCGACGGCACCTTTGCCAACAGTGAGAACCGCCTTCAGATCCGGGGCGCTACATATGCGGAAGTGATCCTGTGCGCCGAAAGTTCCTATAACGGCTTCGACCGGCATCCCTTTACTGAGGGCAGGGAGTACCGCCGGGCGGTCCGGGAACGCCTGCAAGCGGTCGGTGAAGTCCCGTATGAAACACTGCTCGCAGCGCATCTGGCAGATTACCGGGATCTTTACGGGCGGGTATCGCTCCATCTGGGCGGGGAAGATGTGCCGGTGCTTCCCACGGATCAGCGTCTGATCCTGCATGAACAGGGACGCAATGACCCGGCGCTGTATACACTGCTGTTTCAGTACGGCAGATACCTGACCATTGCGGGCAGCCGCGCAGGGACCCAGCCGCTCAATCTGCAGGGCATCTGGAACGATCTGTTTGCACCGCCCTGGAACTCCAATTATACGGTGAATATCAACACGGAGATGAATTACTGGCCCACGCTGCCGGCAGGACTTGCACCCTGTATGGAGCCGTTGCTCCGTATGGTGCGCGAATTGCGGGTGACGGGGGCGGAGACCGCGCGCCGTCTGTACAACGCCCCCGGCTTCGTCTGTCACCACAACACGGATCTCTGGAGGCTGACCGTTCCGGTTCAGGGGCAGTCGCGCTGGTCGTTCTGGCCGATGGCATCGGGTTGGCTGTGCCGGCATGTATACGACTACTGGCTGTACACGGCAGACAACAACTATTTACAGCATGAGGGCTTGCCCACACTGCTGGACGCCTGCGCGTTTTATCTGTCGCTGCTGACCGAAGATGAGGACGGTTTTCTGATTCTGGCCCCCTCCACCTCGCCGGAAAATGCATTCCGCACGCCCGCCGGCACCTGTGCGGTCTCCGAGACCAGCTCCATGTCGATGGCCATTGTGCGGGAGCTGTTTGCCAATACGCTGGATGCGGCGGCCGGGCTGAAGCAGGCGGAGATGGAGCCCGATGCGGATCAGAAGAAACTGCTCGAGCAAATTGCAGGGGCACAGCCCCGGCTGCTGCCGTACCGGATCGGCAGTGACGGACGCCTGCTCGAATGGTACCGGGAAATGGAAGAGACCGAACCGCATCACCGGCATATCTCCCATCTGTACGGTCTGCATCCCGCTCACGAAATCACCCCCGACGGTACCCCCGGACTGGCTGATGCGGCCCGCGCGACGCTTGCGGCACGCGGGGACGCCGGAACCGGGTGGAGCCTGGGGTGGAAGATCAATTTCCACGCGCGTCTGGGAGACGGCGACCGTGCCCTGCATCTTGCCGATATGCTGCTGCATCCGGTATTGGAAGCCCGCGGTACCACCATGTCGGGCGGGGGGACCTGTCCGAATCTGTTCAATGCGCACCCGCCTTTTCAGATTGACGGGAATTTCGGCGCATGTGCGGGGATTCTCGAGATGCTCCTGCAGGCGCGGGGATGCGATCTGTATCTGCTGCCCGCTCTTCCTTCTGCTCTCGCCGACGGGCGTGTCAGCGGACTGTGCGCTCCGGGTGGAGCTGTGGTGTCCATGACCTGGGCAGCAGGAAAACTGACCGGCTACAGCATTAAACCGGGCCGCCGTCCGCTCCGTGTGCACCTGCCGGACGGAACCTGTACACAGATCGCGGCCGCAGGGTAAACTTCACTGTTTGTTCTTTTGGATACGCTTGCATTGTTGCCAATGCAAGCGTATCCTGATTTTATTCAAAATTATTCAGAACAGGGAGGAGCGATTATGCAACGCGTCAAAACCTTCCTCGGTACCGAACCGATAGCCGATTTCTGTGCAGTGGTTTTTACCGTGATTCTGTTCCGGTTCCAGTTCCGCCGGGCTCCTGCCAGGTTGCGTGACGGGGAGGCCTGATTCTGCGCATATGCCCTTTTTCCTTCATGTATTGACAAATGATGTTGCGTTTGCTATACTGTAGTAAAGTACCGACGGCACCGCGGCAATACCCTTGCCGGGACTGCAATGAGGAGGAAAAGTTATGTTTACATTTGATGTGCGCAGAACCAGACGCTTTTTCCGGCCGGTCCATATTCTGGGGTATATCGGCGGAGGGCTGATTGTTCTGGGAATTCCCATGTATCTGATGACGATGATGTTCTTCGCGGCAATTCCCTTTGTTGCGGCGGGTATTGTCTGTATTGTTGTAGACAGGGAAATCAATGAATCGGTATCCGATTTTACGGAGATCACCGAGCGGATGCGGCAGGACTTTGAAAAACAGTTTTCTGAGGATCATTATGATGTCAAGCACCCGGAACGCCGCATGAAGGTGCATGTATTGTCCGCCTTCGTCACAAAAGACGAAAACACGCTTGTCCGCAGGTCCGCAAAAGGGACACCGGTCACCTCGCAGTACCGGCTGTGTGGGATCGGAATTCTGGAAGACCGGTTGATCATCCGGATTCTGGAGTGCGATCTGCTTTCCGAAACACTGCCGGAACCGCAGGAGCATGAATATCTGTTTTCTGCCTGCGGCGCAGTCAGTTGCCAGCCTCCGGAAGCGAATACGCCTGCCATGCTCATCATGACGGACTGCAACGGGGACCGGATCCTTGAAACGGCGGTGCCGTTCGACCATGAAACCGATGTATTGGTGGAGGATCTGAATGCCCTGATCGCGAAAGCTTCCGCAAAGGAATAATGTCGTGAGTCCCGCGGGTCGGCTGACCCGCGGGACTCACGCTTTTTATCGGTTGTTGAACGAATATCGGAAAAAATCCCGTTTCCACCCGATCTGCCGCCTGCCCAGATGACAACAGATCCGTACATTCCCGCCTGGAGGCAGGCTGACCAGCATGTTGATTTGCCGGTGGCCACGCGCAAGCGTGAGCGTGTAAACGTCGGGATCAAGATGACCGAACAGCTGCTTTTCGCAGGTGAGCACGGTTCTGCAACTGCAGGTGTATCTTTCGCATGCCCTCAGCACCACGAGATCCAGAGGACAGAAGTCTTCCGTGAGCAGGCAGATGCTGCACTGCGTGCCGCTTTCGCTCAGGCACAGCGTCAGATGGGCCTCCTCATCGGGCGCGAGGCAGAACCTGCCCCGCGCCTGAATGCTGCGGGTGTGTTCAGGCCTTACTGTTCGAGCTTGGCTTTGACCAGATATTCGCCGCTGACAACACTGCCGAACAGGTACTTTCCCGCAGAGTTGGTTTTGGTGACCGCAATCAGGGTTTCCTTACGGATCCCGGCAATATTATCCACCCGGTACAGGCCCACAAAGCAGCCGGCTTTGTTGCGGATGATGCCGCTGACCGTACCGTTGTAGGTCCGGGTGTCGATTGTCATGGCCATTGTAACATTGGAAATTGAGCCGTTCGCGATGACCGTGGTCATTGCGGAAACCGACTGATATCCCTCTGCTGAGGACAGCAGGGTGCAGATGCCGTCCGCCAGATCGTAAAACGCAAATTCGCCATCCTCGGCGGTATAGGTGACCGCGACGGTCTGGCCGAGGTTGTTCTGCAGGGTGATTTTGCCACCTGCGAGAGGTACTGCCGTTCCTGATGCATCGGTAACAGTCAATACGCCTGCGATGGCACCCAGTGTCAGAGAAGCCTCCGCGGTACAGACCGGATTGATTTCAATCGTGGTGCCCTGTGAAAGGATGACTCCTGCCGCATCACTGAGCCGGTAGCCTTCTTTGACCGCTGCCAGAGTGTTAGGCTCCCGCAGGGACACCCGAAACGGAATAGGCACCGGCTTTGTCGGTTATCGTGTGTTTGTAGGGCAACCTTGCGCTGTCAAAGAGTTTTACCGTTGCATCCGCAAGCGGCAAGGTACCGTCGGTAACCACACCGAAGACGGTGCCGGAAGTCAGGGTAGCAGGCGGCAGTTCCAGATCAACATTGGCTTCCTGGGTCCCCTTAATGTCGAAGTTCTGGCTGTACTGCAGACTGAGCAGATCCTGTTTGGTATCAGGCATAGTATTACTCCTGTGATTCGCAATAAAACGGGGGATCCCGGAAATCAGGTCCGTCATAAGGCACAGCAGGGAGGATCAAAACTGCGCCAGACGCGATGTTCCGGAATGCTCCCCTGTTTTTATCGTATGCATTGCGGGGTGGACAGGTTACCTGTGCGGTAGTATGAAGTTTCGTCTGTTATCTCTGACACCATTCTCGCCATGCAAAAAAGTTATCTTTTTTATATTTTCCTCTTTACAAAGTGGACACAGTATGGTATACTTATTAGTGTCGCAAAAGACAATCTCTACCCGTGGCACAGCTGGATAGCGCGTCAGACTCCGACTCTGAAGGTCGTAGGTTCGAATCCTATCGGGTAGGCCAAGGCTCCCCAAAAGGGCAATGTCATTAAGTTAATTTAATGGCAAAAAAGAAAATGCACTTAACAAAGCCAAGAAAGCGGAGTTAAGTGCATTTTTCTTGTAAAAAGGCGCGACGAAAAGACAGACGAAAAAGTCTGTCAAAAAAGCATTGCAAA
>CASFDI010000068.1 GCA_949293405.1 uncultured bacterium | reverse complement strand
ACAGAGCGCATAATACGCTTCCGGTTCAAGACAGGGGGTCTTCGGATCAAACAGGCTCATAGGAGCCTCCGGTGTCAGGGATTTGTTTGCCGGGGTTGTTCCGATTCAATTATAAGACAATTTATTGCATCTGTAAAGCGCTGGCGAGATTCTTTTCCACCGTCCGGCGCTTTTTCTGTTATACTGGTTCTGCCAGAACAAAAAAGGAGAGAGGCGTATGGAACGGTTCAAAGTTGCATTCATCGGTGCGGGGAGCATCGGATTTACCCGCCGGCTGCTGGCGGATCTGCTGACAGTGCCCGAGTTCCGGGATCTTGAGATTGCTTTCACGGATATCAATCCGGACAATCTCTCAATGGTGTATCAGTTGTGCCAGCGGGATATTGAAGCCAACGGTCTTCCCATCCGCATCAGCGCCACAACCGATCGCCGGGAGGCATTCCGGGGAGCGAAATATGTCATCAACTCGGTGCGGATCGGGATGCTCGAGGCGTTTGAGACCGATGTGGACATTCCGCTCAAATACGGTGTGGATCAGTGCGTGGGGGACACGCTGTGTGCGGGCGGGATTCTGTACGGACAGCGCAGCGCATATGCCGCGCGTGAGTTCTGCAGGGATATTGAGCAGGTTGCCGCGCCCGGCTGTATGCTGCTCAATTACGCCAATCCCAACGCCATGGTCACCTGGATGTGCAACAAGTACAGCCGGGTGCCCACGGTCGGCCTGTGCCATGGGGTGCAGGGGGGACACCGGCAGATTGCAGAGGCGCTGGGATACAAACCGGAAGAGGCGGACATCATCTGCGCGGGCATCAATCATATGACCTGGTACATCAGTGTCAGACACAAGGGAGAGGACCTGACCGGAAAAATCCTGCAGGCATACGAACAGAATCCCTATCTTTCGCGCACCGAGAAGGTGCGCATCGACATGCTGCGCCGCTTCGGGTACTACTGCACCGAATCCAACGGTCACCTGTCCGAATATGTGCCGTGGTACCGGAAAAATGAACGGGAGCTGCGCAACTGGATTGATCTGGAAAGCTGGCATTTCGGAGAGACCGGGGGATATCTGCGGGTCTGCAGGGAAGGGCGCAGCTGGTTTGAAACCGATTTTCCCAACTGGATGCGCGAGGAACCGTGGCGCTATGTGCCCGAGCGGCGCAGTCAGGAGCACGGCTCGTATATCATCGAATCGCTGGAGACCGGCAGGCTCTACCGGGGGCATTTCAATGTGGTGAATCACGGCACCATCAGCAATCTGCCGCCCGACTGCATTGTGGAAGTGCCCGGCTATGTGGACGCCAACGGCATCAACATTCCGCGCGTGGGAGAGTTGCCTCCCGGGCCGGCGGCCTGCTGTATGAGCAACATTACGGTACAGCGGCTGGCGGTTGAAGCGGCATACCGGGGAGACGCCATGCTACTCAAGCAGGCCCTGATGATGGATCCGCTGACCGGTGCGGTCTGCACGCCGCCTGAGATCTGGCAGATGGCGGACGAAATGCTGATCGCCGGGGAAAAGTGGCTGCCGCAGTACGCCGATGAGATCGCACGCGCCAAGGAGCGCATGGAAGAGGGACGGAAGAACGGGACCCTGCTCCCCACCCGCGAGGGGTACCGGGGCGCCGCGCGTCTGCATACCAAAACAGTCGCGGAAATGCAGGCGGACCGGGCGTCGGCAAACCGGAACGCGAAGGAAGC
>CASFDI010000067.1 GCA_949293405.1 uncultured bacterium | reverse complement strand
CGGTATCTGTATACGGATGTGTCTTGCCTGCCTTGCGGTGCTGATTCTGTGTGTCGGTTGTGCCGCTCCGGATGATCCTGTTGAAAACGGGAGCGGTCATACTGCGGTGCTGCCGGAAGGAGACTATGTGATCCGTCATGGTGACTGGAGAACCTACGGCAGTGCGCAGGAGCTGATCGACGCGTCCGCTCTGGTCTTCGCCGGGAAGGTCACCGGTATCGACTTCCGGGTCCTGGATGTGACCGACGCCATGCCGCCCGATGAGGAGACCCCGGATGACTTCCGGGAGCTGTATACGATCTATCAGGTGGAAGTGATCACCATGTATAAGGGGACGCCTGCCGATACGGTCAACATGCGGGTCATGGGCGGTATGGTAGGATACAGGGAAGCGGAGCAACGGGCGGTCATGCAGGCCGGGCAGGCCCGTTACAGCGACCGTGGGATACCGGTTTGGGATCGGTACGAAAAGGTGCAGTGTGAGATCGGGGGATCCTATCTGTTTGCCCTGTACCAGATTGCTGCCGAAGATCCCACGCCGCTGAATCTGGATCAGGCGGTGTACAATCTGGAGGAACCACTGCGGCCGTGCACGCTTGGCGGCCGTTCCTTTTATTCGGCTTACGATATCGTATCGGCGTTGGGCGCGGAGTACGCTGAGCAGCTGATGCAGGATGCGGAGAATGGCAGGTTCTTCGCCCGGTAAGCGGATCCGTCGGAGGGGCAGTTTCATAGAAGTCACCCGCTCCGTGCCGCATGCGGCACGGGGCGGGTGACTTGACTGTTTTTTTGTTATGTACGAGCGTCGTCCAGCATCAGGGAAATGATCTCCCGGTCGGTTCCGCACATGCCGTCATGTGCCAGTTTGCCGACATTGTGGATGGTGTTTTCCACTCCTTTTTTTACAATCCCTTCGCCGCCGCGGAACTGGTTGCCCTGACGGAACATGTATAGACTCAGGATTCCGGCATCTACCGCAGTGGCGATCTTGGCTGCGCAGGATGCTTTTGCTCCGTCACAGATCAGGCCGGAAACAATGGCAACTCCGTTGACCAGGGTATGAGAAATCTCGCGCAGGTCGCCACCGGTCAGATAGGAGATGCCTGCGCCTGCCGCGACACCCGCGCTTGCCGCACCACAGTAGGCGGACAGTGTGCCGATACCGGTCTTCATGTGGATGGCGCACAGATTGGAGACAGCCAGCGCACGGTAGAGCATCGGGCGGTCTACACCCAACTCCTGTGCATAGACGACCACCGGCACGCTGGCAGCGATGCCCTGGTTACCGCTGCCGCTGTTGATGACGACCGGCATTTCGCAGCCGTTCATCCGTGCGTCCGATCCTGCCGCCGCCATGGCGCGCGCGCGGATCTTGACATCATCGCCGTATACCGAGAGCAGAACTTTTCCGATATTGGCCCCCCAATTGCCGCGCAGTCCTTCTGCCGCAATCGCCATGTTGCAGGAAATCTGCCTTTCAAACAGGTCCGCGACATCTTCTTCCCGCAGGCAGTCTGCAAAGGCGACAATCCCCTCTACCGACAGCTGTGAGCGGTCGGTCAGGGTGTCGGTGGTGGGGGCTTCGGGTTCTTTTTCCATCAGTACGGTATCGTTCTTCTTTATCCGTACCACATTGGTGTGGTGACCTACAATGCGCACCTCTGCGGTATCCTCTCCTGCTTTCACGGACACGCAGATGCTGAAAATATAAGGACCCTCATCGTGCCGGACTGCTATGGGGACTTCCTCCATGTATTGACGGATGGCGGGGAGCAGGGAAGCATTCGCGTCCGCCAGAACCTCCAGCTGCCGATCCGGATTGCCCATCACAATCCCCGCCGCGGTTGCCGCAGGGATGCCGCGCAGGCCGCCGGTGTGCGGGACGATCACGCTTTTTACATTTTTCAGGATGTTTCCGCTGACCGATACGGTTACTGCTTCAGGTACTGCGCCCAGTGTGCGACGCGCAAGTGCCGCCGCGTAGGCTACCGCAATCGGTTCCGTACAGCCCATCGCGCAGATCAGTTCTTCATGCAGAATCTGCAGGTATGCGGAATACAGTTTGTCATCCGGTTTCATAAGTGCTCCTTTATAAACCGGTGAGGCATGGGACATGCCTCACCGGATAACGGTTGCGTCTGAAATTTACTTACTGAACATCTCCGGTACGCGGGATCCGGATCTCGTCCACTGAGTCAATGGAGACCGAAGCCGCGCCGTAGGGCAGGCTGTCGAGGAAGAAGAGATCATCGTTTGCCAGAACGACAAAGCGTGAGGTCTTCTCATTGCCGAAATCGAGCGTGTAGACGCCGTTGGCACCAACCGCCCAGGTGCCGCTGCCTTTTTCATCGGTGCCGTTGGAGAGGACAAAGGTATTGTCCGCCTTGACGGTCAGGTGAATGGCGAAGGACATGGGCATGCCCTCAGGGGTGATGGTGGTTTCGTAAATGCCGGTCGCCAGCGTCTTCTCGGAAATGCGGGAAGTCAGCGGAATGCGGATCTCGTCCACCGAGTCAATGGAAACAGAAGCGGCGCCGTAGGGCAGGCTGTCGAGGAAGAAGAGATCATCGTTTGCCAGTACGACAAAGCGCGAGGTCTTCTCATTGCCGAAATCCAGGGTATAAACACCGTCTGCAACCGCCCAGGTGCCGCTGCCCTTTTCATCGGTGCCGTTGGAGAGGACAAAGGTGTTGTCCGCCTTGACGGTCAGGTGAATGGCGAAGGACATGGGCATACCCTCGGGGGTGATGGTGGTTTCATAGATACCGGCTGCCAGTTCCTTTTCAGAGGTCGTGGGGGCTTCGGGGGCAGTCGTGCCGGGGGTTGTTTCGGTGGGCGCTGTGGTTTGATCGGGGGCTGTGGTGTTTTCAGGCGCCGTAGTGCCTGCATCAGGGGTGGTACCTGCCGTAGTAGTGCCGGTCTCCGTTCCGCCGCAGGAGGCGAGCAGGGCCAGAAGACAGAGCAGGGCCAGTGTTGTCAGCCAGAACTTTTTCATAATGAGTCTCCTTTGTATGATGAATTTCGGGGATTACGATTCTGTCGGGGCATAGTGCTTCCACAGATCCAGAAACAGCTCTTTGGATGCAGTGTCCATCACGCCCTGTGCGTCGCGGCGCAGATAGAAGGAAAGGGCAATCCGTTCGTCTTCTCCTACCAGCGCCAGACTCAGGCTCTCCTTGCCGTACAGTTGTTCACGCACCAGAAAGGCGGCGTACAGATTCTGCGGGAAGAGCAGGGCGGTCATGGACATTCCGTCTGAGGCTTTCCGGAGCAGGTGCGCCTCGTGCATCTCTGTCCGCGGCGGCAGTGCGGTTTCCAGTTGAAAGATCACCGCTCCGGTATCCAGATGCAGCAGCACGGCATGCAGCCCTGCCAGCCGGTCATAGATAGCGGGGTAGTCCGCTGTCGGGACCGGTATCGCACCGGTCATGGCATCCAGCAGCTGCCACTCGGTGATACCGAGCGCCTGTGCAACCGAGCGCAGGTGTTCGTCGGGATGCTCCCGGTAAAAAGTTTCAATCCGTTCGGTGAGTGTAGTCTTCTGATGTGGATTGATCGGGTGCAGATGCTTTTCTTTCATTTCCTTCTGCATCTGCCGGACGCAGAAGGGGGGCGTATAGTACTTCCGATGTGCCTCAATGCAGTCGCGGCAATGTCCGTAATGCGGACACTGCGGTTTGCAGGGGCAAGGGGGATGCTGCGTGTTGTTATTCATGTGATCCCTCCTGCAATGCCAGATGACAACTGGTAAAATGGTCATTCCCGATATTGGTCAGTGGGGGCAGGGGAGCGGTTCTGCACTTTTCACAGGCCGCACTGCACCGGGAGGCAAACCGGCAGGTGAGAGGCGCGTTGACCGGGCTTGTCGCTTCGCCACGCAGGATAATCTTCTGCGTATCTGCTGTAGGATGCAGTTGCAGAATGGAAGAAATCAGGGCTTGTGTATAGGGGCATTCCGGTGAACGGAAAATCTCCTCGGTACTGCCGCATTCAAGAACCGTGCCCAGATACATCACCGCCATATGTTTGGTAATGTGCTTGATCAGGGAAAGATTATGTGAGATGAACAGATAAGTCAGTTCCATTTCCTGCTGCAGATCGAGCAGCAGATTGCAGATCTGGGAGTGGACCGAAACATCCAGGGCCGACACCGGCTCGTCGCAGACGATGAATTTTGCCCCACCGATCAGCGCACGCGCAATGGCAATGCGCTGCCGCTGTCCGCCTGAAAACTCAAATACATGCCGGTCCAGATCGTCCCGGCCGAGACCGACGCGCAACAGAAGTTCCTCTGCGCGTTCCCTCAGGACATGCTCATTGCGCTCTCCGTTGATATACAGCGGTTCGCTGACCAGCTGCCAGACCGGCATACGCGCGTCAAGCGAGGTGTAGGGGTCCTGGAAGACCATCTGCATATTGCGCCGAGCCTGTCTCCACACCTTCGGGGAAGTGGTCCGGGTGAGAGTATGACCCATAAAGGAAACTGAGCCGGCGGTCGGCTTGACAAAGCCGAGAATAGCGTTCGCCAAAGTGGTTTTGCCGCATCCGGATTCACCGACCAGGCCGAAAATTTCGCCCCGTTCAATCTGCAGGTTTACTTTGCTGACAGCCGAGAGGATATCGGGAGAACCGAAAACCTTGTTCTGGATGCGGAAGTCAACCGAAAGTTCGTTTGTGGACAGGATTATTTCTCCCATAACTCCTCCTTATCAAACCAGCACCGGGTCTGCCGGCCGGGTACCGGTTCCCGCAGGGGCGGCATGGCACTCTGGCAGATCCCGGTGCAAAAGGCGCACCGGTTGGAAAAAAAGCATCCGGAAGGCTTCTGCGAGGGGTGAGGCACATTGTGCGGAATCTGCACAAACCGTTCCACCCGGTCGTCAAGTCCGGGGACCGTATCGATCAGCGCCTTGGTATACGGGTGAAGCGGATGCTCAAGAATGTCGCGCACATAGCCATGCTCCACAATCTTGCCGCAGTACATGACATAGCAGCGTTCCGCGACCGCGCGGACAACGCCCAGATCATGGGTGATCATCAGCAGGGACATGCCGCTTTCGCGGCGCAGAGTAGTGATCAGATCCAGTATCTGTGCCTGAATGGTCACATCAAGGGCGGTTGTGGGTTCGTCTGCAATCAGCAGCCGCGGTTTGCAAGCTGTTGCCATAGCGATCAGAATGCGTTGCTTCAGTCCGCCTGACAGCTCATGGGGAAACTGTTTGTAACGCATTTCCGGGTCAGGGATCCCCACGCGCCGGAACTGCTCAAGTGAAAGACGTTTCGCCTCGTCGCGCGAAAGTTTGTGCGCGGCTTTTCCGTCCTCCTGTGTGACTGCTCCCGGGTGATACAGGAAGACTTCATCCATCTGTTCTCCTACCGTCATGACCGGATTGAGAAAGGTGGACGGATCCTGGAAAATCATTGCGATCTGTTCAGCACGCAGGGCGAGCATACCGTTTTCGCTTTCGGACAGCAGGTCGTGAACATGGCCGTCCTTGGTCTGAAGGGTCATTTTCTTGGCGGTATAGACTGCGTTCTGCTGGGCAAGCAGTTTCATACAGGCAAGTCCGGTGACGCTTTTGCCGCATCCCGATTCACCCACGATTGCCACGCTTTCACCTTCTCCGACCGTGATATCCACTCCTTCTACGGCACGGATATAGGTGTTGCCCACCCGGAACAGCACTTTCAGACCGTGTATATCCAATACGGGTTGCATCAGTGTGTTTCTCCTTTCAGGTAGGCTTCTTTCAGTGTTTTGGCATCTTCGAGCGGCAGGTCTTCCATAGAGGCAAAAATCGCATCAGCAGACTCTGTGGCCGAGCGGGAATCTTTGGACGAAGTTTTCTTCCGCTTGACACGCGGGTTGAATATTTCTTCCAGGGCATATCCCACCTGCATAAAGCCAAATACCGTGAAGAAAATGGCAACGCCGGGCGCGAGCACCCAGGCCCACAGACCGGAGGTAAAGGCATCGCGTTCTGCGGCAACCAGAATTTTACCCCAACTCATGACCGAAGCATCACCCAACCCGATAAAGCTGAGTCCCGCTTCCGCCACCATGAAGCCCGCGCAGGAGAGCGCGCAGTTCATGATCAGAAGGTGTGCAACCGCCGGCATGATGTGGCGGAACATGATGTAGCTTTTGCTTGCGCCCGACAACTCGGCGGCGCGCACATAGTTCATGTTGACAATGGAAAGTACCTGCGCACGGATCATGCGGGCGGTACCGCACCAGCCGAAGAGGGTGAAAATCAGGATCATCATCACATAACTGGATGAAATATTGGAAAGTACCATCATCAGCGGCAGGGTAGGCACCACCAGCAGGACATTGATCAGATTGAGAATGGTGACGCTGAGCACTTTTCCGAAATAGGCGGACATGATTCCCATGATGGCGCCCAGCAAAGTGACCGAAATGCCGGTTGTGATGCCGATAATCAGGGAAATGCGGGCACCGTAGAGAACCTGGGTCATAATGTCGACACCGTTCTTGTCGGTCCCGAGCCAGTGGGAGAAGGAAGGCTGCTGCAACCCCTCCGTTACATTGTACTCGTGCAGATCGTAGGGGGTAAGGATAGGTGCCAGCAGTGCCGCAAGCACTACGATTCCCACCATGATCAGTCCCCGTCTGCCCTTGGGATTCTTCCAGATCTTCGCAAACAGGCGTCCGATTGCAATTCCTGCACGCGCGCAGGCGGCACCGACCGATGAGGCAATTTTTTTTGCTTTTTCCATATCGGCTCCTCCTTCTCACGCGCGGGTGACCCGCGGGTCAAATTTATGGTATACAAGATCGGTAATCAGGTTGAAGGTAATGGTCAGAATAGCGAAAAGCAGCAGAATCGCCTGGGAAAGCAGATAGTCGCCGTTGTTGGTAGCCTCCAGAAGCAACTGTCCCATTCCGGGCCAGCTGAAAATCTTTTCAATCAGGACCGATCCACCGATCAGTCCGGACAGGGACATGCCGACATTGGTGATCAGGGGAAGCAGCGCGTTGCGGAAAGTATGTTTATAGAGTACCACACGAGGCGGCAACCCTTTGGCCCGGGCAGTCAGGATGTAGTCTTCCGATGTGACCGCAATCATGCTGTTGCGCACCAGCAGGGAGTAGGAAATACAACTGCCGAAAATGACAACGATGAGGGGCAGGGCTGCATGGTAGAGGACATCCAGAACATCCGCCGGGGGAACAGCAACCAGCAGGGCAACCAGCAAGCCGGCGGGAATCACGGTGAAGAGGAAAATCGATTTCCGTAAAATAATCCGCAGAGCAATGGCTGCCGCAATGAAAAGCAAGAACACCACCAGAAACGGTATTGTATGGAATCCCAGTGTATAGCCGGGAGTCATGGCACCACGGTACGGGAAGATCGGAATGATAAATGCCAGCAGCATGATAGAAACCAGTGCCAGCCAGAAAGACGGGATGGCAGTGGTCACGGTGGAAAAGCCGAGCAGAACTTTATCGGCAGTCATCTCGCGTCTCTTACCGACATAGGCACCGATCAGGATTCCA
Source organism: uncultured bacterium (assembly GCA_949293405.1). Lineage (GTDB taxonomy): Bacteria > Bacillota > Clostridia > Oscillospirales > CAG-272 > UBA1740. The sequence continues at coordinate 57,582 of CASFDI010000067.1, read as the reverse complement.
ACAATGACCGACACGACCATGGAGGTCAGCGTTATGACCAGTGACCATGGGATCCGCGAGAACATCACCTGGAAAACCGGCTCCTTATATATGTAAGAAGTGCCGAAATTCAGTGTGAACAGGCGCCCGAGATATGCGCCGTACTGTACGATCAGAGGATCGTTGAATCCGTTGGCTTCCCGGATCTCCTGGCGGAGAGCATAGGCGTCCTCCGGCACACCGGCGTAGTAGGGCTGCGCCGGATCGTCGAACATCATTCGTGGCAGGAAAAAGTTCAGCGTGATGATAATGAAGAGTACAAAAACCGCGCTGATCAGTTTCTGGGCATAATATCGCTTCATAGCGGTGGTTCCTCTCTAAAGCGAAACCCGGCACAGCCGGGTTTCGGACGATGTGATCAGTTTACTTTCAGATAACGCAGGGTGTATCCGTTCCAGATGGATGAGCCTTCGGTTTCGATCCATCCGCTGAATACGCTGTCTGAATAAAAGGTGATCATGTTTTGCGAGAACAAGGGAATTTCAACGGCCAGCTCAGCAATGCGCGCCTGTACTTCGCGGCTGAGTTCGTATTGCTGCTGTGTATTTGCGGTGCGCTCCATCTGAAGCATCAGCTCGTTCAGTTCTTCGTCGATAACGCCGGAGTAGTTGAATACACGCGGGCTGCCGGTATTGTAGGTGCCGTACCGTGCGCTGAACATCAGCAGTTTATCCGCGCCGAAGGTCACCGAGTTGAGAATCATGTCAAAATCGGCATGATTGTACTGCTTGATGTCCTCGGCATAGGTGCTTGTCGCCATTTCGTATTCCAGGCGGATTCCGATGGCGGCGAGCTGGTTGCCGATGGCACGGACAAGCGTCTCCTGTTCGGGAGAAGCAAGGACGGTAAAGGTCAGACCGCGGTATCCGTCCGCATCTTTCAGATAGGTGGTAGTGTCAAGCAGGGCGTTTGCCGCAGCAACATCGGTGTGGTGCTCCACATAATTTCCGTTTTCATCTACCAGGGCATGCGCCATATAAGACTGCACCAGACCGTCGCCTACCGTGGTGCCCATTCCGAAGAGCACCTCGGAAATCAGGGACTGCTGATCGATACACAGGGAAATCGCTTCACGGATCTGCTGGGAGTAGCCGTTGAGTTCGCCTTCCCGGAAAGCGCCGTAAGGCCCCACATTGAAGAGCAGCGTGGTGACAAAGTCGTTGCGGGTCGAGGACATGTCAATATTGCTGTATGCGGAATTATTCATGACCTGATAGGCCTTTGTTGTGTCGATGGTGTCCATAATCATATGGATATCACCCTGCTGCAGGGACTGGATCAGTACATCCAGATTGCTCATCAGCTGCACGCTGATATTGGCAACCGGCTCTCCTGCAAAATCCTCCCTGAGCAGCGCTTCATTGTAGTCGTCGCGGATGGTAACCGTGATCGAACTGTCTGCAATGTAGTCTTCCGCCTTGAGGTAGTAGGGGCCTGTGCCTACCGGGTTCAGGTTCTTTTCTTCCTGGGGCTTACGCACAGTCTGCCAGATATGCTGGGGCAGAATCACAATACTGTTGCAGATCGATTTCATGGCAGAGTAGTTGTTGGACGCCAGGATAAAGACGAAGTCACCGTCTTCTTCCACAGAGCTCTGGTAGTAGTCGGTCAGGAAGTATGCCTGACTGGAGAGCTCCGCCTTGTGTCTGATGATGTAGTCGAAGGTAAACTTGATGTCTTCTGCGGTAAAAGGCGTGCCGTCGTTCCAGGTGTATCCCGGACGCACTGCAAACCGGAATTCCATCCAGTTTTCCCGCGGAACCGTCTCTTCCGCACGTGCGAGAAACTCTTCGTGGGTTTCCTCAATCGGAAGTCCGACTTCATCGAAGCCTTCGCGGATCGATTCGCGTTCGCACTGTTCTTCCCACTGCTCCTCTGTGGGATCAAAGTATACATATCCGTAATCCGAACCGTCCGGGCGGGGAAGTGCTCCTTCGTAGGACAGCAGATTATCCGTGAAGGCGAGCGGGTTGTTGCTGGTATCGACCGGGGTGAAGGTACTGCCGTCCGGAAAGCGGAAGTTTTCCGGATCGGCAGTGTAACCGACAGGTGTAGCAGCCGCCCCCAGCAGGGTGTCATAAAACAGATCCACAAAGAAAGTGGAAGAGGTGGAAGAGTAGGGATTGAGGTTTTTCGGGAGGGTGGACGATCCGATCACCAACGCTCCCGCATATTTTTCTTCCCGCCCGCAGCCCGCAAAGAGCAGACAGCTACCGGCCAGCATCAGTGCGGCAAGCAGCAGGCAGAGCAATCGTTTGGCTTTCATGCTATATCTCCGGATCTTCAGTATGGAATTTGGGTCCCGAAGCCGTTCTGGTTGGCCGAGTTATCGAAGATCTCTTCAACCGTGAATTTATAAACCGGGCGGGTGACCCAGCGCTCAATGTTGGGATAATGGTAGACATCGTGCTGTGCGTTGACAAACTGTTGCAGAACGGGCAGCTCAAACGGGGAAACCGATCCCTTCTCATGATGTTCGCCGATAATCTCCATTTTTCCGCGTACTTCATAACTGATGACAGGCGGCTGATAGAAGACCAGTGTAGCTTCCGGGTTGACTTTATAGTTTTCGTAGCTGTGCTTAAAGGCCATTTCCACGCTGTAGATATGCTCGAAATCAATCGTCTTTTCGGCTTCTTCGCTATAGAGCCACTTGATGAGCAGTTTCAGGCCGCGGTCGCTGTAGGTCTTGTCATCCGGGTCAAAGGTGCGGATATGAGCAATATATGCTTCCAATGCGGCCTGCAGATATTCCTCGCGGGGAATAAAACCGATTCCCTTGACAGAGCCGTTGAGTCCGGCGGGGCCGTTGCTGATGAATGTCGGGTCGTGTGAGGTAAAGCTGAGGAACATTTTCTCAGGCGTCATTTCGCCGCGCTGCATTGCGCCGTCGGCCATCGCCTGTACATTCTTTGCACGGGTGCTGTATGCCCAGCGGAAAAAGCGGTTGAGCTCGCCCTGTTCGTTTCTTTCTCTTCCCATGATCGGATCTCCTTTGGATAAAATTACTTTCAGAAAAATTATTTTACTTTGATGAAAGGCGCGGGGGTGGTGGGGGTGCCTGCCTGGCCGACATTGAAGCCGACCGTCAGCGTCTGTTCTGCGAAATCAGAACAGGTCGAGGTGTGGTCTTCAGCCTGCACTTCGCCGTCTCCCATCACATCGTAGGTGAATACAACCGTCTCGCCGTCGCGGGTATATGTGCCGTTCTGGGTTTCCGCGATGTGCATAACCGCGGCGTGCTGCAGGGCCGCAACCGTAAAGGTATTGTCACCGTTCATTTCCAGATAGTAAGCGTAAATCATTTCGCCCATACCGGTAGTTTTGACCAGAATGCCGACATAACCGTCTCCTTCGCCAAGCGTCACGGGAGGGATTTCATAGAAGGTCAGCGGCTCAGAGGGGAAGGAGGCAATCAGAAAGACGGAAGCGTCAAAACTGAACCCGACAAGCGTGGTATCAATGGTAGCGGTCTGCTCTTCTTCTCCGCTGGTGTATGTATAGGTCAGACTGAGATCCAGTTCATCAAGATCAGGCGTCATGGTGTAGGTGCCCTCATAGCATGCGGAGGAGTATCCGCCCATGCCCATATACCCGATGTAAATCTCGGCGGTGTTGTCACTGTACAGATTCATCAGGACAGATGCCTGCGTCGAAACCACTGTGCCGCCCATATCGATCTCTTTTTCGTATCCGGCGACAAAGGAATATTCGGTTGTGATCGGGTCGGGTGTTGCCGCCCCTGTCGTGGTCGTGGCAGGAGTGGTCTGGTCTGCGTCTGTACCGCATCCGGCAAGCACGGTCAGCACAAGTGACAGAACCAGCAAAACTGCAAAAAGTCTTTTCATAATCGGACTCCTTTCGCATGGCAAAAAATGTGAAATCAGTCGACAAACTGCAATATTTATTACAGTTTGTTGCCGACTCTTTAACAAATTATATCGCCTTCTGCATTTTTTGTCAAGCACTTTACGCAAGAAAGCGGGGTTTGCGGGCTGAAAACCGTTTTTTTGCATAAAAATATCCGGACCAGCATCAAAATGCAGGTCCGGAAAACAGATTCAGTCGCCCGACGAGTCCTCGTCGGAGGAAGCGGTCGGTTGCCCTTTCGGCCGTGTCAGCCGGTTGAGCAACAGAACGGTCAGAATAATGACCCCGGTTACAATGAAGATCCCCAGCATTCCTTTCCCGACCAGGGGAAGCGTTTCCAGAAACAGTTCGAAATTCATCTTATTCACCTCATCCCAGAAAACTCAGGATCAGTCCGCCTGCAATGACAGAGGCGATCTGACCGGAAACATTGGCACCGATCGAGTGCATCAGCAGGAAATTCTGATTATCCTCTGAAAGCCCCATTTTGTGGACCACACGCGCAGACATGGGGAAAGCCGAAATGCCGGCTGCGCCGATCATGGGGTTGATCTTGTTCTTCTTCAGGAACAGATTCAGGAATTTCGCAAAGAGCACACCGCCCACCGTGTCAAATATGAACGCTACCAACCCCAGACAGAGAATCAGAATGGTTTCCCAATTGAGGAATGCGTCTGCCTGCATGCGTGCTGCGACCGTGATACCCAGCAGCAGGGTCACCAGATTGGCAAGCGTTTTCTGAGCGGTATCGGAGAGCGAATCGAGAACACCGCATTCCCGGATCAGGTTTCCGAACATGAGAAATCCCACCAGCGCGACCGCCCTGGGAGCCACAAGACCGGTAATGACGGTCACCAGAATGGGGAAGAGGATGCGGGTGAGCTTGCTGACGCTGTCCGCTTTGTACGCCATGCGGATGCGCCGTTCCTTCTTAGTGGTGATCAGACGGATGACCGGAGGCTGAACGATCGGAACCAGCGCCATATAGGAGTAGGCGGCAACAATGATGGCGCCGATGTATTTAGACTGGAAGAAGTTGGCCACGAAGATGGAGGTCGGTCCGTCTGCTGCGCCGATGATGGCGATGGAAGCCGCGTCTTTCAGATCAAAACCGAAAAGAGCCGCCATGCTCAGTGTGAAGAAAATTCCGAACTGAGCCGCTGCGCCGAAGATCAACAGGCGCGGGTTGGAGAGCAGGGGACCGAAGTCGATCATCGCGCCGATGCCGATAAAGAGCAGCAGAGGGAAGAGTTCGTTGGCGATTCCGCTGTCAAACAGCAGGCTGATGATACCGATTTCGGAAACGCCGTCGTGGATCTGCGTGACGGCGCCCGAGAGGGGCAGGTTGACCAGAATGGCGCCGAACCCCATCGGTAGAAGCAGCGTGGGTTCCATCTGCTTTTTGATGGCGAGGAAGATCAGTGCGCCGCCGATCGCCCACATGAACAGCATTTTCCAGTCGAGCAACAGCAGGTTTTCGTAAAGTACTTCCATAAAAATAATCCTTTCCGCAAAAATAAAAGACTTTTACAGTCCGAACGGTAAAAGTCTTGTTATAAACCGCGAAAGCAGGGTCCCCCGCGATCCGGATGACAGTCATCGGAATGACGAACCGCAGGTCGTGCACAGCACGCAAACTACTCCCTTTTACGGAAATATTATACCCGAAGTCTGGTAAAAAGTCAATACCCAGTCCACAGATTGTTCAAAAAAACAGAACCGGTTTATTCCGTTTCCCTGGCTTCTGCAGCATCCTTGCGTCTGGTATACACCTGCAACGCATAGATGGTGCCGGCAAAGAGCAGCGCTCCGATCGCAAGCGAGCAGACGGTGAGCAGGCCGTAGTTGACTCCTGCTTTGGCAATGAAGCCGAGAACAATATACGCCACAAGGCAGATGCCGGCAACCAGGGTCGCATAGGGCATCTGGGTGCGCACATGATCGAGGTGATTGCACTGGGCGCCCGAGCTGGACATGATGGTGGTATCGGAAATGGGAGAAACATGGTCGCCGTAAACCGAGCCGGCCAGAATGGCGCTCATCATCAGATAGGAAAACTCGGATGTGGCATGTGCGCCCAGTACCAGGGTACTGGCAATCGGGATCAGGATGCCGAAGGTACCCCAGGAGGTACCGGTGGAGAAGGCGATAAAACATGCCAGGACAAAGAAGATGGCAGGCAGCAGTGCCAGCAGGCTGCCGTCAATGCGGGAAACCGTGTTTTCCACAAAGGTTTTTGCCTCCAGTCCGCCGCCCTTGGCTCCCATGACGCCGCTGATGGTCCAGGCGAAAATCAGGATCAGGATAGCAGGGACCATGGCCTTGAAGCCCTGGGTGAAGGAGTCGGTGCAGGCGCGGAAGGTCAGTGCTCCGGCGCATACATAATACAGGATGGTCAGCGCCAGTGCAATCGTGGAACCGACCGCAAGGCTCAGACCGGCATCACAACTGGAAAAAGCGTCGATGATGTTGTGTGTCTGCAGGGTGGTCGAGATGGAACCTGCGTCCCAGTCGTAGTAGAACCCGTTGAACAGCATGCCGCCGACACAGCAGACCAGCAACAGCACGATCGGCACCACCAGATAAGCAACCTTGCCGTCGGTGCGGATGTCGCGCTCGTCCAGGTCTTCAGCAGGCAGATCGGTCTCGCCTGCGGTCAGGTCCCCGGTCCGCAGGGCGATGGCCTCGTTGCGGCGCATCTTGAAGAAATCAATCGAAAGGGCAGTGGTGACAAACACCATGGCAATGGTCAGCAGGGCATACAGGTTGAACGGAATGGTCTTGATAAAGGTCATGATGCCGTTCTCTCCCACCACCGAGCCGCTGACCGCGGCCGCCCAGGATGAAATCGGGGCAATGATGCATACCGGCGCTGCGGTGGAGTCAATAATGTAGGCCAGTTTGGCTTTCGAGACCTTGTGGCTTTCAGTCACGGGCCGCATGATGCTGCCCACGGTCAGACAGTTGAAATAGTCGTCGACGAAAATGAGGCAACCGAGTCCGGCAGTTGCAAGCATGGCGCCCTTGCGGGTGGTGATACGCTTGCGCGCCCATTCGCCGTATGCACGGGAACCGCCTGATTTTCCCATCAGGACCACCAGAATGCCCAGACACACCAGGAAGACCAGGATGCAGGCATTCTCACCCAGTTTTTCGGCCAGGCTCTGATAAAGGTACGTAACGGCGTAAATCGGGTTGCCGTCAGCCAGCAGCATCGTGCCGGTAAAAATACCTGCAAACAGGGAAATATACACCTGTTTGGAAACCAGCGCGAGACCGATTGCCACAATGGCAGGCACAAATGCCCACGCGGTTGCGGTCACTGTGCCGTCTTCGCGGTTGGCGGCAGTAACAGCCGCTCCCACCCAGAGCAGGGCGATCACCAAAACAGCGACCAGCAGTGTGATGCGCAGTCTAGAGCGAGCCATAAAATCCTCCGCAGTAATGTTCCGTGCCGGTACGGCAGGAAAAATAGAAAAATAGAAGAGAAAAGCCAATTGTTAACAACATTTTAACATGCACAGCGTACATTGTCAACCGCAATTGTCAAATTTCCTGTATCCGTACCGATTTTTACAACCGGTCAAAACGTGCAGCACCCACTTTCACGGTCAGACGCTCAAAAAGGAACGCCAGCACAAGCAACGGCAGGCATGCTACGACTGCAGCGGCTGCAGCGGAGAAGAGCAGCAGAACCGGCAGGGAGAGCAGGGCGGCAGCGGTCAGCATTCCGCCTGCCGCAAGCATGGTCAGCACCAGATTGAGTCCCTGCTTTACCGCCTGTGTTTCATTCTCCCATGCCAGATTGTGTACATACAAATTAATAAAAACGCCGATGAAAGCGCAGGCAGTAATGAAAATTTGCGGTGCAAGAACCAGACACACCGAGGCGGTGAAACCGGGGCGGATCGCAAAGATCAGACACAGGGAGGCGATCAGATAGGGCGGAGCCGCAATGATGACATGGGTCAGTGCTTTCGCCCGCAGGATCACCGATGCGGGGACAGGTGCGGATCGCAGAATCCAGAGCATCCGTCCTTCCAGCGTGATGGAAGGAGCGGAAATCAGGGTGGTACATCCCAGCCCGCACAGCAATGCGCTGGCAAGCAGGGCGGTTGCATCGGTTCCCAGGTTGGCCGACAGTTCTGCGGGCAGGGCATTCCGTTGCACCACGGCAAAAATGCCGCACGCGAGCGCCAGCAGACACCCAAGACCGCAGTTGACAAGGTAGGGGGTGCTGCCGAAAAACCGACGCAGCTCCAGACCGATCTGCGCTCTTAGCGGCGAACGCACGCCGCGGAGTGCATCGCGCCGGAACGTCGCGCGGCGCCGTACGCTCGTCCCGGTAGTCAGCCGGGCAAACGAACGGGACAGCAGCCAGATCAGAAGCATAAACAGGGCAATAAAAACGAGCAGAATGGCAATCACCGGGAGAAACGCTCCCTCTGCCTGAATGGCACCGAATACACCGAGCGGGGTACCTGTCAGTGCGGGCGCAAGTTTATCGCGCAGGCCTGCCAGCGCTTCCGATTCAAAGGAAAAGGAGAACAGAAAGTAGAAATATGCTCCCAGGATGCACAGAGTCAGAACAGTCTGAAACAGGGTCTTGCGCCGCATGCGGGAGGTGAGTGCGTGCAGAGCGTACGCCAGTGCGGCCGACAGCGATTGTGCAAAAAGCGGGATAGTCAGGGCGATCAGTGCATAGCACGCTATCGCGGCGGGCGAGATCTGAAGCACGAGCAGAGAGACCAGAACCGGCACGGCACAGACTGCTCCCAGATAATAGTCCAGGATCAGGAGCCAGATCATGCGGCTGGACAGGATGATGCTATGTGGGATCGGCAGGGTGAGCAGAATGGCGTTGTCATTTGCTTCATAAAGCTGCTGCTTGGTAAAATAAATACTGCCTAAAAATATAAGTGCAAATTCTACAATTCCCGCCATGGTAAAGAACAGCCATCCGTATCCTGACGGAAACCAGTCCTGCCCTGCATTGAAAAACAGCATTCCGGTAAATCCTGCGATAAACAGTGTGAAGTACAGCAGGAAAAACAGGACCAGAAAAAGCAGCGGCAGAGTGACCGCCTTCTTTTTGGCGGCTTTTCCGAGCATCATGTGCAGGGTCTGACGGGCCTGCATTTTGAGCAAGATTTTAATCATGGTTTTCCTCCAGTTCCAGGAACACCTCTTCGAGTGAAGTGTCCCCGCGCACCTGTTCGGTCGGACCTGCCATGACCAGTTTTCCGTTTTTGATAATGGCGATGCTGTCGCACAGTTTTTCGGCTACTTCCAGCACATGCGTGGAGAAGAAGATGGCGCCGCCTCCCCTGCAGTGTTCGCGCATCATTTCCTTAAGGGTATGGGACGCGATCGGGTCCAGTCCGACAAACGGCTCATCCATCAGGATCAGCGAAGGGGCGTGCATCCAGGCGGAAATAATGGCGAGTTTCTGCTTCATACCGTGTGAGTAGGAGGAGATCGGCTGTCCCAGCTCCTGCGTCAGGGAAAGACGGTCGGCATACAGGGAGATGCGTTCGGTGCGCTGGGAGGCTGACATGCCCCGGATATCTGCAATAAATTTCAGAAACTGAACGCCGGTCAGGAAAGGGTACAGTTCCGGATCGTCCGGAATATAGGCCATGTGGCGCTTCGCTTCCAGTGCGTCGGTGCGTACCGACTTGCCGCAGACGGTGATTTCGCCTTCTTCAATCGGCAGCAGTCCGGCAATTGTGCGCAGGGTGGTTGTTTTACCGGCACCGTTGTGTCCGATGAATCCGTATACTTCTCCCGCCGGAATGTGCAGGGACAGGTGGTCCACGGCAGTCTTGGAGCCGTACCGTTTCGTCAGCTGTTCAATATGAAGCATCGTGTCTCTCCTCAATTTTTAAAATTAAAAATACAATTCGGGAACAGGACAAAAGTATTATACCATGACAGGCGTTCTTTGACAAGTGAATTTTCTGACCGGGAGTGGCTGCGCTTGCGGAAAGCGGTTGATACCGCTTTTGAACTGTGAAGAAAACATGAGCGGAATATGACTGCGTTCAGATGCACGCAAACGGCAGATCTGACTCAGCAAGAACCGACCGGCCACACGGTTTTTGTATACGGGATGAAGTGTTTGTAAGCGCTTTCTGAATCGATTATGGACAGAATATGCAGTTGTTATGAAGAAATAAATAACAAATTCATCCTGCCCGATGAACAAAGAGTTACATTATATAGGCGCCGCAGATGGGGGGAGCTTCCAGCCCCGCCAGATATTGTGGTTTGCATTCTCAGAACGGGCATGATACAATAAGGCCGTCGAACAGGAAAGGAGACACAAACATGACAAAATTCAAGCGCGGAGCAGTATGCCTGATGTTGCTGGCTCTCATGCTCCCCCTCATTTCAATGTATACGGCGGCAGCCGCCGTTTACACCCCCACCACCATCTACCGTGATGACGGAAGCGTATACAGCTCCGGTAAATGGGTAGAAGGAATTGCCTATGTGCCGCTGGACTCGTTCATTTCTTCCTCTGTTAAGATCACTGCCAAGTACGACAGCGCATCTTCCACCATGAAAGTGATTGCCAATGATCTGACCGTCACCGCTACGGTCGGTACCTGGTACATAGAAGCAAACGGCCGTTATTTCTGGTGCGGCGCCCCGGTCCGTCTGATTGACGGGCGGGTGTATGTGCCGGTCCGCACCGCCGCAAAAACCGTCGGACTTTCCGTGTCCTACGATGCACGCCGCGGATACATACTTTCGGGTAAATACAAGGCGCCGGTTTCCGGAAGCCTGTGGTATGACGCGGATGCAGTATACTGGCTCTCCCGCATTATCTCTGCGGAAAGCCGCGGAGAATCTCTGCTGGGACAGATCGCGGTAGGAAATGTCGTGCTCAACCGTGTGCGTCACCCTGCTTATCCCAATACCATCTGGGGCGTCATTTTCGATAAGAACTACGGCATTCAGTTCCAACCGGTTGCCAACGGCACCATCTATCAGAGTCCGACTGCACTTTCGGTTATTGCAGCCAAGATCTGCCTGGAAGGTTACAGCCTCTCCACCGAAATGCTGTATTTCATGAATCCCAGAATTGCCACTTCCTCCTGGATTGAGAAGAACTGCACACTGGTGTTTGTCATCGGGAATCACGCTTTTTACAAGTAATACAAAAGCGGGTGCCGGGCGTACATTTTGTACGCCCGGCACCCGCTTACGCAATTGTCCGGTGCCGCCCTTACAGAAACAGATTATCCGACAGACAGACCGTATGGCAGTGTTCGGTGACGACCGGGATTTCTTGCTGTGCGTTTGCAGGATGTCCGCAGGCAGGGTAGATAATATTGGAAACAAAGCTCAACTGCTCCGTGCTGAAAGCATACAGCACCGGTTTTCTGTTGTAGTGGAATTTGTTTCGCGTGATGGTGATATTGCCATGATAGGGGCGCCGGTCATCAGGGTGAGGGATGACCGGACAGATGCTGATCACGCCCTTGCAGAACTCGTATTCCGATGTCAGACATTGAGCGGTGAAGGTGTTGTCCCGTATGGTCACCTCATGACAGGCTCCCGATTCAAACCACCCATGCGCGTCCCCGGAGAGCAGAATGGCCGAACCGGCACTCTGAAACAGATTGTTTTCCACCGTCACTTTTTTCGGTGTGGTGATCAGCAGGCCGCGCGCGCGGCAGCTGCCGATAAAACTGTTCCGGACAGTAACAGCCGGGGTATCGTTCAGATTTTCCACGGCATCGCCCGGACCGATCTCTGCCGGAATCGTACCGTCAAAGGTGAGGATGCATTCCTCGCGGCTGATCAGGCGGTATTCCTTTACCGTGAGGGTTCCGACAGTGCTCATATCGTCTGCACGGATCAGTGCACAGACATCACCCTCCGAGGTGAACCGGTCAAAACCGGTGGCAGACGAATGCGCGAACCTACATCTGAGGGTGTGTTCGTCCGGCACTTGTGTCACTTGAAGATAGATGCCGTGGATGTTCACCGGGTCATCCATCAGCCCATGGAAGGAGCAGGCCTCAATCAGGATCTCACCCCGGTTGTTGACCAGATGCAGACCGTCATCGTGACCGTTGACCACTTTCCGGTTTTTGGCGGTGTTGGCAGAGAAGAGCACATGGCGGAAGGTCAGGGTGTCGTTGAACTGACAGAGAATGCCCAGTCCGCCGGTTGCATATACATGGACATTTTCAAAAGTGACATTGGTGCATCCTTCGACGAAGATGCCGGCGTGCATGCGCAGGGAGTGCCGCAAGACCAGACAGTCGCCCTCACCAAGTACTACCGGCCGGCGCAGGTACAGGCGCACCTGCCGTTCGGAAAGCTGCTCGGCACGCTCAATCGTGATCATGTCGCCGCTGTCCGGAACCACGCAGAGACTCTCCCGGTCAAAGGCAGTGTGAGCGCCCTCCCACAGGGCGGCGCGCTCGGTGCCGGTCAGAAAGAAGAGTTGTCCGTTTTCCACTTCAAAGGGAAAGGTTTCGGGGCAGATACAGACATCCAGGTACTGCGGTGTACAGTGCTGTACGGTGCATTCGGCGCTGAGCGGCACGGTCCAGTCAATGTTGAGATTCCGGACCGTGACATTGCGTGAATCGAACAGGCTCAGCGGCTGCAGCTGACCGGTACATTCCAGCGTGGCATTGCGGAAATCGAGGATCATGTTTTCCGCATGAGAGAGGGTGAGAGCAAGCGATTTATACGGGGTGTCGGCTGTGTTGGAAAGCATGAGCCGGGTCTGTGTGCAATCCTGCTGACGCAGGGAGATCAGCGCATTTTGCGGGAAAATCAATTCGGTATCACGGCAGTTTGCCTGCAGCTGGCTGTTGATGCCTGCCAGGCCCTCCGGAGAGACGGAAACTTCAATGCTTTTCATGAAATGCTCCTTTTTAAACCGGCTCGTGCGGCGTGTGATGCTATTGTAACATAAAACAAATGAAAAGAAAATATATATAAGGAAAAAAACAGGGCGGAATTTCACAGGTAATGGTTTCAGGCGGAACGCTCCACAGGGGAACGGATCTGTTTGTCGCGGTCCGGAGGTATTTTTCTCCGGAGCAGGGACGACTTATGTCTTTCCGTATTGCAAAATGAAGAAAAAAGTAGTATACTGGTTACAGTGAAAAGAGAGGAGCATTGCCGTATGGAATATACCTTACATATTGCCGGACTGACACGCCAACTGCCGCTGTGCCCGATTCATCAGGATCTGTATATCGGAGCCTTCATCATGTTCGGAGATATCGAACTGACCGAGAGGTGTGCGGAAAAACTGCTGGAACTGGCCCCGGCGTACGATGTCATGATCACTGCCGAGTCCAAGGGCATTCCACTGATCTGTTCCATGACCCGGCTGGGCGGGAAAAACCGCTATGTCCTGGCACGTAAAAGTATTAAACTCTACATGCGCGATGTCATCAAATATGAAGTCAAATCCATTACCACCTCCGCATCTCAGGTGCTGTATCTGGACGGTGCGGATGCTGCCTATCTGAAAGGGAAGCGTGTCCTGGTGGTGGATGATGTGGTCAGCACGGGGGCATCTCTTCGCGCTCTGGAGACATTGGTAGAGCAGGCGGGGGGACAGGTGGTCGGCAGAATGGCGGCTCTTGCAGAGGGGGATGCCATCGGACGCTCCGACATCACGGTGCTGGCGAATCTGCCGCTGTTCCATGGCGACGGCACTCCGATCGTGCCCCACGCATAAGTCAGAGATCTGCCGGTACGGACACCGACCGCTCCTGCGTGCATGCGCAAACCGTGCCGGATGAGTGCGGCCGCACAGGGAGGATAGGGGATGAATAGCGAAGAGCGGGAAATGAAACGGATGCTGAAGAAATCCGTGGATTATCGGTCTGGAAAAAACAGGCGATTTCGGATGCGATTCCGATGTGTGCCTGCTGCGCGTTGATTGCGGGACTCTGTCTGTTGCTGGGAAAGCCGGAGTTCCTGTTTACCCTGATTCCCATTGTGCTGTGTGCGATGCCAGCAGTGTTGTATCCGGTTTATGTCATGGCGGGCATTACCCGTTCTCCCGGGGCCTGTCTGGTGTCTGAGACCCGACTGCGCGACCCGCACCCCGGGTTTCTTTCCCGGATTCTCTTTACGGTGGATGCTACCGTCTGCGGGGAGAGGATCGAAGCGGAGACCGGAGCCATCGGCTCCCCCGGTCTTTTCAGACTGATCCGTCCTCCTTTTTCCGAACTGAACGGGAAGAAAGCGCGCGTTTCTTATAATGAAAAAACCGGGCGGGTGGTCGTGCTGCAGGTGCTGGACTGACAGGGGATCCTGACGGCATGCCTGCTTTTCGCATTCTGAAAACAACATCCTCCTGCGGCTATTGTGCCACAGGAGGATGTTTCTTCTGTCGGATGAGGGCGATCCGCTTCCGTGGATGACCGATCCGGCATTCAATTGTCTGAAAAGGCAAGCGCAGGCACTCCTGTACCCGCACGGTGAGGCACAGGGGTCAGGCAGGGTAGAAACTCAGATCCCGGCAGACCAGACGCGCACCGACGTCGGTATTGGCGGGCAACAGGGCAAGCGCGATGAACAGTTCTTCGCCTTCCTCATCCCGCAGGGTGGCGTATTCGCCTTCGATTTTGCTGACGGTGTAGATTTTGTCTTCCATAGGTTCCTCCCGGATCAGAATAAAACGCCAGGGGCGGTTGCGGTCTTCCTCTGCCGCATAGGGGATGCCCACCCGTGCCGATGTGCGAAAGAGGGGCAGGCAGCCGTCCGACAGGAGGGCGACCCGGCTGCCCGCGGGCAGAATGGGCTCACGGTTGCAGGAGCGGTCAATATGCAGATGTGCGGCTGCCCGGCCGGGGCCCGGCGCTCCTTTCACTCCGCGCAGCAGCACCGCCTCCGGATGCCCGGCGGGACCGCTGACCACATTCATCAGGGAGTGAATGCCGTAGCAGAGATAGACATAGCAGATGCCGCCTGCTTCATAGAGCGGAGCGGTGCGCGCCGTCTTCCCGTGATGGGCGTGACAGGCGGTGTCTTCTTCGCCAAAATAGGCTTCCGTTTCTGTAATGCGCGCGCGCCGCACGGCGCCGTCCGGACCTGTTACCTGCAGGATTTTCCCGAGCAGAAGCGGCGCAAGCAGAGGGGCAGGCAAGGCAAACAGGTCCTGTGGTACCGGGGCGGGCGGTGCGTGCCGCAGGGCGGCGGCCGGTGTTTTGCAGTGGTTCATTTGTGATACTTCTTTCCGGCAGTGATGGTGAAAGAGCGATACAACCCTTCCAGCAGGATGACCCGCATCAGCTGATGCGGAAAGGTCATTTTTGAGACCGAGAGACGGCAGTCACACGCCGCTTTTACGGTGTCGGACAGTCCGTGGGAGGAGCCGATGATCAGCGTTAATTTACCGCTATGTCCTGCGCCGCGTTCCAGCAGGGCCGCCAGGGCAGGGGAATCGTACTGCGTCCCTTCCACACACAGGGCGATCCGGTAACTGCCGGCGGGAATGCGTGACAGAATCTGCTCCCCTTCCACTTCCAGCGCACGCCGCACCTGTTCAGGATCGTCTTCGTCTGCAATACGCGCTTCGCGCAGTTCGATCTCCTGCAGACGGCAGAAAGCAGACAGACGTTTGCGGTATTCCTGCAGGGCTTGCTGCAGGTAGGACTCCTTCACCGTCCCAACCGATATCAGCGTTACCCGCATCATGAAGCGCCGCCCCCGGTCAACTGATTCCAGAAGGAAAGGATGGCATCACCGAAAAAGAGAATGATCACATCAATCAGAAAGGTGAAAACCAGCGGAATGATCAGGGTCAGCATCCATTTGGACGCCTGTTTACGCCGGTCGCGCTTTTCGAAAAATTCCTGTATTTTCACCAGGCTGGTGTCGGGCGGGAACATCTCGGGTGTCACCCGGTCGGCGGCAAAACCGCGGTTATAGATCACATAGGTGAGCGCCAGAATGGCCAGTGCGCCGTAATAAAACAGAAAGGCATACTGAAACATGTTGACCAGGATGAAATAGGAAATCAGAATCACTGCGGTATTCAGGATCAGCAGGATCAGCAGCCAGATGCGTGAGGATTTGCTGTTTTGAGAGAAAGGTGGAAGATTCATGGCCGGATGCACCTCGCCTCAAGATAGTAGCGCTTGTCCCGGGCATGTCCCATGGAAAAGGTTTTGCGCGGCAGAGGACCGTCACGCATCACAGCGGGGAACAGATCGTATTTTCCCATGCCCTGAAAGAGAAATCCGACTGCATCGGTGCGCGCTGCAAGACGGCGCAGTGTATCTTCGCCGTGAATATAGTCTACAACCGCATCCGGATGGCAGGCGCAGTATGAGTCGAGAAAAGTCTGCAGGGTTCCCACCGGCAATGAGTGCGTGCCATGCACAAATGAAACGGAGCCCGACCGCTGACCGGCAAGAAAATCAATCTGCTGGCGCGGGTAGCACCGGCAGGCGGGGTCGTAGGCGCAGGTCGCCGCCCGGGCGGTCAGCTCTCCGATCAGATGCGACGGATCAACTCCGTATACAATACGGTAAATGGGTTCAAAAGCGAGAGAATCGTCATGCAGATTGACCAGCTCCACCAGCGCATACCGCGCCGGGTGATTCAGGGCCGCCTCACCCAGCTCCTCTTTGAGAAGCAGGTAATGCTCTCTGGCTGTTGCAAGTGAGTGATTGCCGTCTCCTACTGCGAAGAGCAGGGGAGCGGCATCCCGGGGCATCAGGGCATCGGCGCGCGCCGATACCGCATCCGCCGTCTCGGGCGGAAGCAGATAGCCGCACACCCGTCCGCCGCCCAGCATCAGCGGCAGGTCGTACAACCGGGTAAAGGTATCCTTGCCGGCGGTGAGCGGTCCGATAACCCGGTCTTCGGGATCGTCCATCAGCAGCATCACATGCGGCAGTTCCAGCGACGCCTGACGCCGCACCGCAAGCCGGGGCGGGATGCGGTCGGTCACCGTGCCTTCGGTTGCCCGGATCAGGCTGTGCGACTGCCGGCTGTAATCGTACTCCTCAAGATCAATGGCACCCACCAGCCCGCGCCTTACATGCCCCGAAGAATCGGTGCGTTCGATATAGATCATGGCATCCCGGTGAAGCTGCAGCAGGACCGCACGGTATTCCTTCATATGCTGCCGGATGGCGGGCAGACGCTGATCCCGTTCTGCAAGATAAATTTCTGGCAGAATCAGATTCAGCGTGGAAGGAGCCTCTTTTACCAGTGCGGCGACGGCTTCCCAGTATTCCGGTTCGCCTGTGAACTGATCGCAGGCAATGACCGGCCAGAGAGGCCCGTCGATCTGCGAAAAATCGGGCAGCAGAATGTCGGTTTTGAAAAAATGCGGCATGGCACAGATTTCCTTTCAATGGGGGTGAATAAGCTGGCAGAACGGCGCAGATACTGTATGCGAGGAAACGGGACACGACTGGTGCATGTCTGCGGTTTCCGGATTGTGAGGTACCGCGGATGCGTCAGGAACTGCCCTTTGGATTGATGTATGTCATGGCACAGGATAAGCGTGCAATGCAACATTTTGCACGCATGAACGAACAGGAAAAGAACGGAATTATAGAAAAAGCGCGCGGGGCAATGTCAGAAGCGGAGCTGAAGCTGATCGTCATGTCGCTGTCCGATGGGACCAGCGCAGTGGAAAACAGCTGACACAATCAAGCCGGCGGCGGGCCTGCACTTCGGTGCAGGTCCGTTTTTATGTCAGGGACGCATCCGGACCAGACTGTCAAGACCGGCACGCAGTCCCTCGGCCAGCGCGTCCAGATCCCCGGCAGTATTGGTATGTGAGAGGCTGACCCGGATGGTGCAGTCTGCTTCCCGGTCGGAAAGCCCGAACGCGGCAAGCGGTGTGGCGCCGTGCCGTCCGTGAGAGGAACAGGCCGAACCGCTGGAGACCGAAATGCCGCGCGAGGAGAGAAAATGCAGCATGGTTTCGCTTTTGATATCGGGCAGAGTGATGCTGAAGATATGCGGCACACTGACCGGCGCCCGGTTGCATCTGATCTGCGGAATCTGCTGCAGCAGAGACAGCAGGTGCTCTTCCAGGGCACGCAGGTGTTCCATGCGTGCCGCGCGGTCCCGCACGCCTTCCCGGCAGGCCTCTGCCATAGCGGCCGCCGCGGGAACATTTTCGGTTCCGGAGCGCAGTCCGCTTTCCTGCCCGCCGCCCAGCAGATACGGGGTGAGTCCGCGGTTTTTCAGGACAGCGGGGGATACCCAGAGCGCTCCGATTCCCTTGGGACCGCCGATCTTATGAGCGGAAACCGTAATCAGGTCCGCACCCAGCCGGCGGGGAGATGTCTCAGTCCGCAGAAAGCCCTGCGTTGCATCACAGTGCAGGATCGCCTCGGGCGCCAGCCGCTTCATACAGGCAGAAAGGGAGGCAATATTGTAAAGCGCTCCGGTCTCGTTGTTGACCAGCATGGCGCTGACCAGGATCACCTGTTCGTTCATGGCGGCGGTCGCCGCTTCCATATCGATCACGCCGCCGCGTGTGGGCAGAGTGATGACGCGGTAGCCGGCTGTGGCCAGTGCGGCCAGCGGCCGCTCCACCGAGGCGTGCTCGCCTGCAGTGGTGAGAATGGTTTTGCCTGTGCGGTAGCGCTCTTTGGCATAGGCGCGCCCGAACAGGGCAAGGTTATTGGCTTCGGTTCCTCCCGAAGTGAAGACCAGTGTTCCGTCGGTCGCCCCGAGTGCCCCTCGGACCGTCGTCCGGCTCTCGGTCAGCAGATCTTCAGCTGCCTTTCCCACTGCGTGCAGGGAAGAGGGATTGCCGAAAGTCAGGCGCGAAGCGTCACAGTAAGCAGCCAGCGCCCCCTCGGAAACCGGCGTGGTTGCGCTGTGGTCAAGATAAATCGTTTTCATGGTTATTCTCGTATCGTCAGTCAAAAGTAAAGGTGTCCAATATATCCGTAAATTCTTCTGCGTGGGCTTCCATCGCGGCGTTCGCCGCATCGGCGCTGTCTGCGCTGCAGGTAAAGGTCAGACAGTACAGCCCCCGGTCAAAAAAGCTCTGGTTGATCACATAAACATGACTGATGCGGTACCAGGTGTCTCCCAGAACGGCGAGAAACTCATACCGGAAGGCATCGCATCCGCCCACCTGCAGCCTGGTCCAGCTGCCGGTCACATCGCCGCTCTGTTCATACTGTTCTGTCGCTGCCTCGGGCGTGATGGTACCGCTGTCGGTCAGAATCTGCAGCTGATCAAAATACTGCGCCATCGGGGTGACCTTGTACCGGATCCAGTATTCCGCGGTTGAGGTGATTTCCTCCGGATAATACACGGCCGCATTGACCGAAACCGGATAGTCGGTACCGGTATATGCAGAAGTAAAGCCGGAATGCATGTCCACGGTCCAGGAGAGCGGCACATAGAGACGGTACTCTGTGGCCTTGCTGTTGGAGGCAAGCTGCATGCCTGCCGGGGTGTGCCTGTCCACTACCGGCTCGGACGGGGCAGGGGCAGAGGTCTGCTCTCCGAACACGACATTCTGCACGATCTTTTCGAAGTCGGCGTAATTGTCTTCGTAATCGGTGGAATCGGTCCGGTTGGTCTCGGCAGAGGCAGTATAGGTCAGCACAAAGTACCCTTCTTCACCGCTGAGAGTAAGCGGAACCAGAATCTGGTTGATGCGGTATGTTGTTTCTTCGCGCACGCCGCTGTACACAAAGGAATACCCGCTCTTTGCATTTTTCTCGGTTCCTGCCGTCACGGTCTCTCCCGCTACTTCCTGCCGGAAGTCGGAAAACAGTTTTTCAAGGCGTCCGGTGGACTCTTCAAAAAACGAAGCGGCGTCCGGAGCATCGGACGGGGTAAAGACAGCGGTGACATTGCTTTCGTCAAGATTGGACACATAAGCACCGCACACGATTCCGTTTTGCGTGACAGTCCAGTAATCCGGTACAAACAGGGAAAAACCATCGCGCGCCGGGTCAGAGGCGTATTTCATGCCTTCCGGTACGGTGTCGTCTCTGCCGCACCCGCAAAGCAGGCAGACGGTCAGGACCAGCAGCAGAGCGGTAAACAGACAAATTCGTTTCATTTCAGTTCCCCTGTTCGTTCAGTGCGAGTATTTTTCCGACGGCGCTGAGCACGCCGATTTTACCGCTTTCATAAGTCAGTCCTCCCTGGAAAAAGGCGGTATACGGCGGGCGGATGGGTCCGTCTGCGGACAGTTCGAGCGAAGCGCCCTGGGTGAAGGTGCCGGCAGCCATGATCACCGGATCGCTGTAGCCGGGCATGTCCCATGGTTCACAGCTGACGAAGGCGTCAACCGGCGATCCTTCCTGAATGCCGCGACAGAAGGCAATCAGCCGCTCCGCACTCCCCAGATGTACCGCCTGGATAATGTCCGAGCGCGTGACATTCCATTTCGGCTCGGTGCCGTATCCCATGGCGTCAAACAGGTAGGCAGCCAGATGAGCTGTTTTCAGTGCTTGCGCAACCGAATGCGGGGCATAAAACAGCCCCTTGTACATGGATTTTGTCTGGCCGAGCGTAGCGCCGATTTCAGTCCCCACACCCGGGGCGGTCAGCCGGTAACCGCACAATTCCACCGCGCGCCGCGTCCCCGCCAGATATCCGCCCGACTCTGCCATGCCGCCACCCGGGTTCTTGATCAGGGAACCGATCACAAGATCTGCTCCCACTTCGGTAGGTTCCTGTTCTTCCACGAACTCTCCATAGCAGTTGTCGACCACAACATAGGCCCCGCTGTTGGCATGGACCAGCCCGGCGAGGTTCCCGATTTCCGGTACCGACAGGGTGGGACGGTTGAGGTATCCCTTGGAACGCTGGATGAAAGCAACCTTGACGCGCTCCCCCCATTTGTTCAGGGCCTGCAGAATAGCGTCACGGTCGGGAGAACCGTCCGGGAGCAGGGGCACCTCTTCATATTGTACGCCGAAATCAGCCAGAGAGCCGCGCCCCGGCTCGCCCGATACGCCGATCACTTCGTCCAGCGTGTCGTACGGTTTACCGGTAAGGGCAAGCAGAATATCGCCCGGGCGCAAAAGCCCGAACAGCCCGATGGTGAGTGCATGTGTGCCGCTGGCGATGCTGTGCCGCACAACGGCCGCTTCCGCGCCGAACACCCGGGCGTAAATCCGGTCGAGCGTATCCCGGCCGCGGTCGTCGTAGCCGTAACCGCTGCTGGGTGCGAAAAGCGATTCGCTGACCCGCTCTTCCCGGAAGATACTCATGATTTTCGCCGTATTTGCCTGTGAAATACGATCAATCCGTTCAAAAAAAGGTCGCAGGGCATCTTCCGCCGCAGCAACCGCCGCGGGCAATTGTTCTTTTGTCAGCATGATGGTGTATTGATCTTTCCTTATGTTTTTTGCTTGTTTTTCTTGTTCTGCCTTTATGTTTTATGTCGGGGTGCCGGTCTCTGCGCACAGGCGCTTTACCAGGGCGGCAAAGTGATCCCCCCGCGCCCGGTAATCGCTGTAAGCGTCAAAACTGGTGGCAGCCGGGGAGAGCAGGACATCCGTGCCCGGGACCGCCAGAGAAGCGGCGACCGACACGGCTTCTGCAAGATCGGCGGCGCGCCGGACCGGTATTCCGGTACCGATGGCCCGCAGTGCGTCTGCCATGGCGTCCGCGTCCGCTCCGGTCAGCACCACCGCACGCGCCCCACGGGACAGCGCTTTGGCAAGCGGCAGGTAGGAGAGTCCTTTCCCGGCACCGCCGCAGATGACAACCGGCGGCGTGGTGAAGGCAGACAGGGTTGCGGCGGTGCGGGAGGGGGTCGAGTCGATCGAACTGTCAAAGTAACGCACCCCGTTGCCGGTTCCCACCAGGGACAGGCGGTGCGGCACGCCGCGGAAGGCGGCCGCGACCCGGAGCAGACGCTCCGGTGTGCAACGCTCCATGGAGGCTGCGTATGCCGCCATCAGATTGGCAAGATTGAACCGCCCGGGCAGACGGAACAGTCCGGCCGGGAGGATCTCCCGATCGGATGTGCCGGTCCGGATCCGGATCGCGTCTTGCGCCGTATACAGAACGGTCTGTCCGGCATGCGCGGAAAAAACCGGGGCAGGGTCGGCAGCAAGCGTAAACCATACGGTTTCCGTCCCGGCAGGAGCGAGTGATGCGGTCAGCGGGCAGTCCGCATTGAGCACTGCGCGCCGGGCGCCGCGAAGCAGGGAAGCTTTCGCCCGGATGTACTCCTCCATGTCATGGTGCCAGTTGAGATGATTCTCGGTAATATTGGTGATCACGGCGGTGTCTACCGGCGGCAGAGGGGTCATCAACTGAAAACTGGACAGTTCCAGTGCCACCGGATCGCCCGGACCGGTGCGGTCATACAGGGCGAGCGGAGAGACTCCGATATTTCCGCAGGTGGGAGCTCCTTCTTCTTTCAGCAGCAGACCGGTCAGCGTAACCGTGGTGGTCTTTCCGTCGCTCCCCGTGACGGCATAGACCGTAGCATCGGTCCGCTCCAGAAAGAAGGCAATATCCGTTGTGACCCGGTGTCCGGCAAACGCGGGCAGATCGGGACGCAACGCGGGTGCCCGGAATACGGTTTCTTCCAGTCCGTCGAGGTAGCCTTCCCCCAGCAGAAAACGGACACCGCGCGCCTCATACGGCGTGGGATCGAACGAAAGCCGGTCGCGGGTGCGCCGGTCGCGTGCGCTCACCTGTACCCCCAGCCGGGGCAGCAGATCAAGCAGCGGAAGATTGGATACGCCGAGGCCGACCACGGCGGCTCTCTGAAAATCGACAGACAGGTTCATAGATCCACTCCATTACCCGGCGGGCAAACAACCGACGAACACAGAAGACAAAGAATTGCGAAAAAAATACGACAATACTATTATAATCCAAAACGCTTCTTTTTGCAACAACAGCACGGAAAATTCACAATTGAGACGCTCCATCCGGTGAAAAAAGCAGTATGGTGCTCCGGGTGGTTTCCGGATATTTCGGCCGTTTCCACCGGGCACGCATCAACAGAATGCGCGGCGGTGCCGGAGCACCGCCGCGCGGGCAGGGGGATCGGAAGCGGCAGGAACCTGTTTACGCATCCGTATCCGCTGCCAATCAGTAATTTTCGGCACGGACCTGGAAGAACGATTGCGGGTGCTCGCACACGGGGCACACCTCGGGCGCCGTCTTCCCGATGACAATATGCCCGCAGTTGCGGCACTGCCAGACGGTGTCGCCCTCTTTGGAGAACACCAGGCCTTCATTGATGTTGTGCAGCAGTTTGCGATAGCGTTCTTCGTGTTCTTTCTCTATTTTGCCCACCATTTCAAACAGGGCCGCAATATGGGAGAAACCTTCTTCGCGTGCCTGTTTTGCAAAATCGGCATACATGTCGGTCCACTCGTAGTGTTCGCCTGCCGCGGCGTCCACCAGATTTTCGGTCGTGGCGGGAACCGCTCCGCCGTGGAGCAGTTTGAACCAGATCTTGGCGTGTTCCTTTTCATTGAGCGCGGTTTCGGTAAACAGGTCCGCAATCTGTTCATAGCCGTCTTTTTTCGCTTTGGAGGCGTAGTAGAGGTATTTGGTGTGTGCCTGGGATTCGCCGGCAAATGCGGCTGCAAGGTTGGCTTCGGTTTTTGATCCTTTGAGTTCCATGATCCGTCCTCCTCTGTTCTTTCTGGATCCCGTCATGCCTGCGGGACACTCCAAGGTCAGTATACCTTATTTTCAGCGGAATGTCAAGCACCGTCCGGCACTCCCGATTCTGTCCTGACCGGTATCCGATAGCCGGACCGGGATGTGGCAAGGGGCCTGCCGCATGCTCTTGCGGCAGAGGGGAAGCGCCGGAGCAAAAAAGGAGGGGTGTGCAGATGCACACCCCCAAGAATGTCGGAAAACATGTAAGCCGGGTTCTGTGAACGCATATGCGAACCGCGATCATCTATCTTTGCCACCCGTCACCGGATGGCTCGGAGGCATGCCTCCTGCCGCCAGCAGGATTTCGGCGGGTACCGCAACCTTTCGGCTCTCCCGCAGGCGTTGCTTCGGATAGGGTTTACAGGGGTCAACCGTTACCGGAAGACCCGGTGAGCTCTTACCTCGCCGTTCCACCCTTACCGGCCTGAGCCGGCGGTATATTTCTGTTGCACTCTCCCTGAGGTTACCCTCGGCGGATGTTATCCGTTATCCTTACCCTGTGAAGCCCGGACTTTCCTCACGGTAATACCTTTCGGCACCATACCGCGCGACCGCGCCGTCTTCCGACGCATTCAGTATAGCACATCGGGCTGCGTTTGTCAAGAAAGGCTCTGGACGTTGTAGGGCCGGACCTGCGGAATTCTGGCAACCACCACGGCAAGAATCGCAGTGATGACGATTTCCGGAATCATGTAAAGACCGTTGTAAACAATCGAATAGAGCAGAGAGAGCTGCCAGCCCGAGATATGGCTGAGGATGTATTGGCCGAGAGGGAAGCCTTCCTGACCGAAGAACCATTCCGCCCACAGTCCGTAAAAGATTGCACCCGAGAAAATATGGCAGACATAGCGGGCCGCCAGGGCAAGGATGCTGCCCAGGCACAGCGCCTTGGCATTGGAGAAGCCGCTCTTGCGGAAGACACCGCCGATGCAGAGCACGGTATAGGCCAGAATGTAGTCAATCAGACAGATCAGAATTGCGGAAGCAATGCCCATATACGATTCATCAGTGGGCGTAAACAGAGGAATCACCACCGATGTCAGACCGAACAAAAGCTGAATGACGGAATAAACAAGGGCAGAAACTGCACCCCACGGAATGCCGTAGAGATAAGCGATGAGCACGATGGGCAGCATGCTGCCGATGGTGAAGCCGCCGCCGAACGGCAGATTCAGAAAGGGGATCAGCATACATACGAAGTTGATGACCGTGGCGAGTGCGATCATCATGGCGGAAACGGTCAGTCTGGTGACCAGACTCTGCGAGGAAAAGCGCTGTGTCTTTGCGGATAACATAAAGGAACCTCCTCTTTTCTGTATAAACAGAAAACCGCACGGTCACCGTGCGGTTGAAGTTCCGGAAGATACGGCAGGCACGCCCTCACCCAGCGGAGCCTCCCGGTATCTGCTGCAAAATCTCCCTACGACGGCATGATCCGTATCAGGTACGAAGGGTTCAGGCGGAGCCTGTCTCAGCGCCGGAGCGCACCCCTGACTTGACAATGACTGCAGTTTGCTGTTTTGTTGTCTATCATTATAACAGAATGGCATCCGTCCGTCAATGGGACACTTGACAGAATTTGACACCCGATCGCTGCTGTCTCTCTGTGATAATTGTATAAGAAATGCGGAAATTGCAGCAGAAAACGCAGGTACTGTCAAAGTGCTGTAAAGCGGACGGCGTCCGGCTCTTTGCCGGACGCCGTCCGTTCTGGGCGTGGCTGTTCCGTAGCGGAACCGGTATCTGGGTGTCCGGGACTCAGACTCCGGAGTAAGCGGCGAACCCGCCGTCAACCGGCAGCACAACCCCGGTGACAAATCCTGCGGCAGCATCCGAGAGCAGGTACAGCAGTGCGCCCAGCAACTCGCAGGATTCGCCGAAGCGGCGCATGGGCGTGCCGGCAAGAATCTTATCGGTGCGCGGGGTAGGGGTGCCGTCTTCCCGGAAAAGCAGCGCGCGGTTCTGATTGGTGACGAAGAAGCCGGGAGCGATCGCATTGACGCGGATCCCCGCACCGGCAAAGTGAACTGCCAGCCACTGAGTGAAGTTGGAGACTGCGGCTTTGGCGGCGCTGTAGGCCGGGATCTTGGTCAGCGGACGGTAGGCGTTCATGGAGGAAATGTTGAGAATATTGCCACCCTTGCCGCTCTTCGCCATATCCAGGGCAAAGACCTGTGTGGTGAGGAATGCGGCGGTGACATTCAGGTCAAAGACAAACCGGATGCCGTCGGCCGTCAGATCAAAGAAGGATTTCTTTGCGTCATCGGTCAGCGTCTCCATGTCAAAATACTCATTGTCGGTGGTGGCGCGCGGATTATTTCCGCCGGCGCCGTTGATCAGGATATCACATGCACCGTATGTACGGTCGACTTCTGCTTTTGCCTGCAGCAGGGAGTCCTTGTCCAGGCAGTTCGCTTTGACGGCGATCGCAGCGCCGCCCTCTTTGCGGATTGCTTCCGCAACTTTTTCGGCTGCTTCAAGATTCAGATCCAGCACCGCGACACGCGCACCGCAGGCAGCCAATGCATGAGAAAATTCCGAGCAGAGAACGCCGCCGCCGCCTGTGACGACCGCAACTTTCCCGGTCAGATCAATTTGAAAAGGCAGTTTCATTGTTACCGTTTTCCTTTCTTATTTCTTACGGGGAAGCGATTTTTCGAGTGCTTCCCAGACACCGCTGAGATAAACCGCTCCCAGCGCGCGATCATACAGACCGTATCCCGGTCTGCCGTCCTCGCCCCAGATGTTGCGTCCGTGGTCGGGGCGGGTGTAACCGTCAAATCCGTTCTCATACAGCGCGCGCAGGATTCCGTACAGATCGAGGGAGCCGCAGGAGGTGGGATGCGGGCTTTCGTGGAAGAACAGCCCTTCTTTGGTTTCGTCAAGGAAGCGGATGTTGCGGGCGTGCAGGAAATGCACCCGGCCCATGGCGGCATATTTGCCCGCCATGCGCACCAGGTCGTTCCCGAGCCCCGCTCCCAGAGAACCGGTGCACAGCGTAATGCCGTTATAAACCGAATTGACTGCGGCAAACAGGCGGTCAATTCCTTCTTCCGTGGATATAATTCTGGGCAGACCGAACAGCGAGAAGGGCGGATCATCCGGATGGATCGCCATCTTCACATCGCACGCTTCACATACCGGCATCAATGCTTTCAGGAAATACACCAGGTTGTCAAACAGTTTCTCCGGGCTGACCGATTCATACTGCGCCAGCAGTCCCGCCAGCTGTTCCTTGGTATAACTCTCGTCCCAGCCGGGGAGAGAGAGAGACTGGCGCCGCGGGTCCAGCTGATCAATCGTTTTCTGGCTGTATGCCAGGCAGTTGGAGCCGTCTTCCGTGCGGTACTTGAGTTCACTGCGCACCCAGTCGAAGACCGGCATGAAGTTGTAGCAGATCACCTTGACGCCTGCTTCACCCAGATTGCGCACCGTCTGCTTGTAGTTTTCAATCAGCCGGTCACGCGAGGGAAGGCCCATCTTGATGTCTTCATGCACCGGGACGCTTTCGATCACTTCCATTTCCAGTCCGGCGGCGTTGATCTGATCTTTGAGTTTGTGAATGCTCTCACGGTCCCAGACTTCGCCGACCGGGATGGAGTACAGAGCGGTGACCACACCGGTCATCATGGGAATCTGCCTGATTTTATCCAGGGTAACCGGGTCGTTCGGCCCGTACCAGCGGAATGTCATTTTCATAGGTTGTTCCTTCTTTCTTCAGTTTTCGGACAGGGGGCTGATCACAACCGGGTGGTCCTTGGAGGCATAAGCCGCGAGCAGAACCTGCACCGCAGGCGCGGCGCTCGCAAGTGTCACCGGCATGGGAGAGCCGGTGCGCAGTGCCTCGTAATACATATGAATGAGCTTGCCGTGACCGTTGCCCCAGCACGGCTTGCCGAGCGTGTGCAGGTTTTCGTCCCGGTGCGCGGCGTTTTCCGCCACCGGCACGCCGTTGCAGTACAGATTGCCGCCGTTGATGGTGACTGTCGTGCCGTCCTGCGTGAAGATTTCAAGGAAAACCGGCGCGTCAGTCGCAAATGCGGTGGATGCAAAGAACAACCCCTGAGCCCCCGAGGCAAACCGGATCTGACACTCGCAGGTGTCCTCCACTTCAATGACGCCCTTGAGGTGATGGTTGGCAATGGTGCCGGTCACCGATTCGGGTGTTCCGCACAACTGCAACATCAGGTCCAGGGTGTGGATCGCCTGATTGATCATTACTCCGCCGCCTTCGGTGGCATAGGAACCTCTCCAGCCGCTTTCGGTATAATACGGCTCACTGCGGTACCAGGTGACCATTCCGCGCGCCGCCTTCGCGCCGCCGTGCTCGGCTACCAGGTTTTCCGCCAGGATGGTGGCGGTGTTGAAACGGTTCTGAAAGCAGACCGCGATCCGTCCTTCGCTTTCGGCCTCCGCCTTCAGCATGGCGGACAACTGCTCTTCCGAAATGGCCGCCGGTTTTTCAAGAAACACATTCCGGTCTTTCGCCAGGGCGGCGATAGCCATCGGGGCATGCAGATAATGGGGCGTCGTGATGTGCAGCACATCAAAATCCGATTCCTCCATCATCCGGTCGAAGTCTCCGTAAATCCTGGCGGAAGGAGCATATTTCTTGGCTTTGTCTTCCGCGCGCTCGCGCCGGATATCGCACAGGGCGGTAATGCTCAGGTCCTCTTCCTCAATCAGGGCGCGCAGATGGCTTTCGCTGATACTTCCGCAACCCACCAGCGCCACCCGGAGTTTCCGGTTGTCGGTATTCATAAGGCGTATTCCTTTCTTATTTCTCCCACTTGCCAAGCCCGGTTTCATGGAATCCCAGGTCGGTAAGTACTTTTTTCAGCGCATTGACCGCAAAGTCAAATGATTCGTCAGAAGTGCGGAATACATACTTTCCTTTAAGCTCCCGGTCATCAATTGAGGCATAAGCCGCGAAGGTTTTCAGGTGCGGTTCCACCGTCAGGAATACCGGCCCGTCGACGGCGCGGTGGACGCGCTCAATCGATTCGGCAACATGGCCTTCGCCCTCTCCGGCGGGAACAATCATCTGCTGGTCAAAGATGGCGTCCTTGATGTGCATGTAGGCGAGGGAAGGCAGGGTGACATCCATTCCTCTGACCACATCCGCTCCGTTCATGCGGTAGTTGGCGGGATCAAAGATTCCCTTGAGGTCGGGCAGGGTGGTCAGCAGGTCTGCCACCTGGTCGGGCATCTGTCCGTAAATGCGCGATTCGTTTTCATGGCACAGCGTGATCCCTTCTTCGGCGGCACGGTCCAGCATGATCCGCAGCCGGCGCATCACCTCGTCGCGGTGCGCGGCAAGTTCTGCCTGAGGAACAAAGAAACTGAACATGCGGATCATACGGGTGTCGAGCCGTTTCGCCACCGTCAGTGCCCGCTCGAACTGCGCCATATGAGGGGCAAAATCCTTGTCAATGTCGTATTTTCCGATCGGGGATCCCACCGAGTTGACACGGATGCCTGCCGCGGACAGCTCCTGCGCCGTTGCGTTCAGCTCCTCGTCTGTCAGGTCCAGGATTCCTTTTCCTCCGATGTTGCGCGGCTCGATGTATCCGATGCGGTTGCGCTGCAGTGCCGCAATCTGTGCGGAGAGTTCTTTTCCTGCTTCGTCCGCAAATGCGGAAAGAATAAATGTTGCCATTTGCTGTACTCCTTGTCCGTCCGGTTATGCCATCAGGGGCTTGAGGTGGCGGAAACTGATCTGCATCTGTTCGAACTCATCCCCGAATTTGTCGGCGTTGTCCTGCTCCACATGCGCGTAGGAAATGCCCGCCTCACGGCATGCCGCAATAATCGGGACAAAATCGATGACGCCGTTTCCGCATGCACAGATCGGGTGTCCTTCCTCGGCGCTCATATCCTTGAAGTGGATGTTGGTCATTCTGCCTTTGAGACGCTTGATGTAGTCGATCGGGTTGCGTCCTGCAAAAGTGGACCAGTAGGTGTCGTGGATGAAATCCAGCTCTGACTCTTCGATCAGGATCTCATACAGGTCGGTCCCGCCCAGATCCGCAAATTCAAATGCATGGTTGTGATAGGTCAGGGTCATGCCTGCCGCACGGATTTTCTTCAGCGGCTCGCGTGTCAGTTCGATAAAGGCGCGGCACGCTTCGACCGACGCGCGGTATTCATTGGGCATGCTGCCGATTCCGATCACGGGGCAGCGGTAGATCTTATGTTCGGCAATCAGTTTGTCGGTATCATTGACAATCCGGTCCAGCGGGCTGTGTGTACAGGTGATGGGCAGATCGGATTCCAGGGAAATCTCGTTGAGTTCGTTGGCATCAATGGGGCCGCAGCCGGATACCTGAACCACTTCATATCCCAGCGCCTTGACTCTGCGGAAGGTCTGCCGGATATCGGCGGGCGTTTTGCAATGATTGCGGAGTGTGTAAAGTTGTGCACCAAGCTTCATGGTACCGTCCTCCTCAGATAAAATAAGTATATTCAAAACAATTTTACATAATTGCCGGGCTAAAAACCATTGTACTTTTTGCAAAAACTATTGCGAATATTGCCCTTGTGTGGTATACTGTATCAAACGGACAAACCGGGACCGGTCGGTCGGAAGGGCAGGGGCAGAATGGATTTTCATCGGGTGTATTATGATTTCCCGGGATTTCACTATCATCACGAAACGGAAAGCAATCCCACCCCTCTTGACTTCGCCCGTCACTGTCACAATCATTATGAACTGATTTATGTGACCGGCGGCAGGGGGCGGTATATTGTCGAAGGGGCGCAATACGGCATGTCCCCGGGGACGCTTCTGCTGTTGCGTCCGCGGGAATTTCATTATGTCGAACTGGAGCCGGGAACGCCGTATGAGCGGTATGTGCTGCATTTTGATGAGAATACACTGGCCGGATCTGCTGAAGTGATTCTGACCCCTTTTCTGGACAAACCGCTCGGAGAAGGTAATTTCTATACGGAAACCGAGGTGCCGGCGGGGGTATGCGATATCTTTGAGCGCATGGACGATCTGCAGGTCCTGCATCCTGAGCAGAGGGAGCTGATGCTGCGGCTGATGACCACCGAATTGCTGATTCTCCTGTCCACCGCCGCGCCTGCACCCAAACTGCCGGACTGTGAGCAGCTGGGCGCCCGGGTGATCAAATATCTCAACGAAAACATTTCCCGGCCCATCGGACTTGACGAGCTGGCACGTCGCTTTTTTGTGAGCAAGTATTATCTGTGCCGTGCTTTCAAGGAACACAACGGTGTTTCGGTACACGGATATATCACCGGCAAGCGTGTCATGCTTGCCAAATTGCTCATGGATCGCGGCGAAACCGCATCGGTAGCTGCGTACCGGGTAGGATTCGGGGATTATTCTTCTTTTTACAGGGCATATAAAAAGTATGTGGGGCGCTCTCCCTCCGCCAAGTAAAACAATAAGGAACAGACAGTTGTTATGAACAGTGAAAATAAAAGCGGACTCCTCGCGGGTCTTGACGGTCCGGAAGATCTCAGACGCCTGCCGGATGAACAGATGAAGCCGCTCTGCCAGGAAATCCGCCGGTTTCTGGTGGGGCAGGTGACCCGTACGGGCGGACACCTGGCGTCCAATCTCGGCGTGGTGGAACTTTCGGTAGCGCTGCATCGCGTTTTCAATACTCCTGCCGACCGGGTGATCTGGGATGTGGGTCATCAGAGTTATGTGCACAAACTGCTGACCGGCAGACGAGAGCGCTTTGACACTCTGCGCACCCCCGGCGGACTCTCCGGGTTCACGCGGCGTCAGGAAAGCGAATACGATCCGTTCGGGGCTGGACACAGCAGTACTTCTGTTTCCGCTGCGCTCGGATTTGCGGAAGCAGACCGGCTGCGCGGTTCGGACGCCTATACGGTCGCGGTTGTGGGGGACGGCGCTTTTTCGGGCGGTATGATCTATGAGGCGCTCAACAATTGCCGCAGCGATCTCAATCTGGTGATCGTGCTCAACGAGAACGAAATGAGTATTGCCCCCACCGGCGGCAGGATGGCAGGTTATCTGAGTCGGATCAGAACTTCCAAGCGGTACCGTCACTGGAAGGTTCACACCCGCGGCTTTCTGCGCCGCATTCCCCTGATCGGCAAGCCTCTGTACCGCCGCGTCAAACGGATCAAGCGCTTTTTTAAGAATCAGTTGTACCACTCCAACTATTTTGAGGAACTGGGGCTGTATTATATCGGTCCTGTCGATGGCAACGATTATCCGCTGATGGAGCGCGCGCTGCGTGCGGCGCGCGAGAAGGGCGGCAGTGTTCTGGTTCATATCAAAACGCAGAAAGGAAAGGGTTACGATCCGGCAGAAGTCCATCCAGATACCTATCACAATGTGTCTGCGCAAAAGGCGGGCGACTCTTTCCACCGTCAGATGGGTGCCATGCTGACAAGACTCGGGGAGCAGGATCCTGCCATTGTTGCAGTAACCGCGGCCATGGGTCAGGGGACCGGGCTCGACACCTTCGGAGCTGCATTCCCGGAGCGCTATTTTGATGTCGGTATTGCAGAGGAACATGCGCTTACTTTTTCAGCGGGGCTTGCCGCGGCCGGCCTCAAGCCCTTCTGTGCCATCTATTCCACTTTTCTCCAGCGCGGTTATGACAATATTCTGCATGATATTGCGCTGCAGAATCTGCCGGTGCGGCTGTTGATTGACCGTGCGGGGCTTGCGGTCGCCGACGGCAGCACGCACCACGGTATTTTTGATGTTGCCTTTCTGTCTCATATTCCGGGAATCTCCTTGTATCAGCCGGTTTCCTATGCGGCACTGCAGGCGATGCTCGGACATCTGACCGAGGCATCTTCGCCCTGCGCGGTGCGTTACCCCAACGAAGCGGAAAAACAGGCAGTGATCCGGCATTTTTATCCCGACGGCGACCCTGCGGATTATGCGCCGCGTGCCGACTATGAGGATCCTGCGGAACTGGATGCACTGATGATCACCTACGGCAGCATTACTGCACGGGTTCTCGAAGCGCAGACCGAGCTGAAAAAACAGGGCGTGCGCTGCGGTGTGATCCTGATCCAGCAGTTGTGCCCGTATGACCGTACCGTGCACCGGCTGCTGGGATTTTTGCGGGCTGCGCTGCCTGTCGTTTTTGTGGAAGAGGGGATTTATGAAGGGGGTGCCGGCATGATCGTCGGAGATCTGCTCCGGCAGTTGCATCCCTCTCTGGTGCGTCGGTACCGGGTGCTTGCCCTGCACGATTTCGTTTCTCCCGAGAAGCCGGTTGACGACCTGTATGCTTACTGCGGGCTGGATGCCGCCGGAATCCGTGATGCGGTACTGAATTTGCTGGGCGGGAAGTCTTGACAGAATGCGTGCTTTGTGATATTATAACTTAGATATGGAGCGCTGCCGGTTGCCGGGGCGGTGCTCCGCTTGTCCCAACCGGCAAATCTGTTTTATAAAAGGATAACACCGATGTACCGTATCGTAACCAAGCGAGTGCTCAACCCCACGGTGATGCTTATGGAGGTGGAAGCGCCTCTGGTGGCTAAGAAAGCCGAAGCGGGTCAATTCATTATTCTGCGTGTCGATGAGGACGGCGAGCGTATTCCGCTTACCGTCGCCGGGTATGACCGCGAAAAGGGAACTGTCCGGATTATTTTCCAGATCGTCGGAGCGACCACCAAACTTCTTTCGATGAAAGAAGAGGGAGACTTCATCTGCGACTTTGTCGGCCCTCTCGGCAAGCCTACTCACACCGACGGCCTGCATAAAGTGGCTGTTGTGGGCGGCGGCGTCGGCTGCGCCATTGCTCTTCCGGTCGCCGAAAAACTGCACAGCCTGGGTTGCGAGGTACATTCGATTGTCGGATTCCGTAACCGGGACCTGGTGATTCTGGAGGATGAGTTCCGCCGCGCGTCGGATAAACTGATCATCATGACTGACGACGGCAGTTACGGGGAAAAAGGCGTGGTGACCGCACCGCTGAAGGCGCTGATTGAGTCGGGTGAGAAGTACGACCAGGTGATCGCGATCGGTCCCTTGATCATGATGAAGTTTGTGGTGGCAACCACCCGTCCGTTCGGTATTCCCACCGTTGTATCCATGAACCCGATCATGATTGACGGTACGGGCATGTGCGGCGGCTGCCGGCTTACCGTAGGCGGTAAGACCCGTTTTGCCTGTGTGGACGGACCGGATTTTGACGGCTTTGAAGTGGACTTTGACGAGGCCCTGTCGCGCGGAACCATGTACCGCGATTTTGAGCGTCACGCTTATGAAGAGACCTGCAACCTGTTCCGGAAGGAGGAAACATCCCGTGGCTAAACCCAATATGTCCCTGAAGAAAAATCCCATGCCCACGCAGGATCCTGCTGTGCGCGCACATAATTTTTCGGAGGTTGCAACCGGATACAGCGAGGCGGCGGCGGTGGACGAAGCGCTGCGGTGCCTTGACTGTAAAAACATGCCCTGTGTGCAGGGCTGCCCAGTCAATATACATATTCCCGAATTTATCCGGCATATCAAAGAGATGGACTTCGAGGGAGCCTATCAGGTGATTGCCCGTTCTTCTTCGCTGCCGGCAGTCTGCGGTCGCGTCTGCCCGCAGGAGACCCAGTGTGAAGCACACTGCGTGCGCGGAATCAAGGGCGAGCCGGTGGGCATCGGCAGACTGGAGCGGTTCGTCGCCGACTGGCACAACGAACATGCCGCAGGACAGATGGTACGCCCCCAGCCCAACGGTCACCGTGTGGCAGTGGTTGGGTCCGGTCCGTCCGGTCTGACCTGTGCGGGAGATCTGGCGCGGCGCGGTTATGAAGTTACGGTTTATGAGGCGCTGCATCTGGCGGGCGGTGTGTTGGTTTACGGCATTCCCGAGTTCCGTCTGCCCAAGGAGATTGTCCGCAAGGAAGTGGAGACGCTGAAAGCGCTCGGAGTGGAGATTGTGACCAATGTCGTGATCGGTAAGACTCTGACGGTGGACGAGTTGTTTGAAGCGGGATTTGAAGCAGTATTCATCGGTTCGGGCGCCGGCCTGCCCAATTTCATGGGTATTCCGGGCGAGTCGCTCAAAGGGGTATACAGCGCCAATGAATTCCTGACCCGCAGCAATCTGATGAAGGCATACCGGTCCGAGGCCGAGACACCGATTCAGCATGCCCGCCGTGTCGCGGTGGTAGGCGGCGGAAACGTGGCGATGGATGCGGCGCGTACCGCTCTGCGCCTGGGCGCAGAGAAGGTCTATATCGTGTACCGCCGTTCGCTGGAAGAATTGCCGGCGCGCAAGGAAGAAGTGGAACATGCGATGGAAGAGGGGATTGAATTCCGTCTGCTCAATAATCCCACTCGTATTCTGGGATATCAGAATCCTGACGATCCGCGCGATCCGAAGAACGGTACTGTGATCGGTATGGAGTGCGTCCGTATGGAACTGGGCGAGCCGGACGCTTCGGGGCGGCGCCGTCCGATTGAAATCCCCGATTCGACTTTCCGGCTGGATGTGGATGCGGTGATTATTTCGATCGGCACTTCACCGAATCCCCTGATCAAATCCACCACTTCCGGGCTGGAAGTCAACCGGCGCGGTGGGATCATCGTCGAGGAGAGTACCGGAGCGACATCCCGTGCCGGCGTGTATGCCGGCGGGGACGCGGTGACCGGAGCCGCGACTGTGATTCTGGCTATGGGCGCCGGGAAAACCGCGGCAGCGGCGATTGATCGCGCGCTTTCGGGAACCGGGGAATCCTGACTTTATACAGTGCGGACCGCACCGGAACAATGCAGCCGGTGCGGTCCGCCTTTTTTGAATTCGGGAAACGGAGGGACTTATGAACGAAACATGCGGAAATCCTGCCGCAGGCATGACAGTTGCGGTAGTGGATGATGATCCGGATATCGGCAATATGCTGCAGCAGGTTCTTAAGCAGGAAGGGTACCGGGTGCTGCGTGCCTATTCGGGCAGTGAAGCGCTGCTGCTGATGGAACGGGAGAGTCCGGATCTGATTCTGTTGGATCTGATGCTGCCCGGCATGAGCGGCAGCGATATCCTGCCGCGGCTTTGCCATATTCCGACCATTGTACTCAGCGCCAGGTCGGATCCGGAAGAAAAGGTGAATCTGCTGATGAGCGGCGCTGTCGACTATGTGACCAAACCCTGTTATCCGCGTGAAGTGCTGGCACGCATCCGTTTGCAACTGGAGCACCGTGCACGAAGAAAAGGGAGTGTATTGCAGTTTGATATGATCACGCTGGATCCGGAGAGGCGCATAGTGACGGTTGCCGGTCAGCCGGTGCATCTCACCCGAACGGAATATGCAATCCTGAAGGTTCTGATGACCAATGCGCGCCTGGTGATCTCGCGCGACCGCATGATGGCTGCCATTGAAGAAGATACCCCTGACTGTGAAGAAAGTTCACTCAAGGTGCACATCGCCCATCTGCGCAACAAACTGCGGCAGTGCGGCGGTCAGGATTACATTGAGGCGGTGTGGGGGATTGGTTACAAGCTGAAAGCGCCTGTTGCAGCAGGGCAGCCAGATGCCTCCGGGCTGCAGGGCAGTGAAGGACAGACGGAAAGCACTGCTGAATGAAGGGAAAACCCGGCAAAAACCAGTGCCTGCGGACCATCGGGCGTCCGGTAACATCTCTGCAGAGGTTGGAGAACAGGGAAATAAAGCCGTGCCCCTTTTCGAACGGGCACCCGGTCCTTTTGAATAGCCGTTCGGCTATTCCCGGATGCATCCCCTGAAATCTTAACCGGATCTTAACCGTCCTCTTAACGCTTCCTTTACCGGGCAATGATACAATAGGGGCACTTCAGTGAAGGAGGAAGTTATGGAATACTGTTTACAAACCCGGCATCTCGGGAAACGGTACCGGCATTTCAGGGCGCTTGATGACCTGAACATGAATATTGAGAAAGGAGCGATCTACGGTCTGATCGGACGCAACGGCGCAGGGAAGACCACTCTGATCAGGCTGATCTGCGGGTTGCAGAATCCGACCGAAGGAAGTTTTCTGCTTTACGGTGCGGACAGCCGCAATCAGCGTGCCATGTGTGAGGTGCGGCGCCGCATGGGCGCGGTGGTGGAGACTCCTTCGATTTATCTCGGCATGAGTGCGCAGGAGAATGTGCGCCGGCAGTATGAGTTGCTGGGCAGACCGGACGACAGCGGAGCGGCCGAACTGCTGCGGTATGTGGGGCTTTCGGGTACCGGGAATAAAAAGGCGAAGGATTTTTCACTGGGCATGCGTCAGAGGCTGGGGATCGCCATCGCCCTGGCTGGCAATCCGGATTTTATCGTTCTGGATGAACCGGTGAACGGCCTCGATCCGCAGGGAATTGTGGAGATCCGCGAGCTGATTCTGAAGCTCAACCGTGAGATGCACATCACGGTCCTGATTTCCAGCCACATTCTGGGGGAACTGTCCAAACTGGCAACGCATTACGGCTTTATTGATAAGGGACGCCTCATAAAGGAAATCAGTGCGGCCGATCTGGAAGCGGCATGCCGCAAATGCCTGCGCGTAACCGTCTCGGATGTGACGGTTCTGAGCCGTATTCTGCAGCAGAAACATCTGGACTACCGCATTCGTTCGGACAGCGAGGCGGATATCTATTCTCCGGTTTCCATTTCGTCTCTGGCGATGGCGCTTGCCGGGGAAGGGGTCGATCTGATCCGCGCCTTGGAACAGGATGAGGATCTGGAAACTTACTATATCAATCTGATCGGAGGCGGTGCGGCATGCTGAAACTGATGCGTTGCAATATAGCCCGCCTCCCCCGTGAGAACGGGGTGCGGATCTCCTTTCTTCTTGCGCTTCTCTATGCGGTCGGACTGGGTGCTGTGGCCGTGATTTCGAAAGTGAGAAATGTGCAACTGGCTACCGACGCCCTGTTTTTCTATGCATACGGGCTCCCCGGACTGGGCATCCCGGGCATGCTGGCAGGTGTGGGGTGTTGCCTCTTTGTGGGCAGGGATTATCATGACGGCACCATCCGCAATAAGCTGGTGATCGGGCATAGCCGTGTTTCCATTTATCTGACCAATCTGCTGACCTGCATCGGAATCGGTCTGATGATCAATCTGATTCACTTCGCAGTCGCGCTGTTTATGGGATTGCCGGTGCTGGGCGGTTTCGTCATGTCTTGGCGCGAGGTGGTGCTGCTGCTGGTGACCGGCACGCTTGCGATGATTGCTTATGCCTCCCTGTTCAATCTGGTGGTTGTACTGAGCAGGAATATGACTGCCGCGGTGATTATCACTCTGCTCTGTGTGGTGGTGATGGGCTTTGCAACCTCGATCCTGACCGCACTGCTCAGTCAACCCGAATTCTATGAGACGGTGGAAATAATCAACGGAGAACCGGTTACCAGCATGGTGAAAAATCCGACCTATCCCGGCCCGGCTGTACGCTTTATTGTGGAACAGATCATTGATCTGCTTCCTACAGCACAGCTCTATCAGTTGTCATATGCAGGCGCTTACTGTACCGCCGAGGGACTGCATCTGTTGCGGATGGCACTGTATGCGGTCGGTATGATTGTGCTTTCCACCGGCGCGGGCATCTGGGCGTTCCGCAAACAGGATCTGAAATAAACTTGAATTATAGTTTAATTTGCGGCAGACCTGCTTTTATGCAGGTCTGCCTGCTATAGGAGGGACAGTATGTCCGGATGGATTGCAGCGGCCATGGCTGCGGTGCTCGCGGCGGTTTTCGGAATCAGACTGGCGGTTATGCGGCGCGCTCTGCGCGATATCACACGTCAGACCGAACGGTTCCTCGAATCGGATTCCAATGTTACCCTTTCACTTTCCTGCGGGGACCGCTCCCTGCGGCGCTTCGTGGCACAGCTGGACCGACTGCTGCGCCGTCTGCGCCGGAAATATCTGCAGTACTCTGACGGGGACCGGGAACTGAAAAACAGCATCATCAATCTATCACACGATATCCGTACGCCCCTGACCGCGGTATGCGGATATCTGGATCTGCTGCAACGCGAGCCGCTCTCCGATTCTGCACGCGACACGGTGAATATCCTCCGGAGCCGCGTCGAGGAGTTGCGCCGTCTGTCCGAATCCCTGTTTCGTTATACGCTGGTGTACGGGGATCAGCCTGCCGAACCGGTACAGACCGTATGCCTCAATCAGCAGCTGACCGAGTTGCTGCTGGCTTTTTACGGGGCGTTTGCCGAGCATGGCATGACGCCCGACATCGTGCTTTGTGATGAAAAAATCATGGCAGAAATTATTCCGGGTGATTTTAACCGTGTGGTGTCCAATTTGATCACCAATGCACTGCGGTACAGCAGCGGTGATTTCCGTGCGGTGCTGCAGTCTGACGGGGTCATCTGTTTTTCCAATCATACCAAAACGCTTGACCGGGTGACGCTGGAGCGTTTGTTTGACCGGTATTACACGGTCACATACAACCGGGAGGGAACCGGTATCGGGCTTTCGGTTGCGCGTATTCTGACCGAGCGCATGGGCGGAACACTCACGGCGGACTGTGAGGGGACACTCCTGACTTTCCGGTTGCGTGTTCCGCTTACCCCGCAGGGACAGGTGTGATGGCCTTGGGCTGACTTTCCGGG
Organism: uncultured bacterium; assembly: GCA_949293405.1. GTDB lineage: Bacteria > Bacillota > Clostridia > Oscillospirales > CAG-272 > UBA1740. The sequence goes on along the minus strand of CASFDI010000067.1, from coordinate 18,490 downwards.
TGTGGTACATCCTGTGCCGTCCGGAGGCCTTGACGGCGCGAGGTCCGTATGCTATAATGGGAATATGAGAATGTGACAATGGTTTTCCATTAATACGAACGCTGATAATCTGCCGGGACGGTGCGGACCCGGATACATGCTTTTCGCTGATGCGCGGCTGTATACGGACGGCTGACCCCGGTCACGGCACCAGGAGGCGGGAATGCTTTTCATTTCGGATGTCTGTAAAAACTACGGGCACACGGTTGCCCTGGATCATGTGACACTGCAGCTGCCCGATACCGGGCTGGTTGCCCTCAGCGGGGAAAACGGGTGCGGAAAAACGACTCTGCTCAATCTGATCGCTACCGCAGATGTGCCCACCTCGGGTTCTCTGCGGTACAATGATCTTTCATACGGTAGTTCTGCCCGATTCTTTCTCCGGAACCGGGTGATTTCCTATGTCGCGCAGGACAGCCTGTTTTCGGAAGCACTGACCGTCAGCGAAAATCTTGGGATGGCGGCAGACCGCGCGGAGGGACAGATCAGCCGGGAGATGGCATCGTATCACCTCGGCGAAAAAATGCAGGCAATGCCCAGGCAACTCTCGGGCGGACAGCGACAGAAATGCTCCTTTATCCGCGGGGTGATCAAGCCCTGCTCGGTTCTGCTGGTGGATGAACCGACCAACAATATGGACGGAGAAACCGAACTGGCAGTCTTCCGCAGACTCAAAGAATTGTCTGAGGATAAACTGGTCGTTGTAGTGTCTCACCACCTGGCTCTGATGGAGGAGTACGCCGATCTGATTGTGCGGATGGAAAACGGCTGTGTCACCGGCGTGACCGATCAGCATCATACGGGCGACCTTTTGATCCGGGACGGGAAGATCTATGTCCCTTCGGATTACCGTTATACCTCGGTCGCCGACTGGGCCGCCGTCCGGCGTGCTCTTGAGGAGAACCGGAATCTGACTCTTCAACTGTATGATCCGTCAGAGCCCCCGGAAACCGCTGAAGTTCCGGGAACCGCAGATGTTACAGAGGCAACGGCCCCCGTGGAGCAGCTGTCGGCTGACGGCCGGCGCATACATACCGCCCCCGGAACGGATGCTTCATCGGGAAAGACAGAGGGGAGAAGCCCTTCTTCGGGAAAAACAGTTTCCCCGATGCATACAGAGGCTCCTCTTATGCGCAGCACGCGCGGCGTGTGGCATGTGTTCGTCAGATGCGCATGCAGACAGGCGGTGCGCACGCTGCTGACATCGGTATTTGTTGCGCTGTTCCTGATTCTATCGGCAGGGCTTCTGTCGCTGAGTGCGGTGGACAGCATCCGTTTCACTTATGATTTCTTTGAAGCAAATCAGTATGAACAGGTCAATTTCTATCACGACTCCGATGTGCATGTGATGCTGGATGAGGAGAAACCGGTCTTCACATCGGATGACTATCTGCAGATGCGCGACCGGTATGCGGTGCGCACCGCTCTGCTGACCGACTTTGAAGCGGAGGCCGTTCTGCCGTTCTTCCGCAACGGCATTTACACGCCGCAGGTCGCAGGCTTTGCGCTGATTGATGCCGGGCAGTCCTGGCCCCTGCTTTGCGGTCAGGCGCCCGCCGGGGCGCAGGTCCTGCTGACCGATTATCTGGCAGACGGGCTGTGCAGGCAGGCGGGGAATACGGCTGCATATGAGTCTCTGATACGGGAGGGGGTCGTGCTGGGCGGATATCATTTCGAGGTATCGGGTATTCTGGATACCGACTATGAAGCATGGCTTGGCAGTTGGGCAGACGAGTCTATGATGAACGGAGAGACTCCGTCCCCGGAATGGACCTGCATGCGCGAGGCATTCTACGCGCGGATTTATGCAGATGACGCTTTTCTGCAGGCGGATTCCGTGCGTGTGCTGTATCATGAAATGTTTGATTACGGCGCGCTGTTTGCCGATATCCGGCTGTCGGAGAGCACCGATGCGTCGCAGGAGCGTGACGGGGTCCTGATCAACCGTGCTTTTGCCGATCTGATCGGAGATACCGATTCTTTCAAAAATCCGGTCGGTTCTTATTCCGTCGCCGGGGTGCTGGAGGACGGCGCGGAGAATCCTGCCGTCTATGTGACGGCAGAGCAGATGCAGTCCTTCCTTGATGGGGCGCGGGGGGTCGATTCCTTCAATACCGAAGTGGTCTCTCTTGAGCAGTATGAGTTTCTGGCGTCCTACCGGCTCAAACACAATACCCCCGCCAGCGGCACAGTAGAGCAGGCCGTCGAAGCGGTTCAGATCGTGCAGGTTCTGCTGAAGCCGGCCGTTCCGGTTGCCCTGGTGCTGGCTGCGGCGCTGGCCTTTCTGTTCTGGCTCGACCGGAGCGGAAAAGACCGGTTCATTCTGTATGCATTTCAGATGTACGGATACCGGCAGGGACAGAGCAGGCTGTTTGTCTTGTGGCAATATCTGGCAGGTATCCTGCCTGCCTGCATTCTGGCGATAGTGGGATATTTCGCGCTGGCGCAGGGGATCAACGGCAATCTTTCCGATCTGTGCGGCTGCGACATGATTCTGCTGTCCCGGTCGGTTCTGCCGGTTCTTGCGGCGTGCGGAATCTGCTTTGTCCTGACGCTTGCGGCGGTGCTTACGGTGACCCAGAGACGGCTGACCGTTCCGCCCATCCGGCTGTACACCGGGTCAGGAAAATAGCGCCGGGCTCAAACGGCTGGGCGGAACGCGCTGCAATTTCCTGCGGAAGGTTCCTTTTTACATTGTTGTTGCGGATTATAAGAGGAGAAATAAACTGAGAAAGAACCCGGCAGTCCCCCTTGCAAGGGGGACTGCCGGGTTCTTATCGGGGACGGCGCCGGGTGTATGGTGGACACGGCGCGACCGCTTGTCGCTTGTCTGTTGCCGGGGACCGGGAGGAATCCGGACAGTTTTCCTGTTGTGGAGGCGGAACGCCTTACAGCAGAAAGATGCCGTGTTCGGCGCAGGCGCTGATCATCTCCTGCGGCCAGAGCGAGACATGGACTTCTCCGATATGCGCCTTCCCGAGCAGGAGCATGCACAGACGCGACTGGCCGATGCCTCCGCCGATGGTGAGTGGGAGTGTGCCCTCGACGATACCGCGGTGATAGGGGAAGGCCAGCCGGTCCTCAGCCCCGCTTGCCGCGAGCTGAGCGCGCAGAGAATCTGCATCCACCCGGATGCCCATGGAGGACAGTTCAAAGGCGCAGTCCAAAAGCGGGTTATAGACCACGATATCGCCGTTGAGTGACCAGTCATCATAGTCCGGAGCGCGGCCGTCGTGTTTTTGGCCGCTTCTGAGCGGACCGCCGATCTGCATGATAAAGACCGTCTTATGCTCTTTCGCAATGCGGTTTTCCCGTTCTTTCGGCGTGAGAGCGGGGTAGCGGTCTTCCAGTTCCTGCGTGGTCACAAAATAAACCGCGCGGCAGATCTCCGGGTGCAGGTCGGGATAATGCTCACGCACCACATCCGCCGTGTCTGCAACCGCCCCTACAATGCGCGTGACCGTTTCACGGAGGAATTCTTCACAGCGCTGGGAGCGGTCAATCACCGCTTCCCAGTCCCACTGGTCGACGAAAATCGAGTGCAGGTTATCCACTTCGTCGTCCCGGCGGATCGCATTCATATCGGTGTACAGGCCTTCGCCTGCGCGATAGCCGTACTTGCCCAGGGCGAAGCGCTTCCATTTTGCCAGAGACTGTACGACTTCCGCCTGCAGCCCGGGAACCTGGCGGATCGTGAAATGCACTTTCCGCTCCACGCCGTTGAGGTCATCGTTGAGTCCGCTGTCATGACTGACAAACAGGGGGGCGGTCACCCGGTCCAGGTGCAGGGCATGCGCCAGTTTCACCTGAAAGGTGTCCTTGATGAGTTTGATGGCCTGCTGGGTCTGCCGCTGGGAGATCGCGGACTGGTAGTGCGCGGGGAAAATCAACTGTTTCATAGCCGCTCCCCTCCTTACCGGATGCTTCCCACGGTGCGGGGATAGAGGATCACATCGCGGATGTTGGAAATTCCGGTGACATACATCAGCATACGCTCAAAGCCCAGGCCAAAGCCGCTGTGCGGCACCGAACCGAACCGGCGCAGGTCCATATAATCCCGGTAGTCGGAAAGATTCATGTTTCGTTTCTGCATGGCGTCAAGCAGTTTGTCATAATCGGCTTCGCGTTCACTGCAGCCGATGATCTCTCCCACGCCGGGGACCAGCAGGTCAGTGGCGGCGACCGTTTTGCCGTCGGGGTTCTGCTTCATATAGAACGACTTGATATCCTTGGGGTAGTTGATCACAAACACCGGTTTTTTATAAATCTGCTCGGTGATATAGCGTTCGTGCTCGGTCTGCAGGTCGCAGCCCCATTCCACCGGGTAGACAAACTGTACATCCGCCTTCTTCAGCAGTTCAATGGCGTCGGTGTAGTCGAGAATTGCAAAATCGTTCTCCAGCAGGGCGTTCAGCTTCGCGGTCAACCCCTGTTCGAAATGCGCTTCAAAGAAGGCGAGTTCTTCCGGGCACCTCTCCATCAGGTCGCGCACAATGTGTTTGATCATATCTTCCGCAATTTCAATGATATCGGGCAGCTCGGCAAAAGCCACTTCAGGCTCAACATGCCAGAACTCGGCGACATGACGGGGCGTGTTGCTGTTCTCGGCGCGGAAACTGGGGCCGAAGGTGTAAATTTTTCCCATCGCCATGGCCGCCACTTCGCCTTCCAGCTGTCCCGATACGCTCAGGGAAGCCCGCCTGCCGAAAAAGTCGGCGCGGTAGTACGAATCGGCGTCCGGGTAAGCAGTGGTATAGCCGTTGGTGGTGACCGTGAACACCTCGCCCGCACCTTCGCAGTCACTGCCGGTGATCAGCGGAGTGTGAATATACACATAGTTGCGGTCCTGGAAATACCGGTGAATGGCCGCCGCCAGAACCGAGCGCACGCGCAGAACCGCATTGAAGGTATTGGTACGGACGCGCAGGTGCGGCATGGTGCGCAAAAATTCAAGGGTGTGCCGTTTCTTCTGCAGCGGGTAGTCGGCAGGGCAGGTTCCCAGCACGGTGACCGATTCTGCATTGAGTTCCGCCGAGCCGTCCCGGGCGGGAACCACCTCGCCGGTCACGGCAACCGCGGCGCCCAGTTTCATGGCCTCGTCGGGCGCCTGCATCTTGCTCTTATCAATGACGATCTGCAGATGGCGCAGCGTGGTGCCGTCGTTGATTTCCAGAAATGTCATGTTCTTGGAGTCGCGTGCGGTCCGCACCCATCCGCAGACCGTCAGGGTCTGTCCCAGGTACGCCTTGTCTTCGCGTACCGCTTTGATATCCGTGTGTTTCATCTCTCTGTCTCCTTAGAGTATTATATATAACAAAAGGGCATGCCTCCGTCCTCTTCATAGGACGGTGAGGCATGCTCCCGCGGTACCACCTATCTTGCTGCATCTGCAGCCACTCACAGGACTCTGTCAAGTCCCTTCCCGATGACGGGGGATAACCGGCGCACCTACTGACATTCCTGCGTTCAGATTGCGGCTCCGGAGTGTTATTCGTGCGGACGCCGTTTTGCGGTTCACACTCTCCCGCACTCACTGTAAACGCTCTTCCGCAGTACTTCTCTCCATCAACGCCTTTGATGAAATTATGTGACTATTATACCACGCTTTCCGCAAATGTCAAGACCCGCAACAAAAAAACGCCCGTCGGGCGTTTATTTGTTCTGGGCGGCACGCGCTTCGGTGCGCTCCGCAAGACAGGCGGAGATGCGTTCTTTCACCATGCGGCTGATTTCGGAACGCTTCATACCGCGGAAAGTCTCATAGGGAATGGGTTCCAGAAAGTGCACTTCCGTTTCTTCCCGGCGCAGATGATTCTGATTCATTGCCTTCCAGGAATCCACAATACATACCGGAACGATGGGGCGTCTTGAGACCAGGGCGCTGTAGAAGCAGCCATCCTGGAAGGGCTGCAGATGATTGCGGTTTTTGCCGTATTTTCCTTCCGGGAAAATGACGAACCTTCTGCCGGCGCGCACCTCTTCTCCCAACTCACGCAGGACCTGCAGTTGCTGACGCGGGTTCTGTTGGTCAATCCGTTTTCCTTCCAGCAGATTCATCACCGTGTTGGTGGCGAATTTTTCCGAATTATGCAATTCCATCAGGGCTGACAGCGGTTTTTCGTGTGAGAGCATAATGCCCAGCGCGTCGTATTTCCCCTGATGATTGGAATAGAGAATATATCCGCCGTCATCCGGCAGGTTTTCCGTACCGTACACCATGGTCACCGTGTGGCTGCGTCGGCGCAACCGGTCCATGATTTTCCGCACCAGACGGTACCGGTCCTCCTCCGAGTAGCGATCACTGTGGCGGACCATATACCGGGCACGGGCGAGATTATGAAGCATAAAGAAGATGTTGGTCATGATGACATAATAAAAACGAAACATTGCCAAACCTCTTTCCGTGTATTCTTGGGCAGTATATCACGCAAATATAAACGGAATATAAACAAAAATGCGGTTTTTTCGTGCCGCTTCGGAACCCGTTCATAAAATGTTCAAGAATTTATGTAAAATAAAAGAAAAACCGAGTGCCGATGCGGCCTTTTGAATGGACAGCCTATGAAACATGTGTTTATCATCAACCCGGCGGCAGGAGCTTCCGACTGTGAAAAAAAGGTGCGGAGTGAGTTGAATGCCCTGGGCGGCGACTTCCCATATGAGTGTTACCGCACCACCGCAAAGGAGGATGCCACCCTGTTTGTCAGACGGTGGTGTACCTCTCACCCCGGTGAACGGGTGCGCTTTTATGCATGCGGCGGCGATGGGACGATCGGGGAGGTGGCGGCAGGCGTGCTGGGAATGCAGCAGGCCTCCATGTCCTGCTATCCTGCCGGCAGCGGAAACGATTATGTCAAATATTACGGCGGAAAGGAACACTTTCAGGATCTGCGGGCGCTGGTGCATGGAGAGGAGCGGAAAATCGATCTGCTTCAGGTTGGTACCCGTATTGCAGTAAATGCGGTGCATTTCGGTTTTGACAGTGTGGTGGCGAGTACCATGGATCGCGTGCGCCGCATGCATGTTCTGGGCGGGCGGCATGCATATGTCACCGGCGTCGCCCATGCACTGCTGACCGGCATGCGTACCGTCTGCCGGGTAACGGCGGACGGGGAAGACCTCAATCCGGACGGCAGGCTGCTTTTGTGTACACTTGCAAACGGAACGCATGTCGGCGGTTCCTACCGTTGTGCACCCCGGTCGTGGAATGATGACGGATACATGGAGGTGTGCCTGGTCAGACCGGTGTCGCGCCTGACCTTCCTGCGCCTGAAGGGGGCTTACCGGGAGGGCAGTCACCTGGAGGATGCACGCTTTACCGACCGGATTGTGTACCGCAGAGCGCGCAAGGCTCTGATCAGCGCGGGTCCCGGCTTCCGTCTGTGCCTGGACGGGGAGTTGGCATACGGGGATACCTTTTCGGTGGAGGTGCTGCCCGGAGCAGTTTCCTTCGCGGTGCCGCAGGGCGCTGTGTGTGCGCAGAGTTGACTTTCCGCTCCGTACCTGTTATAATAGGTCCAAGCCATGTTTTGGGCGGCGGAGGATGTGCCATGACTTGCGTGAACTGCAAAAAGCACCTGTTTTTCTTCAATGAAACCGATGAACTGTGGAGCGAGACCGACCAGAGTCTGTGTTATCACTGCCGTCGGAAGGTGGATGCCTTCATGGAGGAGCCCTTTACGGGAACCAATCTTTCCCATCTGCGTGCCAACCGCGACAGACTGCGCGGGGAAGGGCTGACCGACGACGGTCTGGAGTATGTGGAAGAATACTGCCGTTATCTGGATCGTCTGTATGCGCGTACCGAACAGAAAAAGAATAAGGCCACCTTGCTTGCCGCCATACAGCAGAAGCCCGATCCTGCCGAAGGCGGGGACGGTCACGCTGATGACGGGGAGAGGTTGTCGCTGGAACGGATGGCCGCTTACTCCGACGAGGTGGTGGAACTGCTGGAACGGCTTTCTGACGAGTTGGATGAGACCGGCAGAAGCATTGAGGAAAAGGAGATGATTCTGTTCCGCAAGGTAGATGCTCTGCGGGAACGGATGCGCTTGCTGACAATCCTGGCTGCGTCCGGGGTGGGAACCGGCGCTCTTTCTTTCCTGACGCTGGTATTCTATCTGTTGCTTCAGTAATGCCGGACAAAGGCGCCCGCCGCAATTCTGCGGCGGGCGCCTCTTTGCGGCGGGGTTCATTGCGGTTTTTCACTTTCGTCGGAACCGGTGTCCTCCGTTTTTTCTTTTTCGCTCTTTTCAGTTTTCTCCGAAGAGTCATCGACCGGAGTGAAATAGCCGTCATCTTCCAGTTCACTCTGCGGAACAATGGAGCGTTCCAGTGCCAGCTTGCGCGCTTCCTTGATGGCGCGGGTCCGTTTGATGCGTGCGGCTCGCTCATCTTTCGGGTTATGGTAAATGTAGTTGTAAGCTTCCATCATTTCTCCCATGCCGTTCTTCCGGAGCCCGCGGTCTACCAGCTGTCTGACGATATGGTAGAAGATAGCGAATATGGGAGCACCCAGAATCATACCCACAAATCCGTACAGACCTCCGAACAGCAGTACGGCGAACAGTACCCAGAAACTGGGCAGACCGATGGAGTCGCCTACAACATACGGGTCCAGGATGTTCCCGTCCAGTTGCTGTACCACCACCACGATGATCAGAAACCAGATCGCCTTGATCGGGTCCAGCATCAGAATAAGCAGGGTGCAGGGAATGGAACCGAAATAGGGACCGAAAAAGGGAATGACATTCAGGCATCCCATGATGATGGCAATCAGAGCGGGTTGCGGGATCTTGAAAATGGTGAGTGCGATAAACAGAATGATTCCGACCAGTGCGGAATCCAGCATTTTACCGCCGATGTAGCCGCTGAAAGTCTTGTCTGCAAAGCGAGCTTCTTCCATGATCTTGTCTGCCCAGGATTTGCGGAACAGGGTATACAGAATCATCTGCGCCTGGATCGCCAGTTTTTTGCGTGAGAGAAGCAGGTAAACGGTGACTACCGAACTGACCACAATGTTGAGCAGGGTGTTCAGAATCATTTTGCCCACTGCAATGGTTCCGGTGGCCACATTTTCAAGATTAGGCAGGATGGAGTCGTTTACAAAGTTCAGCAGGAAGGACTCCAGCTTCTCCATTGCGGTCTGGATGTACTGCTGAATCTGCGCGTTGGATTCAAACAGATCAGACAGCCATGCGGCAAAGGTGTCGATGTATTTACCCAGGTTGGCGGCAAAAACGAGCACGGAATCGTAAAAGCGCGGAATGATCAGGGAAATAATGAAATAGATGATGGAGACCAGGAAAAGGAAGGACAGAAATACATCGATCTTTTCTACAACCGAACGGACACGGGAATCGGTGGTTCTGCCGCGGCGGATCGTACGGGCAAATATCTTCTGTGCAAACAGATCTCCCAGACGGCGATCAAGGAAGTTACACAGCGGCTTGAGAAGGAATGCAAATGCAGCGCCGATAAAAAAGGGCAGCAGAATAGATACGATTTCGCCCACAAATGCACGGATCGCACCGATACGCGCTATGATGAAGTAAAACAGAATACAGAGCGCGATGGTGATGAATGTGTAGAAAATCAGGGGCCACATCTTTCTGAACTGTGGATTTTTCATGAAGCGATCCTTCCCGGCTGCAGCCAATTTACAATACATTATTATTGTACCATGTATAATGAATGAAATCAAGGGGGTCTCCGTTGTTTTCCTGAAAAAACTCTGCTCCGGTTTTTGCGGGGAAGCGGGAACGGGGGAGTCGCGGAGACACGCGCCGTCCTCTGTCGCCTGCGGTGAGAGGCTTGCCGCCCTGATACACCGGCAGTCCGGTATAAGATACCGGGCGTACCTGTGAGCCGATAGCTGACAAATCTGATGATATTATTTTTTCCAGAAAACTCTTGATTTTTCAGCAGAGATATGATATAATATCTTGTGTTGCGTATGTGGCAACCGATTTTGAGAACAGTCCTCTGCGATGCTCCGCACGAATGTTCGGTATGATAAGGAGGGCCCCAATGATGACAAAACTTGAGGCTTTTGCAAGTGAGCAGTTGAAAGAACAGGTTCCCCAGTTCGAAGTGGGTGACACCGTCCGGGTGCACAACAAGATCAAAGAAGGTCAGAGAGAGCGTATTCAGCTCTTCGAGGGAACCGTCATCGCCAGACATGAGGGTGGCATTTCCGCTACCTTTACCGTGAGACGCATCTCTTATGGTTGCGGCGTTGAGAAGACCTTCCCCCTGCATTCTCCCAATGTGGAGAAGGTAGAAGTCGTCCGTCAGGGTCGTGTTCGCCGTGCGAAACTGTACTACCTGCGCGACAGAGTCGGTAAGGCCGCAAAGGTCAAGGAAAAAATGTGATTTTTCCGCTTCCCGAAAAAACAACCGCTGGCTGACAGCGGTTGTTTTACTGTCCGGACCCCTTCACTCTGATTGCGGCGTCCGGAAATCGGGAATGGTCCGGTACGGCTCCGGACCGGGCGGCAGCGCGGGAAGCCGCGTGGCTTATGCCATGGTTTCCGGCAGTTTTCTGCCCCCCAGAACATGAAAATGCAGATGTTTGACCGACTGGCAGCCGTCCTCTCCTATATTGGTGATCACGCGATAGCCGTTGCCGAGTCCTGCTGCTTTCGCAATTTTCGGGATGGCGGTGAATACTGCAGCCACGGCGCCGCTGTTGTCTACCGTGATTTCGTCTGCAGAGCCGATGTGCGTTTTCGGCACAACCAGGGCGTGAAAGGGCGCCTGGGGATTGATGTCGCGAAAGGCGTATACCAGCTCGTCTTCATAAAGTTTCTGTGAGGGGATGTCACCCCGGATGATTTTACAAAAGATGCAATCCATTGATTTTATACCTCCGGTTATGAATTTACTGAATCGTGAATATTGTAGCACAAAAACAGAACCGGTGCAAGAGGGAAGCGCATGAACAGACGGGATTTTGATTTTCCGTCGGCGGATGCGCCCGATCTGTGGGAGCGCCTGCGTGTGTGCAGGCAGCCGTTGCTGATTTACGGAATGGGCAACGGTGCGGACAAACTGATCCGGAAACTGAATCGGGAAGGCCTCATCTACGCCGATACCTTTGCAAGCGACGGATTCGTACGGGGGCAGACCTTTCATGACAGGCGTGTGCTGTCGCTGACCGAGGCGGAAAAGGTTTACGGGTCGTTTACTGCCTTGCTTTCCTTCGGGTCCCGGTTGGGGCCGGTACTGGACGATCTGACGGCATTGGCACGGCGCAGATCCCTGCTGGTGCCCGATCTGCCTGTGGCAGGGGAGACTTTCTTTGACCACTCCTTTTACTGCGCTCACCGGGAGGATCTGCTCCGGGTGTGCGGACTTCTGTCCGATGAGGATTCGGCACGCCTGTTCGCGCAGCTCGTGCAATGCCGGTATACGGGCGATTTTGCGTCTCTGATGCAGGCGGTGCGGGAACCCGGCCCCTGTGCGTTGCCGTATGACAATTTCCGCTTCTGCGTGGATGTCGGGGCATACCGCGGCGATACGGCAGCGGCCCTGCTGGCCGTGGCTCCTGCGGTCGAGCGGATTGTCGCTATAGAGCCGGACCGTAAAAATTACAGGAAACTTGAACAATATGCCGGGGCAGAGCGTCGTGTGCAGCCCGTGTTCGGGGCTGCCGGCAGTCATGCCGGCGTGGCGCCGTTTTTCGTCAGCGGCAATCGCAATGCCACCCTCGGCGAGAGCGGATCGTACGGGTGCGTCCGTGAAAATGTGCCGGTTGTGACCGTGGACGACCTGTGCGCAGGTATGCATGTGGACTATATCAAATATGATGTAGAAGGTGCGGAACGAGAGGTCCTGCTGGGGTCGGCGCAGACCATCCGGCGTGACCGTCCCTGCCTTTCTCTGGCGCTCTATCACCGGCCGGAGGACCTGTTTGTCCTCCCGGAACTGCTGCTGTCCTTCGGAGTGCCGTACCGCCTCTTTCTCTATCGGCGCCGCTGTGTTCCCGCCTGGGAAACCGATCTGTATGCTATACCGGAGCAGCGGGAAACTGAATCGAAATGAAAGGATATCATATGGCAGAACTACTGTCTCCTGCCGGGAATCCGGAAAAACTGGAAGCCGCAGTACGGTACGGTGCCGATGCGGTTTATCTTGCCGGACAGGCGTTCGGCATGCGCGCCGCCGCGGGGAATTTCTCCCTGGAGCAACTGGAAAACGCCGTTGCATTTGCGCATAGTGCCGGTGTACGGGTCTATGTAACGGTCAACACTCTGCCGCGCGATGATGAGTACGGTGAACTCGAGGCTTATTTCGGACACCTGTCTGAGATCCGCCCGGATGCCTTGATTGTTGCGGATCCGGGCGTGCTGTTTCTGGCGCGGCAGATGCTGCCAGACATAGATCTGCATATTTCCACGCAGGCAAACGCGGTCTCCTCCGCGGCCTGTCGCGCCTGGGCTTCGTTGGGTGCGCGCCGGGTCGTCCTGTCGCGTGAATTGCGGCTGTCCGAGATCCGACGGATCCGGCAGAGTCTGTCCCGCGAGGTGGAGCTGGAGGCGTTTATTCACGGCTCCATGTGTATTTCCTACAGCGGCCGCTGCCTGCTTTCCAATTATCTGGCGGGCAGGGATGCCAATCGGGGCATGTGCGCACAGCCTTGCCGCTGGCATTATACCGCCGGCCTGGTGACCGAACTGACCGAGGAGAAGCGGCCGGACGAACGCATTCCGGTGTATGAGGAGGCAGGGGAGACTTTCGTCATGTCCTCGCGCGACACCTGTATGATCGGACATATTCCGCAACTGCTGGAAGCGGGGATCGATTCCTTCAAGATTGAAGGGCGTATGAAGAGCGCATACTATACGGCGGTAGTAACCAACGCTTATCGCATGGCGATTGACGCGGCACAGACAGGGAAGCCTTATGATCCTGCCTGGTACCGGGAACTGGAGAGTGTGTCTCACAGACCGTATCACACCGGTTACTATTTTGACGATCCGCACACCTGCGCCAATACGGCAGAGACCGCCGGATACATCCGCGAAAAGGCTTACCTGGCGACCGTGCTGTCGTACGACGCACAGAGTGGGAAAGCTCTGCTGGTTCAGCGCAATAAGTTGTATGCGGGTCAGCCTGTGGAATTGTTGACTCCCGGCAGATGCGGTGTGCGCTTTACCGCCGGCGACCTGACGCTGCCGGACGGCACAGCGATTGATGCGACCCCTCATCCCGGTATGCAGTACCGGATGACCGTACCGTTTGAAGTGCGTCAGGGAGATATCATAAGAGGAGGCGGAGAGGAAGGATAATGGAGTATATTCTGGAATTGCTGCGGGCCTTTGTACTCGGAATTATAGAAGGAATTACCGAATGGCTGCCGGTGAGCAGCACGGGTCATCTGATTCTGGCGGAACGGTATTTTCCGTTCCGTATGATGGGCGACGCATTCTTCAACATGTTCCTGTATGTGATCCAGCTGGGAGCGATCCTGGCGGTGGTGGTGTGCTTCTTCAATCAGCTCAATCCCTTTTCCCGCTCGAAAACGAAAGAAGAGCGATCTGCCGTTTTCCGCATGTGGAAACTGGTGATCATCGGAGTTCTGCCCGCCGGTATCATCGGAATTCTGTTCAACGATCTGCTGGAGGAACGCGTATTTGTCGCGGGAGTTGCGGAATATGTGGTAGTGGCGGCACTGCTGGTGTACGGTGTTCTGTTCATCGTGATTGAGCGCACGCGCGGCCGGCGTGCACCCGCAGTGGAGCAGGTATCTGACCTGACCTGGAAACAGGCACTGCTGATCGGATGCTTTCAGGTGCTCTCCATCATCCCGGGCACCTCGCGCAGCGGTTCCACCATTCTGGGCGGCATGCTGCTGGGTGTTTCGCGGCGGGCGGCGGCTTCCTTTTCCTTCTTTATGGCGATACCGATCATGGCAGGGGTATCCGCGCTCAAGATCGGCGTATTTGCGATCCGTTCTGCTCAGAACACACCGGGATACGGCTGTACGGGAATTGAACTGGCGTCTCTGGCAGTGGGATTTGCAGTGTCTTTTGTCGTGTCGCTGCTAACCATCCGTTTTCTGATGGAGTTTGTACGGCGGCATAGTTTTGAGGCATTCGGCTGGTACCGGATCGGACTCGGCCTGCTGTTGCTTGTTTTGTTTGCCTGCGGTCTGTGACTGCGCGGAGGCGGTTTTCCGTTCCGGACGGAAAACCGCCTCTTTTTGTCCGCTGTCTCTTGAAAAAAAAAAAAGGATATGATACAATGATACCGGCCTCATGTACGGCGCACGTTTGCGGGCACCGTGTATGCAGTCCCCAAATGCCAATTAATCTACATAATATTGTGAGGACGTTGCCATGAAAAAAATCGTTTGCGACAATTACGATGCCATGTGCCGGCTGGCTGCAGACCGCATTCTGGACGCGGTTCGCAGCAATCCCCGGGCCGTACTCGGCCTTGCTACCGGTTCGACGCCGATCGGTGTATATGAACTTCTGGCAGAGGCATATCGTGCCGGTACGGTGGATTTTTCGGAGGTTGTGACTTTCAATCTTGACGAATATTACCCGATCAGCCCGGACAACCGGCAGAGCTACTGGTATTACATGCAGCAGAATTTTTTCAGCAAGGTCAATGTCAGACCCGAAAACATTCATATTCCGGACGGCTCTGCCGCGGATGCAGCTTTGGCGTGCCGTGCTTATGAGGCAGCGATTGAGGCGGCAGGCGGGATCGACCTGCAGCTTCTGGGCATCGGGCAGAACGGTCACATCGGCTTCAATGAACCGGGCAAGGAATTGTATGCCGCAACGCATGTCACCCCCTTGACCGAGCAGACCCTGCGGGACAATGCCCGGTTTTTCTCGGCTGACGAGGTCATGCCCACCCAGGCGCTGACCGTCGGCGTCGGGACCATTCTGAAGGCAAAGAGTATCCTGCTGCTTGCAAACGGCAAGAATAAGAAGGCGGCAGTGGCGCGTCTTGACGACGGTATGCTCGATCCCGCCGTTCCCGCAACCTTCCTGCTGGGGCATCGGGATGTCACGGTGATCTGTGACAGGGAGGCAGTCTGAAACCGCCATGGAAACGGAAAGCGAATCCGGACGGCGCCATGGCGCCGTCCGCTTTCTCAAACGCAATCTGGTAGCCGAAATCGCTCTGGTGCTGGCGGTTCTGACCGCCTTTGCGGTTCCGCCCGACCGGGCATATCTCTCCTACTTCGAACCACGGACGCTGGTATGTCTGTTCGTGACGCTGGCAGTGGTATCCGCACTGGAGCGCATTCATTTTTTCTCCATGCTGGCGCGGCGGATTATCCGTGTGTTCCGCACCACCCGCTCTGCCACCATCGCCCTGGTCTACATCACATTCCTCGGCTCCATGTTCATGGCAAACGATATGGCGCTGATCACCTTTCTGCCTCTGGGGTACTTTGTACTGCATGAGACCGACAAGAAGAAACTGCTTCCGTTTGCCTTCATCATGCAGAACATCGCCGCCAATCTGGGCGGGATGCTTACCCCCTTCGGCAATCCGCAGAATCTGTACCTGTATTCCTACTTTTCCATTCCCGCAGGGGCTTTCATGCAGACTATGCTGGCCCCCTTTCTGACTGCGGTGATCCTGATGACGGTGGTATGCCTGTTCGTGCCGGTGGAATTTTTCCATATCGGAAGCGAGGAAGACAAACAGATGCAGCCCAGGCGTACCATCCTGTATCTGGCGCTGTTCCTGTTGTCGGTACTGATGGTTCTGCGGTTGATTCCGTATCCGGTGGTTTTGGTGGTTGTGGTCATCGCTCTGCTCATTGTGGACCGCGGAGTGTTCCTCAAGGTGGATTACGGACTGCTGTGCACCTTTGCGTTTTTCTTTGTGTTTTCGGGAAATCTGTCCCGGATCGAGGTGGTGAGCCGGGTGCTTTCCGGTTGGCTTGCCTCGCTACCGCTGGAGGTGTCGGTGCTCTCCTGTCAGGTGATTTCCAATGTACCGTCTGCCATTCTGCTCTCCCAGTTTACCGAGAACTGGAGGCCGCTTCTGATCGGGGTCAACATCGGCGGCACCGGAACGCTGATCGCTTCGCTCGCCAGTCTGATTACCTTCCGGACCTATCTTTCGGTCCGTCCCGGCGATGCACGGCGGTATCTGCTGTATTTTGCAGGACTGAATGTGCTGTTTCTGGGAACGCTGTATATATGTTGTAAATTTTTCTTTCTGTAAGGGGATATATTTTTATGCTTGTCAAGGATCTGCCGTATCAGAGATATACACTGGAAAGTGCGAAGGAAGCGTTTGCCGTTTTTGAAGCGGAGATGGACCGTGCCCGCACTGCCGATGATATCGTGAAGGCGCGGGAGGGGTTTCGGCGCGCCATCGTCGCGTACCAGACTGCCGCATCGCTGGCAAACTGCCGGTTTACCCTGGATACGCGTGATGAATTTTACAATGCGGAAATGGCTTATTACGACGAAACCGGTCCGCTTTTCACGGAGCTTTTTACCGCTTACGGCAAACGGATGCTGGCCGCCCCGTTCCGGGATGAACTGGAACGCCGCATTTCTCCGCGCCTTTTCCGGCTCTGGGAGATGTCCGAAAAGTCGTTCTCTCCTGTGATCACGGAGGATATGCAGGAAGAAAACAGCCTGACCACCGCCTATTCCAAATTCATGAGCGAGATGGTATTCACTTTCCGCGGGGAACGGATGCCGCTTTCCAGACTGCGCGGGTATCTGGAGGATTCGGACCGCGAGGTGCGCCGTGCCGCGGCGCAAGCAATTGATGCGGGACTTTCGGCCAATAAAGACCAACTTGACGACTATTACGACCGGCTGGTGCATGTGCGCGACCGGATGGCGAAGAAAATGGGTTACGACAACTTCGTGACCCTGGGGTACTACCGGATGAACCGCCTGGATTACAATGCGGACATGGTTGCATCGTTCCGGAAAAATGTGGCGCAGGATCTGGTGCCCGCGGTGGTGAAACTGAAGCAGGAAGCGGCGTGGCGTCTGGGCATTCCGTCGATCGCTTTTTATGATAACGATGTGTATACCGACGGGGAAGCGCCGTGCCCGATCCCCGATACAGCAGGTATTTTTGCAGCGGCGCGCGAAATGTACCGGGACATGAATCCTGAAATCGGTGCCTTCATGGACAGCATGCTGCAAACCGGTGCGTTCGATGTCGAAGCGCGCGAGGGGAAGTGGGGCGGTGGATACTGCACCAGTTTCCCGGCGTTTGAGCAGACTTTCATTCTTGCTAATTTCAACGGCTCCTCGGGTGACATTGATGTCATTACGCACGAGTTCGGGCATGCGCTCGCCATGAATTATGTGTTCCGCAACGGAGACACCGAGCTGGATGTGGGAGGCATGGAGACGGCTGAATGCCATTCAATGAGTATGGAGTTTCTGTGCTGGCCCTATATGGAGAAATTTTTCGGCAAGAACGCTGACAAATACCGCTACAAGCACCTTCTGTCCGCTCTGACCTTCATTCCGTACGGTGTGATGGTGGATGAATTCCAGCATGCGGTGTATACCGATCCCACTATGACGCCGGCACAGCGGGACGCTCTCTGGCTCAGTCTGGAACAGAAGTACAGACCTTATATGAACTATGAGGGACTGCCGTACCTGGGACAGGGAACCCGCTGGCAGTATCAGATGCACATTTACGAGTCTCCGTTCTATTATATCGATTACTGCCTGGCGCAGACCGTGGCGCTCGGTTTCCTTGCCGCATCGCGCAAGGATTATGCGGGGACGCTGGAGAAATATCTTGCATTTTCCAGGCAGGGCGGATCCGCCGGATTCGAAGAGTTGGTATGCGGGGCAGGGCTTGCCTCTCCGTTCCGTCCCGGAGCGCTGAAGCAGATCTGTGACACGGCAGTCGGCATTGCCGATTCCCTCGCAAAAACACTTTGAAAAAAGGCAGGGCTCCGGGCAACGGGGCTCCTGCCTTGCTTTATCTTAAATATTATGACTTTTGTCTGGAACTGCGCATCGCATCAGGACAGAATACCGGCTGACGGACGCGCGGTGACAGGCGCTTGCGGATCGGGGATGCATCCGCAGACGGGATTGTCGGGTCAGCGGATAAAGTTGGTCTTTACGCGCGGCGATTCATAGGGCGGCGGGCAGATGCCTGCCGCACGCCCCGCGTTGATGCAGCCCATCAGCCATGCCATGTTTCTGCCCAGCGTGCGCAGGTTCTGCATGCCCTCCAGATCCTGCCGCACATCCTCCGGCCTGCTGCCGTGAACCATGTTCCAGTAGGTGCCTGCAACAATCGGCATGGAGAAAAGTCCGCAGTGCTTGGTCATGGCTTCCAGTGCAGCGCTGGCTCCGCCGCGGCGGCAGCTGACCACCGCTGCGGCAGGCTTGAAGTTCAGCCGTCCGCCCGACGCCATGAAGAAACGGTCGAGAAATGCTTTCATCGCTCCGGTGGGCTCGGCATAGTGTACCGG
>CASFDI010000066.1 GCA_949293405.1 uncultured bacterium | reverse complement strand
GGGAGAGTCTCTCCTCCAGTGCCGCAAGCTCGTCATACAGCTCTGCGGGAACACGGTCGCCCACCTGCTTATAGAACTCCTTGATACCGGCGACATCGTCCAGCCACAGATCTTTATCCACTTCGAGCAGACCTTCCACCGTGCTGACATCAATGTCAAGACCGGACAGTTCAATATCCTTGGCATACGGAACATATCCGATAGGAGTCTCACGGGCATCCACTTTATCCTCGCACCGTGCCAGGATCCACATCAGCACACGCATATTGTCACCGAAGCCGGGCCAGATGAAGTGGCCGTCGCTGTCGGTGCGGAACCAGTTGACATGGAAAATCTTCGGCGGGTTGGGGATCTTCTTGCCCATCTCGAGCCAGTGTGCCCAGTAATCGCCCATATCGTAGCCGACGAACGGTCTCATTGCCATCGGGTCACGACGCACGACGCCGACTGCACCGGCAGCCGCTGCAGTGGTCTCAGATGCCATGATGGAACCGACGAAGGTACCGTTCTGCCAGCTGGTCGACTGGTAAACCAGCGGAGCGGTCTTGGCGCGGCGTCCGCCGAACACAATCGCGGAAATCGGCACGCCGGCAGGATCCGAGAACTTCTCGGACAGGCACGGGCAGTTGACCGCCATTGCGGTGAAACGGGAGTTGGGATGAGCGCCCTTGGAGCCATCGGTGCAGTCCCAGGTCTCGCCCTTCCAGTTGACCGCGTGCTTGGGCGGGTTCTTATCCAGACCTTCCCACCAGACCGTGTTGTTATCCAGGTTATGCACCACATTGGTGAAGATGGTATTCTTGCGGGTGGTAGCCAGCGCGTTGGGGTTGGACTTCTCGTTGGTGCCGGGAGCCACGCCGAAGAAGCCGTTCTCCGGGTTCACCGCCCACAGCCGTCCGTCCTCGCCGACACGCAGCCAGGAAATATCATCACCCACGCACCAGACCTTGAAGCCCTGCTTTGCGTAGAATTCGGGCGGAATCAGCATCGCCAGGTTGGTCTTGCCGCATGCAGACGGGAAAGCGGCGCAGAGATACTTCACATCACCATCCGGATATTCGATACCCAGAATCAGCATATGTTCAGCCATCCAGCCCTCTTTGCGTCCCAGGTAGGAAGCGATACGCAGAGCGAAGCACTTCTTGCCCAGCAGCACATTTCCGCCGTAACCCGAGTTGACCGACCAGATGGTGTTGTCCTCCGGGAAGTGGCAGATGTAGCGGTTCTCTTCATCCAGATCGGCCTTGGCATGCAGACCCTTGATGAATCCGGGGTCATCGCCCAGTGCTTCCAGTACATCATTGCCCACACGGGTCATGATCAGCATGTTCAGAACCACATAAATCGAGTCGGTCAGCTCAATGCCGTACTTGGCGAACGGGCTGCCAACCACGGACATGGAATACGGAATCACATACATGGTTCTGCCCTTCATCGAGCCGCGGTACAGTTTGGTCAGTTTCGCATAGCACTCATCGGGAGCCATCCAGTTATTGATATTGCCCGCGTCCTCACGCTTGGTCGTGCAGATGAAGGTTCTGCCCTCTACACGCGCAACATCGTTGATCGCGGTTCTGTGAAGGTAGCAGCCGGGGAGCAGCTTCTGATTCAGCTCAATCATCTCGCCGGTCGCGCAGGCTTCCTTGCGAAGCTGGTTGGCCTGCTCTTCACTGCCGTCAATCCAGATGATCGCATCAGGCTGCGTCAGGGCAGCCATCTCGTCAATCCATTCTTTGACAAACTTATTGTTGGTCATGGTTGGTCTCCTTTTATATTAATAATAATAAACACGGGTTGCGGTCTTTTGGCGGTTTTCGCAAACCCCAAATTTCTGCAATTTTATTATACCACACCGCCGATGCGGTTGCAATGATTCTACAAAAATTTTGTTTTACTTTTAACATTTTATTCACGATTGGACAGCATTTTTACCCATCGCCTTCTTTAGACGAAAATAGTTTTCCTCTCCCTTTTTTCTTACTTGACAGATCTCTCCTTTATGCATCTCCCCTATAAGAAACTTCCAAATTTTGTAATTCTTTTCGCCATTTTCACTCTTGCAATTTTTTCCATATTATGGTACTATATTTACACAAATCGAGTACCAAATTTTACCAGTGACAAAAACGAAGGAGAAATCAACATGGAAAAGGAAATCAAAGTTCTGATCGCAGATGAAAGTGCCGAATTAAGACGAAGAGTGCGCGACGGACTGGCGCAGAACGGCATTTCTGCAGTCGAAGAAGCAGCAAACGGAGAGGAGGCACTTCAGAAAATCCAGCGCACACATCCGGATGTTGTTCTGGTGGATCTGTGGCTGCCCAAACTGGACGGCATCGGGGTGATCCGCCGGGCGTGCACCCTGCATTATGCGCCCGACCAGCGGCCCGCATTTATTCTGCTGTCCATGGTTACCAATCAGAGTACTTTTCTGGAAGCAAGCAAAGCAGGGGCCGACCTGTGCATTCAGAAACCGTTCGAAGTCTCCGCTCTGATTGAACATATCCGGTCCCTGGCGCAGAGCCGTACACATTCTCCTTCCGGCGTGGTCCAGAAATCCGAGCAGAATCCGGATATCGAAACACAGGTCACCAAAATCATTCACCAGATCGGTGTGCCCGCACACATTAAAGGGTATCAGTACCTGCGCACCGCCATCCTGATGACCATATCGGACAGCGAAATCATCAACTCGGTTACCAAAGTGCTCTACCCCGGCGTCGCAAAGAAATATGCAACCACCACTTCACGCGTGGAACGCGCCATCCGGCACGCGATCGAGGTAGCATGGGACCGCGGCGATATCGATACGCTCAATTCCTATTTCGGCTACACCATTCAGAACAGCCGGGGCAAGCCCACCAACAGCGAGTTCATCGCCATGATTGCCGACAATCTGCGACTGAAGTATAAACTGTACTGATCCCGTTCACAATCTTCCCGTACTTTGCATCGACCGTGTCGCCAACAGCCGTAACGGATATTCTGCCCGCAGCGGATATCCCGAATGTACCGGATGCACACTGTACGGAATCAGCGCTCCCGCGGCAGCCGCCTCTGCGGCTCATGCCGCACGGGGGCACAGAGGACCCGGGCGAAACCGAAAGGTTCCGCCCGGGCCGCTTTTTATCTGTCCGTACTTTCACACCTTGGGCAGACCGGCCAGAGCGTCGGCAATGGTCTTTTCCATTGCTTCCCTGCCGTAACGGTCCACCTCGTTCTTGTTCTTGACTTCATGATGGGTCAGGCAGCCGGCGCCGCCGATACAGCCCCCGACACAGGCCATTCCTTCAATGAAGTTTGCGTCCAGTTTTCCCTTGCTGGCTTTGAGCAGAGCCATGCGGCACTCTTCAATGCCGTCGCAGGAAATTGCCTTGAGGTCAAAGTGGTCGCCGTGCTCCCGGATGCCTTCCGCAACCGCGTCTGCCAGACCGCCGCAGCGTGCAAAAATGCGTCCGAAATACGACGCGTTGTCAAGAGGCACCTCCCCCTGTGCCAGCAGATCAATGTCACGGCTGTCAAACAGCGCCTGCAATTCCTCAAAAGTCAGCACCGCATCCACATACGGCTTGACCGACTCCTTGCGGATCTCTGCTTTCTTGGCAGTGCAGGGACCGATAAAGACAATTTTTGATGCGGGGTCGGTGGTTTTGATATACTTCGAAATGGTTGCCATCGGAGAGAGATTGTGCGAAACCTTGTCCGAAAGCTCCGGGAAATGCGTATGGATATACTCCACAAAAGCCGGGCAGCAGGAACTGGTCAGGAATCCCTTCTCCACCAGCTCGCGCGACTCGGAGTCGGCCACCATATCAGCCCCCAGCGCGGCTTCCACCACATGATAGAAGCCCAGCGCCTTCAGCCCGCTGACCACCTGGCCGGTCTTGGCATAATTGAACTGACTGGAAATACTGGGTGCAACCACCGCATATACCTTGCTCCCGTCGCGCTCACTGTGCTTGAGCATGTCCACCACATTGAGGATCTGGGATTTGTCCGCGATGGCGCCGAAAGGACACTGATACACACAGGCGCCGCAGCTGATGCATTTGCTGTAATCGATCTGTGCTTCCCCGGTCTGCGCCATGGAGATAGCCTTGATCTTGCAGGCGCGCTCGCAGGGACGCTTGCGGTTGGTGATGGCGCTGTAGGGGCATACCTCGGCGCATTTTCCGCAGTTGATACATTTGCTCTTATCGATATGTGCGTGCTGGGTCTTGTCAAAGGTAATGGCGTTTTTCGGGCAGACATCCTCGCAGCGGTGCGCCAGGCATCCGCGGCAGGCGTCCGTCACCGCAAAGCCGCTGTCCGGGCACTCGTCACAGGCAATGTCGATGACCTCAATGACCCCCGGCACATTGCTCGAGCCACCCATGGCAATCTTGACCCGCTCGGCAAGAATGGCGCGCTCCTTGTATACACAGCAGCGCATGGTAGGGGTGTTCCCCGGAATGATCTCCTTGGGAATGTCGGTCACATGTTCCAGCAGATCGCCGTGAAAGGAATGCCGCGCCACTTCACGCAGCACCTTGTATTTGAGATGCTGGACTTTTGTATCGAACTTTCTCATACACTACTCCTTAAAAATAACTGACCTTGATGTGCTTTCCCATTTTACCGAGGCAGGTGGCCAGCTCATCGACCAGTCGCATTTTAATATTGAAATGAATCGGAAGATTGGGGTTCTGATGCGCGGGATTCACCGCGCGGCCCACGAAGAAATTGATATCGGTCGCTTCTTCAAACAGCATTCTTGCGATTCGGGACGCGCCGTCATCGCGCACGCTCCAGACCGCATACTTCTGATTCTGATCCAGATAATCCTTGGCGTATTCCAGTACGCGGTTGATGGTGATCACCCCCTCGGTGACCAGATCCACCCCTTCCAGTTCTGCAATCGGCGGGATCTCCGGGTCCGGGAAATCCAGAACCGGATGCAGCGGCTTTTTCAGATATTCCGCCACCATGTTGGAGGTGCTGCCTCCGCACACAATCCGCTTGCCCTCCTTGGCAAAGAAGAGCGAAAGCATTTTGCCGCAGTCGTTGCGGTCAGAAGGAGGGCCGATGATCACATTCATCGGTTCGCGCTGACGGATGCGCACGGTGCATACCGTTGCATCATCCCCCGGCTTGCCCTCATAGAGCGAGTTGCACTCCTCGACCAGAACCGTGGAGAGCCCCTTGGCGGTATAGCCTGCTTTCACATACGGCAGGATGAAATCAGTAATATCGTCCCGGCACCAGCCGAAATTATAGGTCAGCCCCACGCCGGCGTGCTCCACTCCGTCACTCATGGCGATGAAGACATCGTTTTCCGCCAGGATCACATCCGAAAAGTAAATATCCTTTTCGGCGATCCGCGCCTTGGTAACCGGCAGCTCCTGCGGCACGCCGTCCCGCACATGGATAACGCGCGGGTTGTCATACTGGATGATCTCGGCGCGCTGGTTATTGACAATCCGGATGACCGTAAAGGTGGAATACGCCACACCGCGTACCGAACAGACCGGCAGGGTGGCCGCTATGGTCTCCACCGCATCCTCCGGCTTCATGCCGTTGGCCACCATGGTGGATAGGATCTTTGCGGTCAGAGTGGACAGGATACTGGCCTTGACCCCGCTGCCCAACCCGTCGGCAAGCACCACTGCCGTGGAGTTTTCATCCTCCGCAACCAGCTCCACATGGTCACCGCACAGTTGTTCCCCTGCATGGTTGATGCTGTGCCAGGCAACATCAACGCACAGATTATTCCGTCTGATCATCGTGGGTGATGGTCTCCTTCAACTTGGTCAGTGCAATCTTGGTCTCCGCGGCGGTTTCTCCCAGCAGAGACGCAATCTCCTGGACGATGCGCATCTGCTTTTCCACCACCTTATCCGCGATGGCGACCGTCTGCTGCTCCATCTCTTCCTTCTTCTGCCGCGCTTCTTCCTCGTCGGTGACATCGCGCAGAATGGCGAGCAGGTTGTGTGAAGTCTTGTCATGCACGATGGTTTCTTCTATGTAGCGGTTGTACTCCGCAAGGTACTCCCGGCGGCCGTCCACACGCTTGCCGTATTCCAGAACATCGACAAACGGCAGCGGATCCAGAATGCGCACCAGCAGCTCGCCCAGCACATCCTTGGCGGAAGTGATGCGCAGCATCTTCATGGCCGCGCGGTTGATCTGCTGGACCTCCATGTCCTCGTTGACCACCAGAATGCCGTTGGGGGTGTTGTTGAGAATGTTGGAGGAAAAGCTCTCCGCGCGCTCGGTCAGAAACGGCAGGCACATGCTGATATCCGCCTTACCGTTGTAAACCGCAATCGCCTTTTCCCGGCAGGTATTGTACCCGCAGGTGCCGCAGTTGAGCTCATCTGCCGGAGTATTTTTCCCCATTTTCTTTAGTATTTCTTTGATTTCATTCTCGCCCGGCATCATCTGGGTATAACCCATATAGGCGCGGTGCTTGGTGATCAGCGTCTCATCCGGCATGGCAATGTCATAGTCGGATGCCCCCGCCGACGAGGTAACCGCAACGCTGGAGCGCACCGGGGACGCCTGCCGGTGACGCATGATGGGACCGCCGGAGCAGCTGCCTACACAGGCCGACATTTCAATAAAGACATTCTTCATGCCGCCCGCCGCCACATCCTCAAGTGTGGCGCGGCAATTCTCCGGACCGTCCACGGCAAGATAACTGTATCCGCAGTCGGGCAGATCCATACTCTTGAGAATGCCGCCCGTGGTCGGGAACAAGCGGGCGCGTCCGGTCGATTCATGATCCTGCACCGGATCGGGCGTGATCCCATGCCCGGCAAACATCTGTTCCAGATCGTCAAAGGTGAGCACCGCATCCACATGGCTGTCTTCTGCCTCGTCTTTTTTCGCGATACAGGGACCGATGAACACCACTTTCGCATCCGGGTGCCGGCGCTTGATGTCATCGGTATGCGCCTGCAACGGAGTCACCACCGGCGCCAGATTTTCCAGCAGCGTGGGATAGTGCTTTTCAATCAGCAGATTGACCGCGTGGCAGCAGGAGGAAATGATGACTTCCCCCTTTGCGCGGCGCAGCAGCACTTCATATTCTTTTTTCACAAGAGTCGCGCCGCGCGCCGTTTCCTCCGCATCGGCAAAGCCGAGGTCGCGCAGCGCCTTGGCAACCGCGGGAAAGCCGCATTCGGGAAATGCAGCGGCAAAAGAGGGCGCCACCGACGCGTAGACCGGTGCCTCTCCTGCAAGCAGGACCGATACCTTCTCGCATTCGTTGGAAACCACGCGCGCGTGCTGCGGGCACACCACATAGCACTCGCCGCACAGAATGCATTGCTCGTCAATGATATGCGCCTGGTTGCCCGAGAAGCGGATGGCTTTCACCGGGCAGTGGCGGATGCATTTGTAGCAATTCTTGCAGTTGGATTTGTTCAGCATCAGTATTCCTGACATAGTGCTCCTCCTGATTTCAAATCGGTCAAGGCGCAAACAGCGCCGCCAGCCCGTTCGGGCTGCCGGCACCGTATGTATTATTTCCCCAGCGGTTTGAGTACCTGGTCACGGAAGAAGGAATCCACCGTGTCGGGACTGACCGAGTATTCAGCGCCGTCCACCGTCACATTGACGCCGGTCTGGCACTTGCCCATGCAGAAGGTGCCTGCAAGCTCGACCTGATCCTTCAGCCCGTTGGATGCGATCAGGTTCTGCAGCTGTTCCACTACGCTCCGGGATCCCTTGAGATGGCAGGAGCTTCCGATACAGACAGTGATTTTCATACGCTTGATCTTCCTTTCGTTTTCCCGCCCCGCGCCGGGGGCGGGATCAAGATTTCGGGATGTCGGGATGATCGGCAGGATTATTCGTAATCCACCACATTGACCCAGTGCAGCAGGAATTCACGCTCTTCCGGGCGTCCCTTCACCGACTGGGATGCGGCGACGATCGGCAGCCATTTCTGCACATACTGCATGGCAGTATCGCTCTTCTTGCAGAACAGTTTCAGATACTGGTCGGCAAGTTCCCGGTCCCCCGAGAGACAGAAGAGCAGATAGGTGCGTGCCGCATCGGCCGATGCGTTGCCCTGTGTGGCGTGCGACCAGTCGAGAATATAGGGCACGCCGTCGGGAGTGATGATGATATTGGAGGGGTTGAAGTCCCCGTGGCAGACCTTCTTGTGCTTGGGCATCCCTTCCAGGCGCGTGTGCAGCTCGTACCGGGTGGTGGCGTCCAGATTGGTCTGGCAGATCTTGGTGTTCATCTTGTCCTTGAGTTTGGGCAGTCCGGGCGCATTCTGCGCGTGCATCTTCAGCTGCAGATCCACAAACATTTCAAGGTAGGCATCCCGCTTCTCAGGATGCTCCGCCATCAGAGCGGCAAGCGTCTTCCCGGGAATGAATTCGGAAACAATGGTCCACCGCCCGTCCATCTTGCAGACCTCAAGCACCTTCGGAACATGCAGTTCGGTCTCTTCAATGCGCGCCTGGTTCAGCGCCTCGTTGAGTACATCTGCCTTGGAATAATCCTCGTCAAACACTTTCAAAACGCGGTCGCCGTCGCGGTATACCGTCTTGGAAGTTCTGACGGCAATGATTTTATTTGCGTTGATGCTCATGATGCTTCCTCCTTATTTCCCGTAGTATGCGTTGAGATACATGGTTTTGATTTCTTCCATCAGAGGATAACGCGGGTTCGCACCGGTGCACTGGTCATCAAATGCCTGTTCGGTCATCTCATCCAGACGGGCAAGGAAGTCGGCTTCGTCCGGCACATAGTCGCGGATGGTCTTCTTGATGCCGATCTTTTCCTTGAGGGCATCAATCGCGGCGATCAGGCCCTTGAGTTTCTCCTGATTGTTCTTGCCCTTGATTCCCAGATAATCGGCGATCTCCGCATAACGCTCCAGGGTGTGCGGATGGTCGTACTGCGGGAAGGTGCCCATCTTACGGGGAGCTTCGGCAGAGTTGAACCGCAGCACTTCGTCGATCATCAGGGCGTTGGCAACGCCGTGCGGCAGGTGATGGAACGCGCCCAGCTTGTGCGCCATGGAGTGGCAGACGCCGAGGAACGCATTTGCGAATGCCATACCCGCCATGGTAGCGGCATTTGCCATCTTCTCGCGCGCAACCGGATCGTTCGGACCGTTGTCATATGCGCGCGGCAGATACTCGAAGATCATCTTCAGCGCACGCAGAGCCAGGCCGTCGGTGTAATCGGTCGCCATCACCGATGCATAGGCTTCCAGCGCGTGGGTCACCGCATCGATACCCGAAGCGGAGGTCAGCCCCTTCGGCGCATTCATCATCATGTCGGCGTCCACGATCGCCATCTTGGGCATCAGCTCATAGTCTGCCAGCGGGTACTTGACGCCCGTCTGCTCATCGGTAATCACCGCGAAGGGCGTCACCTCGGAGCCGGTACCGGCAGAGGTCGGAACCGCAATGAAGTAGGCTTTCTCACCCATCTTCGGGAAGGTGTAGACACGCTTGCGGATATCGATGAAGCGCATCGCCATATCCATGAAGTCTGCTTCCGGATGCTCATACAGCACCCACATGATCTTGCCTGCATCCATCGCGGAACCGCCGCCCACCGCAATGATCACATCGGGAGCGAAGGCGGTCATCAGCTTCGCACCTTCCTTGGCGCACGCCAGTGTCGGGTCGGGCGCCACATTGGAGAAGGTGGTGTACATGATGCCCATTTCGGCAAGTTTGTGTTCGATCGGTTTGGTATACCCGTTCTGATACAGGAAGGAGTCGGTCACGATGAACGCTTTCTTCTTCCCCATGACGCTGCCCAGCTCATCCAGCGCAACCGGCAGGCATCCCTTCTTGATATACACCTTTTCGGGTGCGCGGAACCACAGCATGTTTTCTCTCCTCTCGGCCACTGTTTTGATATTGAGCAGGTGCTTGACACCCACATTCTCGGAAACGCTGTTGCCGCCCCAGGAACCGCACCCCAGGGTGAGGGACGGGGTCAGCTTGAAGTTATACAGGTCTCCGATACCGCCGTGAGAGGAAGGCGTATTGACCAGAACGCGGCAGGTCTTCATACAGGAATAGAAAGTCTGCAGCTTCTCCTGCTCGGTGATCGGGTTGAGATAGACCGAAGAAGTGTGTCCGTAACCGCCGTCGGCAATCAGGCGCTCTGCCTTCCCGATGGCCTCTTCAAAGGTGTCTGCACAGTACATGGCAAGCACCGGGGACAGTTTCTCATGCGCAAATTCCTCGGACAGATCCACACTCTCCACCTCGCCGATCAGGATCTTGGTGGTGTCGGGCACTTTGACACCTGCAAGAGAGGCAATGGTGGGGGCGCTCTGACCCACGATCTTGGCATTCAGCGCGCCGTTGATAATGATGGTCTTTCTGACCTTCCCGGTCTCCTCGGGGGTGAGGAAATAGCAGCCGCGGGTCTGGAACTCGCGCTTGACCGCTTCGTAGATCGGGCGCAGAACAATCACCGACTGCTCGGATGCGCAGATCATGCCGTTGTCGAAAGTCTTCGAGTGAATGATGGAGCTGACCGCCAGCACAATGTCCGCGCTCTCGTCGATAATCGCAGGCGTATTGCCGGCGCCGACGCCCAGGGCGGGCTTGCCGCTGGAGTAGGCCGATTTGACCATGCCGGGGCCGCCGGTGGCAAGAATAATGTCCGCCTCTCTCATCAGCGTATTGGTCAGTTCAAGCGAGGGCACATCGATCCAGGCGATAATGCCTTCCGGAGCGCCCGCTTCAACAGCCGCTTCCAGTACCAGCCGCGCTGCGGCAATGGTGCATCCCTTCGCACGCGGATGGGGGCTGATGATGATGCCGTTGCGCGTCTTGAGCGAAATCAGCGTCTTGAAAATCGCGGTGGAGGTCGGGTTGGTAGTCGGAATCACGGCTGCAACAACCCCGATCGGTTCTGCCACACGGCGGATCCCAAAGGCCTTGTCCTCTTCCACAACGCCGCAGGTCTTGGTATTCTTATAGGCATTGTAGATGTACTCGGCCGCGTAGTTGTTCTTGATCACCTTGTCTTCCACAACACCCATGCCGGTTTCCGCAACCGCCATCTTTGCCAGCGGAATGCGCGCCTTGTTCGCGGCAATGGCAGCCGCCTTGAAAATGCGGTCCACCTGCTCCTGCGTATAGGTGGCAAACCGGGCCTGCGCTTCTCTGACCTTTGCCAGTGTCTGTTCCAGTTTCTCCACACTGTCAACGATCGGGTACTGCTTCTGTTCCATAGTTCCTTTTACCTCCTGTATTGCGCCTTTTCCCGGCGCCTCCGAATGTTCGTTAATATTTTAACACACTGTTCGTCAAATGTGAAATATAAAAAGCGCATGCCCATATATCAAAAATGCATGCAGCCGGTGCACACAACCCGCGGCGGCTTCTGCTGTTTCTGATTTCTGTTCCGGCTCTCCGGCGACTGGATGTCCTCCTCCCGCTCCCCTGATCCGCGCGGGCGGATGTCCGGCAACGGTCTGTCCGGCGGGTGTTGATCCCTGATTACCGGATTCCCTCCTGCGCGGACTGGGCATCGCGCTTGGCGCGGATCAGCTCTTCCGTAAAGAGGTGATCACGATCAGTCAGGTGATATTCCCTGCGGTACACCAGCACATCGCGCATATACACCCGGTCATCTTCAACCGCCCGCATGATCAGTCCGGAGTCACGCATCTGTCCGGTGCATAGAGGCGACGCCCAGGCAAACGCTCCCGGAAGGGTCCGCAGAAGCAGATCCCGACTGCTGCGCTCATACAGGAAGACATGGCTGCTCACCCCCGGAGTCAGTTCGGCTTTCCGCACTTCGGCGACCGGCAGATTGGGCACATACGGGTCCGCCTCGGAAAGCTCGGTATAAGCTGCAAGATCAGACAGACGGATCACCGGCGCCTCTGCCAGCGGATGCTCACGCGACAGCAGCAGCATGCGGCGGAAATCCAGAATGCGCTCGCACGCCAGCCCCCGGTCGTTCATCATTTCGGAAAAGCGGTGTTCATACTCGGTCCGGTAGCGCAGAATGCCCAGTTTGTAATCCGCATTGAGAATATTGTGCACCGTGCGGCGGGCGTTGGTTTCCTTATAGCAGAATTCCTGCTCGCCTCCCGCCGGCAGCCGCCGGACGACCGAAGCGAACGCCTGCGCGATGTACGCCGCGCGGGGAGCGGAAAGCGAAAAAGAACTTCCCCGGCGCTTCTCTCCCTGATACAGAGCCTCGACCGCGTCCACCTGCGCCAGGATCTTCCGGGCGTATGCCAGGAACTCCTCTCCGTCCGCCGTGGGAACAATCCCTTTTGACGATCTTTTGAACAGGGTGATGCCGAGCGATTCCTCCAGTTCCCGGATGGAACGGCTGAGATTGGGCTGACCCATATACAGGTTTTCCGCCGCCTTGGTGATGGAAGAGGCCTTTGCCACTTCGACCGCATATTTCAGGTGCTGTAAATTCATGTGAAACATCCTTTCCGGGTGGCGGTTTCGGACAGCCGGAACACAGTCCCTTTGCCGGCAGATCTACCAAAATATATTATAGCATACTTGCCTGCGGATTGCAAGCGGAAACCGCGCCTTCAGAAAATCACTCTGAGCAACACCAGCACAATCAGGTGCAGAAACAGATGCCTGCGGATCACTTTCATGGAGACAGGGTCAACCGGATGGTCGATCAGACAGGCAGAAATCAGAATGGCGGACGCGCCTCCGATCAGTGAAACGGTTCTCAGAAGGCCCTCCCGCGGCCGCAACGCCGGGAAACGGCAGGAATACTTGTCTGCCAGAAGCAGAAGCAGTGCCAGAAGCGACACTGCCGTCAGATAATATCGCATACTCACCTCGCTGCAGAAAAGAGCGGGACACAAATTCAGGCCGGAAAACAAAAAAGAGGATGTTCTGCAACATCCTCATGTAGATCCCCGCCGAGCCGTGTAGAGAAAATATTCTGACCCTGCATGTGCAAGGCGGTGTCCTCTCCGCGGCTTTGCGCTCCCAGCGTCCCTAAAGGGCGGCACGAAGGCGGCCGATCAGGGGAGGTCTGCATCCCACCATCGGGTTCCGGACTCCAATTCAGTAAGTGTAGGTCCAAACTCTTCTCTATCACGCACTAAGCAGGTTGGTTACATCCTTGCTTTTCAGTTTTCCCCGGTTTCCTCATCGTAGTCGATCTCATCGAACAGAATGTCATCGAACCGATCGGCAACCCGATCAAATTCTTCGTCATCGTCGATGGTGACCAGAACCGTTTCGTCATCCTCTTCGGTCTCCACCCGCAGGATCACATACTCATCGCTCTCTTCCTCAACCGAGGTCATCGCATAGTATGTTTTGCCGTCCAGCTCCAGCGTACCGATCAGTTGAAACTGCTCATCTTTTCCGTTTTCATCGGTCAATGTGTATACTTCCGCCTCGTCGTCGGGCAACTGCTCCAGAATCTCGTCTGCCATCTCGCTAATCCTTTCAAGTTTGGTCATACACATTCTAACAGGTTCCGGCCGGTTTGTCAAGAGGCTGTGCAAGAAATCAGTCTCCGGTGTCTGAAATCAGTTTCCGGCATCGGAATCGGGGTCCAGGGCCAGAATCACCGCGTTGGAAACATACATGCCCGCGTCTGTGAGACGCAGCCTCTGTCCGTCCGTTACGGCAAGCCCCTGCTGCACCAGACGGTCGACCAGCTCCTCCCGGCCCGCGATCAGGTCCCGACCGAACAGGCGTCTGTACTCCGGAAGCGAAATCCCCTCTGCCAGCCGCAGGCGCAGCATCCGGTACTCTTCTTCCCGGTCGCACGGTGTCAGAGGGCGGTATTCGGCGCGCCGGGCTTCCCCGCGCAGGTAGGCATCAAGGTCCCGGTCATTGCCGAAGCGCACCCCGTCAAGGAAGGAATACGCCGCCACGCCGCACCCGAGATACTCCCCGCCGCGCCAGTAGCGCAGATTGTGCCGGGACTCAAAGCCGGGCTTCGCATAGTTGGAAATCTCATAGTGCCTGTACCCCGCGCCGGCAAGCGTCTCTGCAGCCAGGGCATACAGGTCGCATTCCGCGTCCTCGTCGGGGAGCCCGGGCACCCGCTCCATTCTGCCGAATCGGGTCGCAGGCTCAATTTTCAGTCCGTATGCCGACAGATGTTCCGGTCCGCACTGCAGGGCGAACGCCAGCGTCTGCCGGAACGACTCTGCCGTCTGATACGGCAGTCCGTACATCAGGTCCATGCTCAGCGCCGCAAAACCCGCCTCCCGGCACAGCCGGAATGCAAGGGCGGCGTCGCGGCAGGTGTGCAGCCGCCCGATCGCGCGCAGCTGACGGTCGTCGGCGCTCTGCACCCCCATGCTGATCCGGTTGGCACCGAAAGAGCGCAGCGCCGAAAGAAGCGGCAGGTCCGCCGTGCCCGGATTCATCTCCACCGTGATTTCCGCATCCTGCGCGACTGCAAAATGCGCATGAATGCAGTTGAAAAGATCATCAAAATCCCGGGCAGAAAGAAGAGTCGGCGTTCCACCCCCGAAATACACCGTATCAATCTCCGCATCGGAGAGTGCGGACTCCCACCCGGACAACTCACGGCAGAGCGCAGCGGTATACCGCTGCCGCAGTCCGGCATCCGATCCCGGGAAGGAGCAGAAGTCACAGTAATAACATTTCCCGAGGCAGAACGGAATATGCAGGTACAGTCCGACCGGACGCCTTTTTTTCATCATTCGTCATCCAGTTTGAGCACCGCCATGAAGGCCTCGGGAGAGACTTCCACGCTGCCCAGTTTGCGCATCTTGCGTTTGCCTTCCTTCTGCTTTTCCAGCAGTTTCTTTTTACGGGTGATATCACCGCCGTAACACTTGGCGAGCACATCCTTGCGCATGGCTTTCACAGTCTCCCGCGCAATGATTTTCGAGCCGATCGCCGCCTGAATGGGAATCTCAAACAGCTGGCGCGGAATGTTTTCCTTGAGTTTTTCGGCAATTTTGCGCGCGCGGGCATAGGCCTTATCTTCATGCACAATAAACGAAAGCGCATCCACAGGATCTCCGTTGAGCAGGAAATCCAGTTTCACCAGTTTGCTCGGTTCATAGGCGTCAAACTCATAGTCCAGCGATGCATATCCTTTGCTGCGGCTCTTGAGCGCATCGAAGAAATCGTAAATGATCTCGTTGAGCGGCAGCCGGTAATGCAGTTCCGCCCGCTCGGTATCAATATACTTCATATCGACAAACACGCCCCGCCGCTCCTGACACAGATCCATCAGCCCGCCGATGTAATCGGTCGGGGTGATGATGCTCGCACGCACCATGGGCTCCTCTGCCGACACGATTTCATCGGGGGACGGGTAGTTCGAGGGATTGTCGATATAGCGCACCTCCCCGCCGCGCACCGTCACCCGGTAAATCACGCTGGGGGCTGTGGTGATCAGGTCCAGATTGAATTCACGCTCCAGCCGCTCCTCGATGATCTCCATATGGAGAAGCCCCAGGAAACCGCAGCGGAAGCCGAATCCCAGCGCGGCAGAAGTTTCAGGTTCGAAGGAGAGCGAAGCGTCGTTGAGCTGCAGTTTCTCCAGCGCGTCGCGCAGGTCTCCGTAGCGCGCCCCGTCCGCCGGATAAATCCCCGCGTACACCATCGGGTGCGCCTGGCGGAAGCCGGGCAACGCCTGCCCGGTAGGAGCCGATGCCAGCGTGACCGTGTCTCCCACCTGTGTCTCCCCTACCGTCTTAATGCTGGCGGTCAGGTATCCGACATCCCCGGCGGCAAGGCCCGCGGTCTTCTCAAGGCCGAACGGCTTCATCACCCCGACCTCGACCACATCGAATTCAGCGCCCGTGCTCATCAGGCGGATACGGTCGCCTGCCTTGATCTTTCCGTCAAAAACGCGTATATATACTACAACGCCCAGATAACTGTCATACCGTGAATCGAAGATCAGGCACTTGAGCGGCGCCTCTTCGTCCCCGGCGGGCGCCGGAATATCGGTCACCACCTTCTCCAGCACCTGCCGGATATTGAGCCCCGCCTTTGCCGAAACGGCCGGGCACCCCTCTGCCGGGATGCCGATGATATCCTCGATTTCTGCACGCACCTTTTCCACATCGGCGCTTGGCAGGTCGATCTTGTTGATCACCGGCAGGATTTCCAGATTGCTGTCGATGGCAAGATAGGCGTTTGCCAGTGTCTGCGCCTCCACGCCCTGCGTGGCATCCACCACCAGAAGCGCGCCCTCACATGCGTTGAGCGAACGCGAAACCTCGTATCCGAAGTCGACATGCCCGGGTGTGTCGATCAGGTTGAACTCATAGGTCTCACCGTTTTCCGCCCGGTAAGTCAGCGTCACCGCGCGGGCCTTGATGGTAATACCACGCTCACGCTCCAGATCCATGTCATCCAGGACCTGCGCTTCCATATCGCGCGTAGCCACCGTACTGGTCAGCTCCAGAATCCGGTCGGCGAGCGTGGATTTTCCGTGGTCGATATGGGCAATGATGGAAAAGTTTCTGATATGCTTCTGACGCTCTGTCACGGTTTTCCTCTTTCGTTGTTTCTTCCCGACGCAGTCCCGGAGCCGGTTTGGAAACGCCCGGGTCCGGGACTGCCGATTCAGGTTCAGACTTTTGTAAATGCCAGGGCATCCTCGCGGTATGCCGCCAGTTTGCCGTCCAGCTGTTCGGGCTGCTCGGCATGAAGCAGGAAGTAAATCTTGATCTTGGGCTCCGTGCCGGAAGGCCGCACCACAATCTTGTCGCCGTTTTCCAGCGTGTAATACAGCACCTCGCTCAGCGGCATGCCGGTGGGCGTCTGCGCTCCGGTTGCAAGATCGGTGATGGTCCCCTTGGCATAGTCCCCGATGCGCACCACCCGGACGCCGCCGATTGCCGCGGGCGGATTGTCACGCAGATGAGCGGTAACACGGCGGCGGCGCTCCAGGCCGTCAAGGCCCTCCATGGCGATATCCACCACACCTTCCCGGTAGTAACCGTAGGTACGGTACAGCGCCTCCAGCGCATCCGACAGCGTCATGCCCTGTTTCTTGTAAAAGGCGGTCATCTCGGTGATCATCATGGTCGCCCCCACCGCGTCCTTGTCGCGCGCATAGGTACCGAACAGATAACCGTAGCTCTCTTCAAATCCCTGCAGGAATTTCCCGGGAGCACCCGATTTTTCGTAATTCTTGATGACTTCCCCGATAAACTTGAACCCGGTCAGCACATCGTACAGGCGGATGCCGTTGCGCTCTGCGATGGCATAGGCCATATCGGTGGACACAATGCTCTTGACCGCGTAATCATCGGCCGTGAGCCCGCCGCTCTCCCGGCGTGCGCGGATGACATAGTCCAGCAGCAGGGCGCCCATCTGGTTGCCGTTGATGGTGGCGAAGGTGCCGTCCGCGGTCCGGCTCATCACCCCGACACGGTCGGCATCGGGGTCGGTGGCGATCACCAGATCACTGCCCACCTTCTCGGCAATCGCAATGCCCAGGCGGAAGACATCCGCGTATTCGGGATTGGGCTTGGCAACCGTCGGGAAATTGCCGTCCAGGATCATCTGCTCCGGCACCGGATACAGGTGACGCAGTCCGCACCGGCGCAGGATTTCAGGGACCAGGCGATGCCCGGCGCCGTGAAGCGGCGTATAGACAATCTTCAGATCCTCCGCCACCGCGGCGATTGCGTCCCGGTTGATGGCGGTTTCCGCTACCCGGGAAAGGTAAATCTCGTCAAAATCCTCTCCCAGCAGCACAATGGTCCCCTCACGCACCGCCGTGTCATAGTCGGCGCGGTGTGCACCGGTCAGCACATCCACCTGTGCAACATATTCACTGACAATCTGCGCCTGCTCCGGGGAGATCTGCGCACCGTCCTCCCAGTAAGCCTTGTAGCCGTTGTATTCCTTGGGATTATGGGAAGCGGTGATATTGATCCCCGCAATGCACCCCAGCTGCCGCACGGCGAAGGATAACTCGGGGGTGGGCCGCACGCCGTCAAACAGATACGCACGGATGCCGTTGCCCGCCAGGACGCACGCCGCGGTACGGGCAAACTCCGCCGAATGGTTGCGGCTGTCGTAGGCAATGGCCACCCCGCGCCCGGCTCCGTTCTCGCTCAGGATCAGCCGCGCGATTCCTTCGGTTGTGGCTGCCACCGTATAGACATTCATACAGCCCGGGCCAAGGTACATACGCGAGCGCAGACCCGCAGTGCCGAAAGACATCGGCGCGCCGAAACGAAGTTCTTTTTCTTCCTCGTTATCGGCAATGGAAACCAGTTCCTCTTTTTCGGAAGCGGTCAGTCCGGCAAACGATAGCCATCTTTCATATTCAGTCCGGTATCCAGTCATAGCAACCTCCTGCAATGTATTCCGGATCCTGCGATCCGTTGTGTAAAAAACGATAGGAATAGAGAGCGCAGACAGCGGGGCATTATCCCCCGTTCTGCTCTTTCAGACAGGCCTGCAGCGCCTGTGCCAGCTGATCGGGGCACGAGGTCTCCTTGGAGCCGCAGCGGATGCCGCGCAGCCGCTCGATGGCCTCCTGCACGCGCATGCCGCGCACCAGGGCCGAGACCCCCTGCGTATTGCCGGAGCAGCCGCCTTCAAAGCGCACCTGCCCGACCGTATCCCCGTCAAGGGTAATGAAAATCCTGCGGGAGCAGACTCCGGTGGGTCGGTATTCGTATGTCCTGTTCATGATGGTTCCTTTCAAATCATTCGGTTTCCGTTTCAGCCGTCTGTCCGGTAAAGGATTCAGAGCAACTGTTGCGCGCCGGGATACAGTCCTTCGACCGAAGGGGCCCCGACATAAAGCAGCACAAGCAGCAGCAGGGCGTCAAGATCCCCCTGCCCGGTCTGCACACAGATGCGGTACCGTTCGCCCCCGGCATAATAGGACAGAGGCGGAAGCGTATGCAGGGACACCAGCTGTGCGCCGATCTGCTCAAGCGAAGTCAGCACATCAGCCAGTGCACCGCCGGAAAAGAAGAATTCCGCGCAGGCACTGCTCTGCGGATGCGGCAGTAGCCGCGCAAACACGCCATACCGCATGTGTTCCCTGTCGGATATCTGCAGCTGCGCAACGAAAATCAGTTTCAGCCCGTAGCGCTCGGTCAGGGCATCGGTTCCCGCGAGCCGGTTCCCATGCACGCCTCCCAGCGGCAGAATACAGAAATCGGCGCGCTCGGCCGCGGTCTCATATACCGCGCTGTGAAAACTGTCGACATAGCGCGCGGTCAGTCCCGCACACCTGCCTTCAAAGGCGCTGAACACCCGGTCGGCATAATAGTTGCGCACATACACCATGCGGTTGCCCGGCATGGTGCGGGTCAGAATCCGCGCGCACGGGGTATCGGCAGCCGGCAGCCGTTCTGCCAGCCGCCGGCAGAACAGCGCGGCATCGGCCGGGCCGGCCTCCCGCAGATCAAAGCAGGGTCGTACCGATTCGTCGAGCGCCTCCTCATAAAGCATCCCGCCTGCAAGCGCTCCCTCCACCGCGCAAGCGGCAAGCATAGCCAGCTCACAGACATGGAACGCGCGTTCCGCACCGTCCGTGCGGGCGCGGGCAACGGCAGCGGCGTAATTGTCCTGTCCGGTCCGCACCCGTGCGGCGAAATCGGAGAGGCTCACAGCTGCGCCAGAAGCTCCGTGCTGTCAGCAAGGAAACGGCGCAGCTCATCGGCCTCCAGTTTGCGCTGGGCCAGCAGAGCGAGACCGTATACCGCCGCGGCAACCCGGGGGGCACGCTCTCCGTAGGAGCCATCTTCCAGGCGGCGGATCACGGCGCTTGCAGTATTGAGCGTCAGAGAGGCCTTCTGCGGCATTTTGGGTGCATCGGGCGCGTACATGGCCATCATATCGCCCATCCGGCGCGCCTCTTCCTCCACCGTGAGAATGGCGGGCACCGATTCGTTCTGCAGCTGTGCGGTGCGCACCGTCAACTCTGTTCCCTCGCCGCACGCCTTGGAAAACAGATCCTTGAGCACTCCTTCCGCATCGGCGCCTGCTCCGCCCGCATACAGGTCGGGATTGGCGTCGACACGGAGGAATTTCAGTTTCGCGGCGGATTCGTACTGCTCCATCGTCTCGGCAAAGCGCATGTCGACAATTCCTTCCAACCGCACTACCGGAATGCCCTGCTCCTTACACATCTCAATATACTGCGCCTGCAGTTTTGCGTCCTGGGTATAGAAGACGGTCTGCTCGTGCTTCTCCTTCACCTGTTCCAGGTACTCCGCGACCGTCACCTTGCTGCCGTCGGTCAGCGTGAAGAGCAGCGCATCGTGTACCCGGTCGTAAAACTTACGGTCAGAGAGCGCCGCATATTCCACGAAGGTCTTCAGGTCGTCCCACAGTTTCTCGTAATGCTCGCGTTCGTTCTGGAACAGCGAGGTGATCTTATCCGCAACCTTGCGGACAATATAGGCAGACACCTTCGCCACATAGGCATTGTTCTGCAGATAACTGCGTGAGACATTGAGCGGCAGCTCCGGGCAGTCCAGCACGCCGCGCAGCATCAGCAGGTAGGAGGGGATGATCTCCTTGATGTTATCCGCCACGAACACCTGATTATAGTACAGTTTGATCTTCCCTTCCAGATTCTCGAAATCCTCACGGATCTTCGGGAAATACAGGATGCCCTTGAAATTCAGCGGATAGTCGGCATTCAGGTGCAGGTAAAAGAGCGGCTCGCGGTAATCTCCGAACACCTTTCTGTAGAAGGCCTTGTACTCCTCATCGGTGCAGTCGGAGGCCTTCTTCTGCCAGAGCGGATGCGGGTCATTGACCGGCTCCTCGTGCCCGTCCTCTTTCTTTTCTTCCTCTTCATCGGAGAGATAAATCTCAACCGGCATGAAGGCGCAGTATTTGTCAAGGATCCCGGACAGGCGGCTCTTCGAAAGATATTCCTCTCCCTCCCCGTTGACATGCAGGATTACCGAGGTGCCGCGGCCGTGTCCGTCCGCGTCGTCAAACACTTCGTACGAGCCGTCCTCCCGGCACACCCAGCGCACGGCAGGCGCATCGGTATAGGAGCGGGTCACCACCTCGACCGTGTCCGCCACCATGAAAGCACTGTAGAATCCCAGTCCGAAGTGACCGATGATCCCCGTGGCGCTGCCGTCGCCCTGTCCTTCGTACTTCTGAATAAACTCGAGCGCTCCCGAAAGCGCCACCTTGCAGATATACCGCTCCAGTTCCTCCTCGGTCATGCCGATGCCGTTATCGGTGACCGTGATGGTCTTGTCCTTGGCAGAAAAGGAGACATCGATCCGGTAAGGCTCACCGTTGTCCTGATACTGACCAAGCGAGGAGAGGCGTTTCAGTTTCGTAATGGCATCGGAAGCATTCGACACCAGCTCACGCAGAAAAATCTCTTTTTCGGAATACAGCCATTTCTTGATGATCGGAAAAATATGTTCCGATTCTACGGATATACCGCCGCTTCTGGGCGTTTTTTCGCTTTCCATTTCATCCTCCCGGAGCCGCAAAACACAGCTCCATATTTCTATAATATTACTATATTATTATACAATACTGCACGGTCAATTTCAATTCCTTTTTGACATGCTTTTCAATTTTTTAACAACTTGCCCACCGGATGGAAAAAACAATTGACCGCATGAGCGGGATATGTTATACTGTTTGCGTAAAGTTAGCGCCGAATCTGGAGGATCGGATCCATGTTTGAAGAATACGCTTACGGCTGCCGCGCCTGCTATGACGACAGAGCGGGACGGCTGACGATTGAAAATCAGAAAATCAGGAAAACAATGCTGATAAAAGGCAGCAGAATATGCACCGAGTCGGTTACCGACAAAATCACCGGCACGGTATGGGACGCACCGGCAGACCGGCTGCCCTGGCAGCAGGTTCCCGTCTTCACTCCGGGTGAGGAGGTGCAGGTCACCTTTTCCGCCGAAGCGTGCGGGGAGCATCCCTGCCTTGGGGAGCATCTGCGGGCGTGCCTTTGGCTCTCTGCCGGGCGCACGCAGGTACGGTATGAATTTACACTGTTCCCCGATATTCCGTTCATCGCACAGCAGTATTTCACAGCGCCCGGCGCCGTGTCACGCACGTCCGCGGACAGCGCCGGACAGAATACAGTCAGCGGCATCGAACAGGCCGCCCCCTCCTCTGCCGCGGCGGTCACACCGCCCGACACACTGGACGCCGTTCCGCTGGGTGGCCGGCACCACATGGACCTTCAGGTCTGTCGCCTGTTTGATAAAACGGACGCCAACGACTGCCTGCTCACGCATAACACCATCCCGCTGTATGAGCGGGGCACGCCCTCCTTCTGCGGCAATGTATTCCGTTTTGACGACCGGGTGAGCGGCTGCTCGCTGATGCTGGTCAAGCATGCGCCTACCGCCAGCTCGGAACTGTGCCGGCCGGAGGCTGATCTCACGCTGCGCGGCACAACCGCGGCGGTTCTGCACGGCTGCGGCATTGATTTTTCGCAGACATACAGCGAGGAAATCCCGGCCTACGCTTCTGCTGTCGGAGTCGGCCCCACCGATGCCATGCAGGATGCCTTTGCGGACTGGAACCGTGCCCACCGCGCACACGCCCTGCCGCGCGGTACGGTCATCATGTCCAACACCTGGGGCGACCGCAGTCAGGATGCGGCGGTCTGCGAAGACTTCATCCTGCGCGAGCTCGCGGTCGCCCATACGCTCGGCATCGAGGTGCTGCAGATTGACGACGGATGGCAGAGCGGCACCACCGCCAACTCCAAACTGAAAAAAGGAGGCGTCTGGGAAGGATATTACGCCGACGATCCCGGTTTCTGGACAGTTCATCCCGGCAAGTTTCCGCACGGTCTTGCACCGCTCTCCCGACGCGCCGCATCTCTCGGCATCGCGCTGGGACTCTGGTTCAGCCCGGATTCTTCTTCCGATTTCATGAACTATGAGCGCGACATTGAGACGCTCTGGCAACTGTACACCGACTGCGGCATCCGGTACTTCAAACTGGACGGGGTCAAGATCCGCAACAAAATCTGCGAAAAACGCTTTATCGCCCTGATGGAAACGCTGGCGCAGCGCAGCAGCGGGCAGATCTGCTTCAATCTGGATGTCACCGCGGAAGACCGCTTCGGATATCTGTACGGAATGCGCTTCGGCACCCTGTTTGTGGAAAACCGGTACACCGATTTCGGCAACTATTATCCGCACCGCACCTTCCGCAATCTCTGGACGCTCTCCTCGCTCATTCCCCCGCAGCGCCTGCAGATGGAGTTTCTCAACCTGCGCCGCAATCCGCAGAACTACACCGGCTCCCCCTTTGCCCCCGCCCTTTACGGTGCGGACTATGTCTTCGCGACCGTCCTGCCGGCGAACCCGCTCGCCTGGATGGAACTGACCGGCCTCGGCGAAGAGGACCGGAATGCCCTGCAAAAAATCATCGGAATACGCCGTAAATATGCGGCAGAGCTTGCAGACGCCTATGTCAGTCCGATTGGTGAGATCCCTGACGGAACACATTTCCCGGGCTATATGCTCCGTGGGGCGGCGTGTGTGCACCTGCTGTTTTTCCGCGAAGGGACGAGAGATGACACCCACCGCTTCCCGCTGTATAATCTTCCGGACGGCATGACGCCCAAAGTACTGTACGAAAGCGCGCCGGCGCATGTCGTGCTGCATCCGGGCGAGGCAGCAGAAGCCGAGGTAACGCTGAGCGAGCCGCGCTCCTTTGTCTGGCTGCGGCTCGGCCGCAGCCATGTATGAAAAAGGTGCTGCGGTGGCACACTGTGGGTAGAGTCCAGAAACGGAGGAACCCGATATGATCGAAAGCGATACAATTAAAATGCTGCGCGAATGTGATGCGGGTATCAAAATGGGAGTCAGTTCCATCTGCGATGTCCTGGACCATGTCAGCGACGACAGCATGAGAACCTGCCTCACCCGCAGCAAGAACGAGCATGAGCATCTGCAGAAGGAGGTAGGAGCCCTGCTGTGCGACTGCCACGATGACGGAAAAGATCCCAACCCCATTGCAAAAGGAATGGCAAAGATCAAGACCAATTTCACCCTTGCCATGGAGGAATCCGATCGCAAGATTGCCGATGTCATTACCGACGGCTGCAACATGGGTGTCAAGTCGCTCAGCCGCTACCTGAATCAGTATCAGGCGGCCGACGAAACCTCAAAGGACATTGCCAAGAAACTCATCTCCCTGGAAGAACATCTTGCGCAGCAGATGCGCGCCTATCTGTAAGACTTCAGGCAATTCGAAGGCGGGAATGCATCAGTCCGCCCGCCGGGAAACCGGAAAGCGGAGCGCCGCAAACGCGGCGCTCCGCTTCTTTTCTCATATTATTTCGAGGCAGAGTCCTGCTTTGACTTTTTTCTCCTGAAGAGCAGCAGGATCGCCAGCGCCAGGAGAGCGGCCAGCGCCGAGGTCAGCGGATAGTTGAGCCACAGCCCTTCCAGCTTCATCTGCCCCAGCGCAAAGATCAGTATTACCGGGAACACCAGCGCGGTAAAGAGCGAGATCACGGCGGCGTAAACCGCCTTTCCCACTGCAGACATATAACTCTGGGTGGCGAAAGAGAACCAGCGCAGAAAATACGCGAGTGCGAATACCGACAGTGCCTGCACCGCCATCTCTGCAATGGCGGCCTCCCCGTCTCCCACGAAGACAGCGACAAACACGCCCGGGACCACCAGCATCAGCACCGCCACAACGACCGACAGAGAGGCGCTCGCGATATAGCAGCGCTTCTCGATGGCACGCACTCTGCCGAAGTCGCCCGCGCCCCAGTTGTACCCCACCGCAGGCTGAAGCGAATCGCAGAGGCCGTACAGCATCGGAAAAACAATGCCGTCGGCGTACATCAGGATCCCGTAAGCGGAAACCGCTGTTTTCCCACCGTAGAGCAGCAGGAAGTAGTTCATCAGAATGGAAGTGATCCGCCCGGCGATATTGCTCAGGAAGGTGGGACATCCGTTGACGAACACCGAGAGAAAGAGCGCGCGGCTGAACCGGGGTCTGCCGAAGCGCAGCTGTACTTTCCCGCGGAAAAACGGGATAAACGCGGCCATCACCGATAGTAGCATCCCGCAGCATGCCCCGAGCGCCGCCCCCCGGATATCCAGCCGGAACACAAACAGGAACAGGAATTCGAAGAACGCACAGGCAAATGACAGAAAAACATTGATGAACATGCTGTAGCGTATTTTCCCACAGATGCGCAGGTAATTGTCCACTGCAAACAGAATGGTGGTTACCGGAGAAAACAGCGCATAGATGCGCAGATAATCCGCCGCCAGGGCGGCAAGTGTACCGTCCGCGCCCATCATGCGCATCAGGTGCGGCGCGGCGGTATACAGAAGCGCACCGGTCAGGGCACCCGAGATCACGATCATCAGGCAGGAGGCGTTGAATATATTGCGCGCCTCTGTCTCGTTTTTCTCCCCCAGCCGGATGGCGATCGGAACGGCGGACCCCACACCGATCAGGTCCGAAAAAGCGAAATTGATCACCACAAAAGGCATCGCCAGATTGAGTGCGGCGAAGGATTCGCCGCCCAGCAGCTGCCCGACAAATGCCCCGTCAATCAGCTGATACAGCGCCGACGCCAGCATGCTGATGATGCCCGGCAAGGCGGCCATCAGAAACAGTTTGGTGGGCGGCGTTTTGCCGAAGAGGGTTTTGTAATCGACCGACATAAAGTCTCCTTTCCATACATCATTGAATCTGAAGCAGACCGTTGAAATGAAAAACCGTGCGGCACGCAACTGCCACCGAAGCGCCGTACAGCCGGGAAAGCCTTCCCCGCAAGCGCGTGTTTCCGGTTGATAAACCGTGGCAGAGAGCGAAAAAGCGTTCCGAAACGCAATAAGCGCAGACAGCCGCAGAAAAGCTCCTCCGCACAAAAAGCACGTCACCGCGTGCCGCACCGGGAGCGCGGGAGCAAAGCCGTGCGAGCCGGAAAAAGCAACCGCAGCGCACCGGAAGTCCGCCTACGCCCGACCGTTCGCCGTCACCGGCACACCGTCACCCGGTGACAGGACAAGGTCTCCGGTTCCCCCGGAAAAGCGCCCCGCACAGCAGCGCCACCGCGTGCCGCACCGGGAGCGCGGGAGCAAAGCCGTGCGAGCCGGGAAAAGCAGCCGCAGTGTACCGGAAGTCCGCCTACGTCCGACCGTTCGCCATCACCGGCACAGTCAAAACAAACGACAGCACCGGCCTGCCGTCCTCTGCAGAGGACATCGGGACAAGCGCCCTCAGCATTTCCCGATCTGCCGCCGCGCCCGGAACAAACAAGCAAGGGTCCTTGCAGCCCCATACAGCAAAGGCCCCTCATGCCCGTCCGATCATCCGCAGGATGAT
The DNA here is from genome assembly GCA_949293405.1 of uncultured bacterium. Lineage (GTDB taxonomy): Bacteria > Bacillota > Clostridia > Oscillospirales > CAG-272 > UBA1740. The sequence goes on along the minus strand of CASFDI010000066.1, from coordinate 769 downwards.
GCATCCGGGGCGAGGCCCACTGTCTCTCACCGTTCCGGCGAAACCGGGTTCCGCCGGAAAAAGGGCACGGCCCTGCCGCAGAAAAAAGCGTCCGGTTACAACTGCTGTAACCGGGCGCACCCGACATCTTATCCGATTCTGCCATTGCGATGGCGAATCCTCCGATGGCGTACAGAAAAACAAACGGATCTGCTCACGCGGCAGAAGCCGGAATACCGGAACACCATCCGCGCCTCCGGAAGACCTTCCACCCCGCATACGCCCATAGTATACCATGCCCCGGCACACAAGTCAAGGGGGCAGATGCATTTTCTTTGAAACTCCGTCATTCTCGCCGCGCGCCCACCGCGTATTCTCCACCTTACTCCGATATACTGCGTGCAATTCCGGTGCACTCGTCCGCCGCTGCATGCCTGCGCACTACCCCTGCGCGGGTCACGCCGCTTTGAAAGGGAGCGGCCCCCGTCCGTCTACACCCCGCGAGCTGCCCTCCGGCCACCTCTCTGATGCCCCTGCTTCCGGGCCGCCCTTGCTCACGCACGCGTATCTTTCCCGTGCTCTCCTGTTCCTGATACCCGCTCAAAGGCCGTATATCGTCCCAGGAACGCAGAAGGCCGCAAGCGGACGAGAACGCAATGAAAATTCTCCTGTTGTTGTCGTCACATCCGGGGCTGCCGCAGGGGCACGGAAACCGAGATGTTCCCTTTTACACGCCGATGACCGGGCACAGGCGGCATTATCGTTCGCTTTTGGTTTGTCAGGTTATTTC
>CASFDI010000065.1 GCA_949293405.1 uncultured bacterium | reverse complement strand
TCTGTTCAACATGCCTGCTTTGCATTCTGCAATCCGTGCATCCACCCCTTACAGAGCCGGGCACGATCTGTTCCGGATGGCACATGAGACGAAGATTGACACCTTTCTTTCTGTATGATACAATGAAAGGCAGAATAAAATGCCGACCATTGTGAAAGGAGCCTTCCATGATCCGGTACATGCTCTCGTTTCCCGTACTGTTGTTTCCCTATACCCTGCTGGGCGCGCTGTATCTGCTGCTGAGTTGCTCGGCTGTCATGGACCGGGTGTTTATGGGCAACGCCTACCTGCTGCTGGGCGCGCTGTTGGGGTACGGTATACTGGCGTTTGTCTGTGCTGTCGCTGTCGCCCTGCTTACGCTGGCGTGCAGGACCGATGCGCACGCGGCGGCGCGGCTGAATCTGATTGTAAAACTCTGTCAGGTTCCTGCTTATGTTGTGATTTTTGTGTTGGGGCTTTTGTTTTTGATAACCGTGCTGGGCATGATGTTTGCTCTGTTCTTCATGCTGTTCGACTGCCTGGCAATTGCCATGACCGGCCTGATCGGCGCCGCGGCCTCTCTCCGGGGTGCGGCACAGAAGAAAAACGGGAGGGGCCTGTCGGTCCTGCTCGGATTGTTTCAGTTTGTTTTTGTTGCCGATCTTGCCGCCGCGGTTGCCCTGTTTTTCGCCACGCGCAATTCCGTACGCAAACAGCGGATACAGTCTGCCAATGAAGAAGCGGTCCGGAAGGGATAGAGCCGGAACGCTGTCAACCTGTATACGGCGGTCCCCCGGGTGGATATCTCCCGGGGAACCGGTTCTGTATGGAGCGGAATATGCAAGCAGCGGATGTGCTCTTCCATGCAGGGCATGACATCTCCCACAGTATAAATTACGGAAAAACACCTGTACCGCGGCAAAAAACGGAAAAAATTCCAAAGCCGGTTGACAGCCGACGCGCATCCCGATATAATAGACCCGTAAAAGGGCGTGATCCCGGGCGCGTCCGGCCGCGAATCTGCGGTCGTCACCGGTAAGGAGGGCAAGCATGGATACCGTCAGGATTCCCGACAAAAAGAACACCCTGCTGATTGCACACCGCGGCGCCAGCGGTCTGGAGCGTGAAAACACGCTGCCGGCCTTTGTAGCAGCGGCAAACCGCTCCTATTTCGGTATTGAATGCGATGTCCATGTGACCGCAGACCGGCAGTATATCATTTATCACGATGACCGGACCGGGCGGCTGTGTTCACAGGATCTTGTCCCGGAAGAGAGCACCTATGCCCGGTTGCGTGCCCTGCGCATCCGGGGGAGCGGCACGGACACTTTTACCGACAGTCTGATGATTCCGACTCTGGCGGAATATCTGGATGTATGCGTGCGTTACGGGAAAATCGCAGTGGTGGAACTCAAGAACCCCATGCCTGCGGAAGATATACGCCGGATTGCCGCTTACTGCCGTGAGAAGGCCTCGCCTCAGAAAGTTATTTTCATTTCCTTCTGTTTTGAAAATCTGACTGCCCTGCGCTCGTATTTCCCGGATCAGACGGTACAGTATCTGTGCGAAATCTACAGTCCGCAACTGCATGCACAACTGCGGGAGCATCACATGGATCTGGATATCTTTCATCAGGCGCTTGACGAGAAGAGGGTGCGTGCCCTGCATGACGACGGCATCCGGATCAACTGCTGGACCTGCGACTCCCCCGACCGCGCGCGCGAGCTGATCGGGTGGGGCGTGGATTTTATCACCACCAATATACTGGAGTGATCCGGGAGGGGACGGCATGATTGATATCGCAATCATCGGCGCAGGGGTGATCGGCGCATTCTGCGCACGGGAACTGAGCCGGTATCGGCTGAATATAGCGGTGCTGGAACAGGAAGAGGATGTCTGCGGCGGCGCAAGCGGCGCCAACAGCGGCATTGTGCATGCGGGCTTCGACGCCCTGCCGCAAACCCGCAAGTCCTTTTTCAATGTTGCCGGAAACCGGATGATGGAAACGGTATGTGCCGAACTGGGCGTGCCGTTCCGGCGCACCGGATCGCTGGTACTTGCAGGGGTCGGCGAGGAAGAGAGGCTGCGCGCACTGCTGGTGCGCGGCGCAAGCAACCGGGTGACCGGTCTGCGGATAATCGGAAGAGAGGAACTGGCCGCCATGGAGCCGCATCTGGCGGACCGGGTGCAGTCCGCGCTCTGGGCACCGACCGGCGGCATTGTCTGTCCGCACCTGCTCACGATTGCCGCGATGGGTAACGCGATGGACAACGGTGTACAGCTGCACTGCGGTTTCCGGGTTGTATCTGCCGAGCCGGTCTATGGCGGATGGCTCCTGACCGCAGAGACGGGTGAAACCGTGCATGCGCGTATCGTAGTCAATTGTGCCGGAACGGGTGCGCAGAAGGTTGCGGAACTGTTCAAAGACAACTCAGTCCGGATCGGATTCCGAAAAGGCGAATACATGCTTCTTGATAAAGAAGCAGGGGGTTTTGCTTCTCATACCCTGTTTACGCTGCCGGATCAGAACGGGAAGGGCGTGCTGATCTCGCCCACTGCAGACGGCAATCTGCTGATCGGCCCCACGGCCGTACAGCAGACGCAGCCCGATACGGCAGTCCGGCGGGAGGCTTTCTCCGAACTGACCGCAAAAGCCGGACTGCTGCTATGTGATATCCCCTTTTCTGCTGTCATCACTTCTTTTGCCGGGGTGCGCGCCTGTTCTTCCGGCGGAGATTTCATCATCGGGGACGGGGCAGTCCCCGGCCTGTATCATGTCGCGGGAATAGAATCGCCCGGACTGACCTCGGCTCCCGCCATCGGTGCACAGGTGGCAGCCGTGCTCGCGGAGCGCCTCGGCGCACAGGCCAACCCGGATTTCAACCCGCACCGACGCCCCGCGCACTGGTTTCAAGCGCTGAGCGAGGACGAGCGAAACAGTATTATCCGACAGAATCCCGCGTATGGCCAGATGGTATGCAGATGCGAGCAGATCACTGTGGGGGAGATTCTGGACGCCCTGCACGACAATCCTCCGGCACATACTCTGGACGGGGTCAAACTGCGCACCCGCGCAGGCATGGGACGCTGTCAGGGAGGTTTCTGCCAGCCGACCGTATTCAATATGCTGATGCAGACTTTCGGGTACCGTGCGCAGCAGGTCACCAAAAAAGGCGGCGGATCCTGTATCATCACCGGAGGTGAGTTATGACCGACAGAAGAATTGCAATAGTCGGAGGGGGCCCCGCCGGCCTTGCGGCAGCGGTTGCGGCTTATGATGCAGGAGAGCACGATGTAGTCATTCTGGAACGCGATCCTGTGCCGGGCGGGGTGCTGAGCCAGTGTATTCACAACGGATTCGGTCTGACCCGTTTCGGCGTGAGCATGACCGGGCCGGAATACCGTGACCGGTTCGTCACGGCAGTCAGACAGCGCGGCATCCCGGTCCTGACCGATACCTTTGTAACCGGGCTGACGCAGGACCGCATCCTGAACTGCACCAACCGGGAAGGGATCTTTTCCCTGCGTGCGGGCGCTGTCATTCTGGCCATGGGATGCCGGGAACGCCCGCGGGGAGCTCTCAACATTGCCGGAACCCGGCCGGCCGGACTCTTCAGTGCGGGAACCGCTCAGAAATATGTAAACATTTATGGTCATCTGCCCGGAAAGCGGGTTGTGATTCTCGGATCCGGAGACATCGGCCTGATCATGGCGCGCCGTCTGACGCTGGAGGGAGCCACCGTGCTCTGCGTTTGCGAAATCATGGACCATCCGGGCGGGCTGCGTCGCAATATTGTTCAGTGTCTGGATGATTTCGGCATTCCGCTGCTGCTCAGCCACACCATTGTGGAAATACGGGGACGGGAGCGGGTTGAATCGGTCATCACCGCACAGGTAGACTGTACCCGCACCCCCATTCCGGGTACGGAAACCGAATGGTCCTGCGACACAGTACTCTTCTCGGTAGGGCTGATCCCGGAAAACGAGCTGACCCGGCAGGCAGGCATCCCGATGGATCCGCGCACCCGGGGTGCGACGGTAGACGGAAACCGTCAGACCGGGGTGCCCGGCATTTTTGCATGCGGAAATGTGCTGCATGTGCACGATCTTGTCGATTTCGTGTCTCTGGAAGCGGAAACAGCCGGCAAGGCTGCCGCAGCTTTCGTACAGGGTAAGCTGCTCAGCGGCAACTGTATTCCCTCGGCGGCGGGTGAAAATGTCTCGTATGTGCTGCCTCAGCAGGTTGAACAGACCCCGTCGGAGCCTCAGACGCTGTATTTCCGGGTGCGGCAGTCCCTGCGCGATGCCGTGATTACGGTCCGGTGCGGGGAGAAGACCCGCCGCTTCCGCCGCACGGCAGTCTCGCCCGGGGAAATGGAGCATGTCACCCTCACCCCGGCGGATCTGGAGGGGGCGTCGGATATCCGGATCTCGGTGACATCCCGGGAGGTATCGCCATGAAGAAAGAACTGATCTGCATTGAATGTCCGCGCGGCTGTGTGCTGACGGCAACAGATACCGGCAACGGGGACCTGTGCATCAGCGGCAATCACTGCCCGCGCGGTGCAGACTACGCCCGTGCGGAAGTCACCTGTCCGCGACGCATTCTGACCGGGACGGTGCGCGGCGTACATGGGCGGGTACCGGTACGCACAGACAGCGCGGTGCGCAAGGAACTGATGCTCCCCCTGATGAAGGTTATCCATGCCGTACAACTGACCGACGCGGTCCGCGCCGGTGATATCATTGTTGAAAACATCGATGGTGAAGGGCATCATCTGATTGCCTCCTCTGACGGCTGAGCCGGTCTCCCGGGAAGGCGACGCTGCCATCTTTGCCCCGCATCCCCTCTTCCCTGTTTCTCCCCTGACCGTTTCAGTCTGTACTGTACGTTTCCTTTCTCCCCGGAAGAGATGCGACCGGGCATATCTTTCACCGGTTCCGGTTTCCCCTGCTTTTCCATATTTCATACAGGAAACATAAACACAAATAGTTGTTTACATAATTCAGCCATGCACCACCGTGACGAATGCTGGCAGACACCGGCAGCCCGGCGGAGCATAACTGCCCGCCGGGCTGCCGGAAAAGAGCGGGCCGACTCAGGGGATCAGGAGATAAATCGCACCTCCTACTACCCCACAGCCCAGCATGACGAATACCGGATTAAACCGGAATCGGCGCAGAATGATCAGTGCTGTACAGAACAGCACAGCAGCAACCGGATTGAATGCTTCCATCCCGCCCGCAATGCCCCCCTCGCCGAACAGGGCCAAAAGCAGAATGGTGCATCCGGCAGAAGCGATCAGCGCAACCACTGCAGGACGCAAGCCGTTCAGAACCCCCTGCACCACGGTGAGAGAACGGAACCGGAAATACAGAAAAGCAAGCAACGAGACAATAATGCAGGAAGGCAGCACGCAACCTGCCGTAGCGATCAGTGCTCCCGGTAGCCCCGCGATACGCGTCCCCACAAAGGTTGCGGCATTGACCGCAATGGGGCCGGGCGTCATTTCGGCTATGGTGACAAGATCGGTGAATTCGGTCAGAGTCAGCCAGCCGTGCAGCTCCACCACCTGGTGCTGGATCAGCGGCATGGCTGCCATACCGCCTCCGATGCTGAACAGACCGACCTGAAAGAAACTCCAGAACAGATCCAGGAATGTCATACGCTGCCTCCCTTCCCCGCACGGCGCATGTTGATCCATACCTGTATGCCGCCGATACACCCGCATGCCAGAATGATCCAGAGTACATTGACCGAGAAGAAGTACGACGCAACAAATGCGGCGCACATGATCAGAACCGAGAACCACTGCCTGCCGCGGAAGAATTTTCCGCCCAGGCTGCACACCACATCCGCAATGACCGCCGCCACGCCCGCCTGCATGCCCTTCAATACCGCGCCGACCACTATATTCTGACGGAAGGCGTCGTAAAACAGCGAAATCACCGACAGCAATATCAGGGGTGGCAGAACCGATCCCAGCACAGTAATACACGCGCCCGGAATTCCGGCGACGCGGTACCCCACCAGAATGGAAGCGTTCACCGCGACGGGGCCGGGAGAGGACTGTGCGATTGCAACCAGATTGAGCATTTCATCTTCCGGGATCCATCCCAGTTCATCGGTAAACTTCTTACGCATGAACGAGACGATGACATACCCGCCGCCGAATGTCACCGCACTCAGCCAGAATGTCACATAAAACAGTTTCAGATATACCCGCAGACTGCGCTTCATGTCGTTCCCCCCTGCTTTTTGTTATCTCTATTATAGCACTTGTTTTTCAATATGTAAAATAGTATTATAATATGTTGTTGATAACTTTTTCCCAATGTTCAGCCGGAATACTTCCGGGGGACTGCCATTCTTGCCATTCCACAGGAGAGCATCATGACACTCAGACATCTGCAGATCTTTGTCACCGTATGCCGTGCCGGCAGCATGCGTGCCGCAGCGGAAAAACTTTATATCGCACAACCTTCGGTCAGCACGGCGGTTGCCGAGCTGGAACGGCATTATGGGGTGCGACTGTTTGACCGGATTTCAAGGCGGTTATACCTGACACAGCCGGGGCATCTGCTGCTTCAGTATGCACAGCATATTACCGAACTGTTTGAACGGCTGGAACGGGAACTGCCCGATGCAGACGGTCGGGGAGAGTTGCGGATAGGGGCAAGCATTACGGTGGGAAACCGGCTTTTGCCCGGGTATGCAACACAGTTCCGTGCAATCTGCCCGCAAGTCAGGCTGCGTATCACCATAGCGAATTCGGCATCCATCATCCGCATGGTACAGGAAAACAGAATGGATCTGGGACTGATTGAGGGAGCGGTATACCGTGAAGAATTGCGCTCCGTACCCTTTTACCATGACAGGCTGGTGCTGATCTGCCAGCCACAGCACCCGTTTGCCGGCCGGGAGGACATTACGCCCGACGAGGTGAACCGGCAGCCGCTGCTGTTGCGGGAAACGGGAAGCGGGGTGCGGGAGCTGTTTGAGAGCGCCATGCAGGCGCACGGACTGTCGATCGCTCCGCTGTGGGAGAGTGTGAGCACCGAAGCACTGCTGGAAGGGGTGCGTGCCGGGCTGGGCATATCCGCCCTGCCCGAACTGCTGGTCCGCGACGCGTTGGAACAGGGGCATGTTGCTCTCTTCACCGTACCGCAGCTGCACCTGACCCGGGAGTTTCGCATGACTATTCACAAAAATAAATTCCTGTCTCCCTCCCTGCGTGCCCTGATGGAAATCTGTCTGGGAGAAAAACTTCCCGACTCTCTTTCGGAACAGCCTCAATCAATATACACATAATAAACAGCCGCCATAAGGAGGAATTGCCGTGACCGCTGCATGGATCAGTCCCGCAACATACATCCAGGGGCCGGGAGAACTGACCCGGCTGGGTACTCGCGCCGCGTCATACGGCAAACACGCGCTGCTGCTGTGCGATTCTACCATTCATGAACGGTACGGCACATGCATAGCCGGAAGTTTTTCAGCAAGCGCATGCACCTGCCGCTCCGAGATCACCGACGAGCCCTGTACCCAGCGCACGGTGCAGCGTCTCGCGGACCTATCCCGTACAGAGGGATGCTGCCCGATCATCGGGGTGGGAGGGGGCAGGATCATGGATCTGGCGAAAGCCGCCGCATGCGAAGCAGGGGTGCCGGTGATCGTCTGCCCCACCTCCGCCTCCACCGACGCGCCATGCAGTGCCCTCTCGGTCCTGTATACAGAACAGGGCGCGCCGGACCGGTATCTGTACCTGCCTGCCGGTCCCGATCTTGTACTGGTGGACTCAGCCGTCATTGCATCATCACCGGTACGGCTGACGGTTGCAGGGATGGGTGATGCCCTGTCCACCTGGTTTGAAGCACGCGCCTGTCACGCCTGCCGCACTGCCAACCATGAAGGCGGCGTGGCAACTGCCGCCGCATTCGCTCTGGCACATACCTGTCTTGACGCGCTGCTCAGCCGGGGCATTCAGGCAAAGCAGGATCTGGAGGCGGGGGTACTCAGTGAAGCGGTGGAACAGATTATCGAAGCCAATATCCTGCTATCAGGCATCGGATTTGAAAACTGCGGTCTTTCTGCCGCGCATGCAATTCACGACGGACTGACCCACCTTCCGGAATGCAGAACCATGTACCATGGAGAGAAGGTGGCGTTCGGGACCCTGGTCCAGCTGATTCTCGAGCAGGCTCCCGATGAAGAGCTTGCACAGATATACCGGTTTTGCATCTCGGTCGGCCTGCCGGTTACCTTGGGCCAGTTGGGACTTTCTGCTGTCACGGACGCCCTGCTGCAGCAGATTGCACAGGCGGTCTGCGTCGAAAACAGTACCGTATTCCGGCTACCTGTTCCGGTCTCTGCGGAAGTGGTCGCCGATGCGTTGCGCGCTGCTGATGCGCTGGGTAAACACTTTCTGTACACCGATTGATTTTTTTACATAAATCCGATTGACAGACGCATATCGGGTATGCTATGATGTAGGCAAACCACCAATAGCCAATTATAAAAAGGAGGATACAACCATGAAATATGTCTGTGATGTGTGCGGTTTCGTATACGACGAGGACGAAGGAAACGAAGAACTGGGTATTGCTCCCGGCACCCGCTGGGAAGATGTCCCGGACGATTTCGAATGCCCGCTGTGCGGCGTCGGAAAAGATTCGTTCTCCCCTGAGGAATAAACCGCGTGATCCCGGCGCACCCCCGTTTAACAGCGGGGGTGCGCTTTTTGTAAACACTTTGTGTCGAATGTAAACAAACCGTGAAACCGATTGACAGCGCCGCCTACCCGGTATTATAATAAAATTACAAAAGATAACAGGAGTTTTCTTTTCATGCAGTATCAGAAACAGCAGATGCGGGAAGCAATTCTGAAAGCGGCAGAGCAGGAATTCACCGAGATGGGGTACGAAAAGGCCTCCATGCGTGAAATCTGCAAGCGCGCCGGTACCTCTGTGGGAAACCTGTACCGGTATTTCGAGAACCGTGAAGCGCTGTTTGACGCATTGGTGGGAGATCTGTACCGCAGAATCCGCTTCCTCATACGGGACGAGATTTTCGTCAGGCAGGACACCTACGACATTCCGGGGATTGCTCGGCATGCCGCGGGGGTACTTTTTCAGAATTTCGGCGAAGACGCACGGCGATTGCGCATCCTGCTGCTGCACAGCAAGGGATCGCGCTACGATGATGTCATGACCGAATTCTCCCAGCTGTTGCATGCGCGTATCCTGCAGGAACAGTTCGGAAACCGGTATTCCGATACAGCCGATTTTCTCTGTTCCCTGCTTGCTACCGGTCTGATGGACGCCATCCGAAACCTGGTGCGCTCCGATCTGTCGGTCGAAGACACCACTGCACTGTTTGAAAAGGTTCTGTTTTTCTACTTTCAGGACATCGAGAAAAGACTTCAGGTTTGAATGACGGAAGCAATTCCGTCCTTTTCTCGCGAACAAAAGAGAGCGATTGTTCGCATTTGAACACAGTACCATTACCGGAAAGGAGTTTCCCTTATGAAACGCAAAGCGCTGCCACTGATCATTGTAATTGTATTCGCGGTTCTGACTGTTGTGTGCGCCCTGATGATTCCCATGACGAATGTAAACTACAACATGGTCAAATACCTGCCCGAAGAATCCATTGCGCGACAGGGATATGATCTGTACAAGGAAGAATTCGGGGGAACCGATACCGCCAATGTGATGGTATACCTCACACAAGAACAAACAGCGGACAGTTTCACAGCCGCATTTGAAAAAATCCGGGCGGAAAATCCGGATATTCTGACTCAGGTGCTCCTGCAGGGTCAAAAGGAAGATACCGCCCTGTATGTTTTTACATTCAGCGCTTCGGGAACAGATGCGGGTGTGCAGGCAGTTCTGGATGACATCCGGAGCGCCGCCGGCGAAGATGCAGCAGTCTGCGGATCAGTCATCGATGACGAAGCCTCTTCCCAATACATGTTTACCTCTGCCCTGCTTGCTACCGTCATTCTGATTCCGGTAGTAATCGTGCTGATCATTGTCAGCACCCGTTCCCTGCTTTCCGTTGTGTTCGTTCTGGCATCTCTGGGAGTTGCCATTGTACTGAACATGGGCACAAATTTCCTTCTGGGGGAAGTTTCCTTTATCACGCAGAGTATCGCCATGGCGCTGCAACTTGCCATTACACTGGACTACTCCATTTTCCTGATTCACGAATACGAGCGGCAGATTCAGGCAGGAGCGCAACCCGGCGAAGCGATTCGCCGCGCCATTGCCCGGTCTTTCCGCTCGGTGTCTGCCGCTGCTCTGACCACCCTGTCCGGCTTTATCGCGCTGCTGTTCATGCGCTTCCGCATCGGTTCGGACCTCGGATGGGTCTTCATCAAAGGAGTCAGCATCAGCTTCCTGTGCGTGCTGCTCCTCTTGCCCGCTCTGCTGCTCCTCTTCCGCAAAGGGGTGCAACGCTCCACCCATAAATCGTGGATTCCCTCTTTTGACAAGCCGGCACGCGGCGTATTCCGGGCAAAATATGTATTTTCCTTCCTGATTCTTCTGCTGATCCCTGCGCTTCTGCTTCAGAACCGGATCGATTACCGTTTCGGCGCCTCCGGTATCATGACGGGTGAAGGAGTTCCTTCCTATGAAGCCAAACAGGAAATCACCGCCATTTACGGAAATGAAAATCAGGTTCTGGTCATTTATCCCGGCAGCGCCCCCGAAGCAGAACTGGCGCTGACCGAAGAGTTGTCGGCTCTGAAACTGGAAGACGGCAGCACCATGTTCACTTCGGTCCTGACCGATGCCGCTACCAAGGCCGGCATTATTGACATGCTGGAAAACGAAGTCAAGACACAACTGGGAGCATTGCTTCCTGCCCTGGCGGATGCGGATTTTGAAATTCCGTATGCAGACACATACGAGGAACTGCTGAGTAATTTCCGTCAGGCGGTGATTGACCTGTGTACCGGTATTGGCCTTCCTGAATCCATGGTATCCGGTCTGATCGACAACTATCTGCAGGGAGCGCAAGAGCAGCTGGCACAACTGGAAGCAGGCTATGCCACCATTGATGCCAACTTCCGGTCGGAAAGTCACACCCGGATTGTCCTGACTGCCGACACTACCGAGGAAGGAGACGAAGCCTTCTTCATGTATGAGACACTGATGTCCAAACTGGATGAGTACGAAGCTCTGAATGGATATAAAATGCTCGGAGAAACCCCGTTTGCCTACGATATCCGGGAATACATGCTGGTGGATTATAACCGGGCCTCCCTGCTTTCTGCGGTTCTGGTGTTTGCCATTATTCTGATCTCCTTCCGGTCCCTTACCCTGCCGTTTTTGCTGATGATTCCGATTTTTACCGGAGTCTACATCAACAGTGCGATTCCCGCACTCACCGGCGACCCCATAGCTCTGATCGGCATTCTGGTGGTTTCAATGGTCCATCTCGGGGCTACTATCGATTACGCCATCCTGTATGCAAATACATACTGCTTCTACCGTAAAACCATGCGTAAACCGCAGGCGTTCGTGAAAGCACTTTCGGAAAGCATTCCTTCCATTCTGATTTCGGCGATTGCACTGACGGTCGCGGGTTTTGCCCTGGGAGGAACAGCCAACCTGCCTGCCACCGCAGATATCGGTATGATGATCGGACGCGCAGGACTTCTTTCCGCATTCTTCACCATCTTTGTCCTGCCGGGAATCCTGTATCTGTTTGACGGCGTGATCAGGCGCACTACTCTGCACTGCAACTTCCTGTCAGACGATCATGTGTGCGAAATTACCCTGCAGAATCCTCCTTCTCATCTGGATCCATAATTGCCGTATGTGCAAAAGGCATTCTGCCTTTTGCACATACTTTTTGCTCTTTGTAGCAAATTTGGTATAACGGATCATTCTGTTATTCGAAATGAGGAACATCTTTATGGCAGATCACTCATCTCCATCCGAAATTTCCGGGAGAAAAATTCATCAGTGGCTGCATACTACTGTTGCGATTCTGCTGATTTGCGGAATCATGATTGTGACTGTGTTGATCTGGTATTCCGGACTGTGCAGGAAACATCAGGACCGTCTCTTTACACCCGAATATCAGGCAGAACTGGAAGCGATCATGAATTTCCTGGAACAAACCTATCATACAGACCGAGGGACTTTTGAACAATACCTCCCCGGGATTGTCTGCTGGGGAGACAGTCTGACCGCCGGTGCAGGGGGTAAGGGCGTGTCCTATCCCGCCGTACTGGAAGGATTGATTCATGCCAACTACTGCACCCCCTATAATTTGTCCGA
>CASFDI010000064.1 GCA_949293405.1 uncultured bacterium | reverse complement strand
GAAACGGCAACCGGGTCCGTTCTGAGGGGGGCGCCCGGTTGCCGTTCTTGCGTTTTTGTGCGTCAGCGCCTGTGATTCCCGGGATGAATGATGCTGTTCCGGTTTTCCGTGTTCAGTCGCAGAGCCTGCCGTGAATGGGATGCCGTCCCATGGCGGGCTTGCGGTCATAGTGGGTCTGCATCTGATAGGCGGCATGGCTGTCATTGCTGCGCTGGAATGCAGTCAGAATCTCCAGCACATGATCGGTCTGCTCAAAGTCGGCGCGGAAGGGAGCACCGGTACGCAGAGCCACCGCCATATCGTCAAGGCCCAGCCCGCGGCTGTTTTCCTTATAGTCAAAGGTGAGCGGCATGTCGCGGAACTCGCCGTCCTCGGGGCGGAGCAGTCTGATCGGCCCGCCGAAGGTGTTGGGGTCGGGGACCATCAGGGTGCCTTCGCTGCCGTATACCTCAAAGCGCGCCTGTCCCTTGTAATATACATCAAAGGTGGTGATGATGCTGGCAACCGCCCCGCTGTCAAACTCCAATAGGCCGGTCAGGTGCGTGGGGCATTCCACATCGATGATCTCTCCGCAGTGCGGCTGGCTGGTGATGACCCGCTTCTTGAAGAAGGTGCGGGTGACACCGCTGACCGATCGGACACCGCCGAGCAGATTGACCAGCGCGGTCACATAGTAGGGTCCCATGTCCAGCATGGGGCCGCCGCCCCGCTTGTAGTAGAATTCCGGGTCGGGGTGCCAGGTCTCATGTCCGTGGCAGATCATGAAGCACGCGGCGCCGAGGGGGGTGCCGATGGCGCCCTTGTCGATCAGCTCGCGGCAGGTCTGGATGCCGGCGCCCAGGAAGGTGTCGGGCGCGCCGCCCAGAAGCAGCCCTTTCTTTTTCGCCAGCTCCACCAGTGCGGCTCCTTCTGCAAGGTCCGCGCCCAGAGGCTTCTCGGAATAGACATGCTTGCCCGCCTCAAGCGCGGCTTTCGTGACATCGAAGTGCTGGTACGGACGGGTGAGGTTGAGCACCACCTCTACTTCCGGATCGGCAAATGCTTCGTACATGTCTTCATAGAGCTTCGGCACATTGTATTCGCTCTGCGCGCGTTCGGCGCGTTCGCGGATCAGGTCGCAGACCCCGATCAGTTCTACTTCGCTGAACACATTGGTGATGTTTTTCAGATAGATGCCGCTGATGGCGCCGCAGCCGATCATGGCAACTTTTACCGGTTTGATCATGGGAATATTCCTCCGTCCTCTTTGTTGATAGGGATGTATGTTCCGGATCTGTGTGTCCCAGTATTTTTGTGCCCGGGGCCGTCGTCTGTGTATTGCATGTGTGCAGGCATGCGGCGGATGGCCGGGCAGATGCGAAACAGTGAATCAATATATCAGTGGATCAGTGGATCAATACATTTTGGCCTGATTCTCAAAGCGCTCGGTGGTCAGCCCGTGCTCCAGGGCATAGGCCTTGCCTTCCGCTGCCCAGAGCATACCGCGCTCCATCAGGATCTGGGCATTGGGCGACTTGTCAAATACATCGTCGTGGTGGCCGAGCGAGGTGTAGAACACCCGTCCGTTGCCCCAGTACTTGGTCCAGGCAACCGGCATATCAACCGGCTTGTTGGAGATATGGTAATAGGTCACCAGCGGGAAGCGCGTGGTGGCAAGCACTTCAATCGAGGGGTCCACATGCAGGTAATAGTGCTCGCTGCAGACAGGGAAGTCGGACAGCCCCTCGACAATCGGGCTGGATCCGTGGCAGATGTTGACCGTGTAGGAAATGCCGTCCCCTCCGGGATGCGAAACCCACTGTCCGCCTGTGATGAACTGCCATTCGGTATCGTTGCGGAAGGCGTCGCACATGCCGCCGTGACAACCCGCAAGACCGACTCCTGCGCCCACCGCTTTTGCAATATTCTTGGTGTAGGCGCGGTCAATGGTGCCCATGGTCCAGCATGCCACAATCAGATCCAGACTCATCAGGTAGTCGAGATCGCCCAGAGGCTCCTGGGTGTCTGTGATGTGTACCTGATAGCCGTGTTTCTCCATCAGGGCGCCGAAGCGCTTGCTGGTCAGCTTGGGTTCGTGGCCGTCCCAGCCGCCCTGGAAAATCAGTACCTTCTTTTCGGTCATATCCTTTTCCTCCTCTTGATGATGTGGTGGGGAGCCGGCTTCAGATCCGGCATGCAAATCCGGTGCCCTCTTCCTCGGACCGGAACAGCAGATCGATCACGCGCATGACGCGCAGCGCCTGCTCGGGCTTGACGATCAGTTCCGCCCGGTTGTCGAGCACATCCAGAATGTTGCGGTAATAATCGGTCCAGTTGGTTTCCACCTCGGGCAGAGGCATCTCGCGCAGTGTCTGCTTCGGCCGGGGCGCCATGGTGCGGGTCGGCCCGGCCTCGGTGTAGACGATCTCATCGTCCCAGGCCATCTCGGCATCGGTGTTCAGCTGTACGATGCGGCCGTTGCACTTCCAGTCCTCCACCACCGCAGTGCCGTCGGTGCAGGACACATGCCAGCGGGGCAGATTGACAAAGCAGTTGGTGGACATCTCACAGGTGGCGGATACCCCGTTCTCAAACCGCAGGAACACCTTGATGTTGTCGTCCACATCGCTTCCGAAAACCTTCTGCAGGTGCGCCATGACCGATACCACCGGCGCGTGAATCATGTTGAGCATCTGGTCGATCAGATGCACGCCCCAGTCCAGCAGCATGCCGCCGCCGTTGACCTTGTGGTTGCGCCATCCGAACATTGCGCCGCGCGAACCCTGAACCCGGCTCTCAATAAAGTAGGGGGTCCCGATGGTCCCGCTGTCCAGAATCTTCTTGATAATGCAGTAGTCGCGGTCCCAGCGTCTGTTCTGATGAATGGAGAAGAGTTTGCCGGTCTCCTTGGAAACCGCGATAATCTCCTCCAGCTCGGCCGCGTTCATGGTCACCGGCTTCTCACAGATGACATTCTTGCCGGCACGCAGGCAGGCAATGGAAAGGTCCTTGTGAAAATTATTGGGTACGGCAATGGTGACCAGATCCACCTTCTCGTCGGACAGCAGTTCGTCCAGCGTCCCGTAGGCAATCAGCCCCTGCTGCTCGGCAGCCTGCCGCGCCTCGGGCCGGATGTCGTAGGCCCCCCTGGTCACAATTTCGGGCAGCCGCTCCCGGATGTTGCGGTAGTGCCAGCCCCCCATGCCGCCGAATCCGATCAGAGCCCATGTGTGTTGCATGTCGATCCCTCGCTTTCGCGTTATCCGGTCCCCGGACGGCATCGCCCGGGTGACCGGTTTTTATTCTTTGGTTTCATTGTAGCACGCTTTTCCACAGAATGCACGCCAAATTTTCCCCAACTTCAGACAAAAGTTAAGGTTCGCGCCGACGGGAAACCATGCGGGTATTGCCGGGTGGTGACGCGTTGTGCGCCACCACGACACAGAACAACCGGCAGTCTTGGACTGCCGGTTGTTCTGTGCAGGGAAAAGGGAAGTTGCAGAGCGGGGAATGGATGATGTGTTGGGGGCATCCGGCCTGTACAGACCGGATACAGAGGACATCCCCTGCCTCTTATGACAAACCCCTTTCCCAAAAAGTTCTTTGCTTCGCTCTTCCTTAAAGAAAGAAGACCGTCCCCCCCACTGCCGACTGTCCGGCTTGCACCGGCTGACTTCAGTGGGAAGCGCTTCTGATTCCGGCACACCCCTTTTGCCAGAAAAGGTTCTTTGCTTCTTTCTTCCTCAAAGAAAGAAGACCGTCTCTCCCCGTCCCTTTACTTATTAAACAGTTTCTTGAGGAAGCTGCTGCGTTTGGTGGTGTTGGAATCGCCGCAGGATTTTGCAAACTCGGTCAGCAGGTCTTTCTGCTTCTGGTTGAGGGATTTCGGGACTTCGACATTCACAGTGAAGTTCAGATCTCCGCGCCGGCCGGTATTGATATCTGCGACGCCCTGACCGCGCAGAGTGAAGGTTGTGCCGGTCTGGGTTCCTTCGGGAATTTTATATTTCTGCGTCTTTCCATCCAGGGTCGGAATATCGATTTCGGCGCCCAGGGCGGCGTCGGTGAAGGTAATGGGGATGTCGCAGTAGAGATGATTGCCGCGCCTCTCAAAGTAGGCATGCGGGCGCACGCGCACCTGAATGATCAGATCACCCGGCGCGCCGCCGTTCCGTCCGGCGTCGCCCTGACCGCGCAGGGCAATCTGCTGGCCGTCGGCAATGCCGCGCGGGATGTCCACACTCAGATGCTTGGTAATCTTGACATATCCGCTGCCTTTGCAGTTTTTGCAGGGGTTTTTGATGATTTTGCCGCGTCCCTTGCACGCCTGACAGGTGGTCTGGGTCTGCATCATGCCCAGCATGGTGCGTTGCTGAACCGTGACTCTGCCGCTGCCGTGGCAGGTGGAGCAGGTCTCGGCCGAGGTGCCTTTTTCGGCTCCGGAGCCGCCGCAATCCTTGCAGGCTTCAATACGGTTATAAGTAATATCCTGCTTGCATCCGAAAGCGGCGTCCTCAAAGGACAGGGTAATGCGCACGCCGATATCGTCTCCGTCGCGCGGGACCGGTCCGCTGCTGCGTCGCCCGCCGCCCGAGCCGCCGAAGAAAGAAGAGAACAGGTCGCCGAAATCGAAGCCTTCGCCGAAACCGCCAAAGCCCTCTCCGCCCGATGCGGGATCAAACGCCGCGTGGCCGAACTGATCGTATTTCTTGCGTTTGTCGCTGTCCGACAGCACGCTGTACGCCTCGTTGACCTCTTTGAATTTTTTCTCGGCTTCCTTGTCGCCCGGGTTCATATCGGGGTGGTATTTTTTCGCCAGGGCGCGGTACGCCTTCTTGATTTCGGCGTCGGTGGCGGTTTTCTGCACGCCCAGCACTTCGTAATAGTCTCGTTTGGTATCTGCCATATGGATCACTCCTTCAGAGGGGCCCGGAAAAAGAGCCTCCCCGGGTTTTCTCAGACTGTTTCATGACTTGCATACAGCCGCACCACCGGTGGTGCGGCTGTATGCCTATTCATGGATTACTGTTTATCGGTCTTGTCTTCAAAGTCTGCGTTGTAGTAGGTGCCGTCGCTGCTCTGGGAGCCGGTGTTGGTCTGCTCCTGTGTTCCGCCCTGTGCCGCGCCGCTGTCCTGGTACATCTTGGCTGCCAGCGGGTAGAAGGCTTCTTCCACTGCTTTGGTATCGGCCTTGATGGCCTCAACATCGGTGCCCTTGACGGTTTCCTTCAGTTTTTCGATGGCGGCGTTCACGGGGGCGAGATCGCTTTCGGTGAACTTACTGCCTGCTTCCTTGATGGTCTTTTCCACCTGGAAGATCATGTTTTCAGCCTGGTTTTTGGCCTCCACCGCCTCTTTCTGCTTCTTGTCCTCGGCGGCATACTTCTCAGCCTCCTTGACCGCGCGGTCGATATCTTCCTTGCTCATGTTGGTCGAGGAGGTGATGGTGATGTGCTGCTCCTTGCCGGTCCCCTTATCGGTTGCGGTCACATTCACGATACCGTTGGCATCGATATCGAAGGTGACTTCGATCTGCGGCACGCCGCGGGGTGCCGCCGGAATCCCATCGAGAATGAATCTGCCCAGCGTGGTGTTGCCGGCAGCCATGTCACGCTCGCCCTGCAGCACATGGATCTCAACCGAGGTCTGTCCGTCTGCCGCGGTGGAGTAGATCTGGCTCTTCTTGACCGGGATCGTGGTGTTACGGTCGATAATGCGGTTGAACACGCCGCCCAGCGTCTCAATACCGAGCGACAGCGGGGTGACATCCAACAGGAGCAGGTCCTTGACCTCGCCGCCCAGCACGCCGGCCTGAATGGCCGCACCGATGGCAACGCATTCGTCCGGGTTGATGCCCTTGAAAGGATCCTTGCCGGTCAGCTTCTTGACCTCTTCCTGCACGGCGGGAATACGGGTAGAACCGCCCACCAGCAGAACCTTGGAAATCTGAGAAGGAGACAGTCCGGCGTCGGAAAGCGCCTGTTTGACCGGTCCGACGGTGGCATCCACCAGGTCACGGGTCAGCTCGTCGAACTTTGCACGGGTCAGGGTAGCCTCAAAGTGCTTCGGCCCGTTCTGGTCTGCGGTAATGAAGGGCAGGGAAATCGAAGTGCTCATCACGCCCGACAGCTCGATCTTGGCCTTTTCGGCTGCTTCCTTGAGTCTCTGCAGGGCCATCTTGTCGCGGCGCAGGTCAATGCCGCCGTTTTCCTTGGCGAAGGTATCGGCCATCCAGTCGATGATCTTCTGGTCGAAGTCATCGCCGCCCAGCCGGTTGTTACCCGCGGTAGCCAGCACTTCGAATACCCCGTCGGAAATTTCCAGAATCGAGACATCGAATGTACCGCCGCCCAGGTCGTAGATCATAATTTTCTGTTCCTGTTCCTTATCCATGCCGTAAGCAAGGGCCGCAGCGGTCGGCTCGTTGATGATACGCAGTACTTCCAGACCGGCAATCTTGCCCGCGTCCTTGGTGGCCTGACGCTGTGCATCCGAGAAGTAGGCAGGAACCGTGATGACCGCCTGGGTCACGGGAGAGCCGAGGTATGCTTCCGCATCGGCTTTCAGCTTCTGCAGAATCATAGCGGAGATTTCCTGCGGGGAATAGGACTTGTCATCAATTTTCACTTTGTGATCGGTACCCATTTCACGCTTGATACTGATGACCGTGCGCTCCGGGTTGGTCACGCTCTGACGCTTTGCAACCTGACCGACCATGCGTTCGCCGGTCTTCGAAAATGCCACCACAGAGGGGGTGGTGCGGCTTCCTTCCGGATTCGGGATGACGACCGGCTCGCCGCCTTCAAATACTGCGACACAGGAGTTGGTAGTCCCCAGGTCAATACCGATAATTTTTCCCATAATCTATATTCCTCCAAAATTTAATACTTTTTCAGTGCCTTGCGGGGCCTCTTGCGCCCCGTTTTCGGCATGTGTGTTTGCGGCACGGCGGTCAGTTGACCACTTTTACCATAGCGTGCCGGATGATGCGCTCACCTTTGCGATAGCCGCGCTGGAAAACATCCGTGATCCGGTTTTCTTCCTGATCCGGGTCCTCCTCGTGCATCACCGCATTGTGCAGATTGGGATCAAAGCTGTCGCCCGATACTCCGTATGATTCCACGCCCAGCCGGGAGAGGGATTCTTCCAGCGCTTTCAGCGTCATGGAGAGTCCCTGCGCCAACCCTTCGGAATCCTGGCTGCCGGATGCAACGGCACGCTCCAGATTATCCGCAATGGGCAACAGTTCGCGTACCGCGTCCGCAACCGCATCGGTGTATATTCCTTCGCGTTCCTTCTGGGAGCGACGGCGGAAATTGTCATACTCGGCTGCCAGACGCAGGTATTTATCCTGCAGGGCAGCAAGCTCGGCTTCTTTTTCGGCAAGGGCGTTTTCCAGAGTCACTTCCTTTTTTCCTTTTTTCTTCTGGGGTGCAGACTCCGTTTCCGCGGCGCTTTCTGCAGCCGGTGCAGTGTCCGGCTCTTTGGAAGTCTCTTCTGCGGGCGGCGCCTGCAGGTCTTCGGTTTCGGGCACGGAAGCGGTCTTTTCGTTCTCGTTCATGTCTTGTCTGCCGTCGGGGAATCCGGCGGTAACGCTCCTTTCTCGGTATGGTTGTCGGCGTCCGAAAGCAGATGGTCAATGCCGAACGCCAGATTGTCAATGGTGGAAATCACCCGCCCGTAATCCATCCGGCGCGGTCCGATGACGCCGATGGCGCCAAGCACCCGGTTGCCGCTGCGGATGGTCTTGAATACCAGGGTGGAGTGATTCATCACCTGCACCGTGTTTTCACTGCCGATACAGATGTTGATCTGATCGCTCTCCGCCCGGGCACACACCAGATCCAACAGTTCGTCTTTGCGCTCAAACAGATCAATCAGCTGACGCAATTCGTTGACATCGGCATACTCGGGGTATTGAAGCAGTCGGTTGACTCCTTCGACCCGCAGGTCTCCGCCGTCCACCTCGGACATGGTCTCGTAGATGGTTTTGAGAATGGGATTTGCCAGTGCGGATGCGCTGCCCAGCCTGTTTTCCAGTTCCAGCATCAGGGGCAGGTTGAACTGATCTGCGCTTTTTCCGGCTACCAGCAGGTTCAAGAGGCTGCCAAGCAGGGCGGTCTGCGCCGCGGTGACCGGGACGCTCAGACGGATGTTCTTGCTCTTGACCGTACCGCCCGGGAACAGCATGATCAGAATGAAGTTGCGGCTGTCCACATACAGGCACTCAAACCGGGTGACCGCAACCGAAGCACGCCGCGGCTTGACCGCGATGGCGGTGTAGTTGGTCAGGTTGGACGCCAGACGGGAGGCTTCCGCCAGAATCTGGTCCATTTCGTGGAGTTTGCGGCGCAGGGTGCGGTTGATTTCCGCAATCTCGCCCGCCGTCATACTGTACCGGTCCAGCAACTGATTGACATAAAACCGGTATCCCGCTTCGGACGGAATCCGTCCGGCCGAGGTATGCGGCTGTTCCAGGTAGCCCATGGATTCGAGTTCCGCCATTTCATTACGGATGGTAGCAGACGAACAGGCTAACTGCTGGTCCTTTGCCAGATATTTGGATCCGACCGGCTCGCCGTATGCAATGTGCGCCTCAATAATGGCTTTGAGAATCCGCTTTTTCCGTTCGCTGAGTTGGCTTTCATCCATGCCTGTTCCTCCTCCCTGTCAATTTTAGCACTCAAAAGGGACGAGTGCTAACTTCTGCATATAATGTACCACCGTCGGACGGAATTGTCAAGAGGATCTCAAAATTTTTTTGTGAACTTTTTGTTAATTATAAAAACCGCATTTTCGCAAAGAGGTCAATGACTCTTGACAGGGTAGGGGAATTATTATATAATAATGTTTGTATATTTCTCAACAAACTAAGGATGCGCATTAGAATGCGGAGATATACGGAACCCGTACCGATCCATATATGATAGTAATTCAGAAAAATTCAAGGAGGTGTGGAATGACAGGACTGTATTTGGCAGTCGGAATAGTTGCCGGCCTGATCGTGGGCGTGCTGCTTGGTATCCTGTACCGCAAGAAGATTGCAGAAGCCAAGATCGGCAGTGCCGAGAATCAGGCAAAGGAAATTCTGGACGATGCCCTTCGTGTGGCAGAGTCCCGTAAGAAAGAATCCCTGCTGGAAGCGAAAGAAGAGATCATCCGCTCGAAGAATGAAGCGGAGAACGAGATCAAGGAGCGTCGCAAAGAAGTGTCGCGCCTGGAGAGACGCGTCACGCAGAAAGAGGAGTCTCTGGACCGTAAGCTGGAGGGGGTTGAGAAAAAGGAACAGCAACTCGCCGAAAAACAGAAGGAAGCTGAGGAGCTGCGCGCAGACATACAGAAGACGCTGGACCTGCAGGTACAGCGGTTGGAAACCGTGTCGGGCATGACGGCAGAAGAGGCGAAAGCCGAACTGCTGGCGCGGCTGGACGATGAGATTGCGCACGAAACCGCACGCAAACTTTCCGAATATGAAGCGCAGTATCGGGAAGAAGCGGACGCACGGGCGAAGGACATTCTGTCGCTGGCGATTGCGCGCTGTGCGGCGGATCATGTCAGCGAGGTGGCGATTTCGGTGGTGCCGCTGCCCAACGAGGATATGAAGGGACGCATCATCGGCCGGGAAGGACGCAACATCCGCACGATCGAGACGCTGACCGGTGTGGAACTGATTATTGATGACACGCCCGAGGTCATCACCATTTCGGGATTTGATCCGGTGCGGCGCGAGGTTGCGCGTCTGGCACTGGAGAACCTGATTTCGGACGGCCGGATTCATCCCGGCCGGATCGAGGAGATGGTGGAGAAGGCGCGGCGCGATGTCGAGGCCACCATCAAACAGGCCGGTGAGAAAGCGGTGTTTGAGACAGGTGTGCACGGTCTGCACACCGAGCTGATCCGTCTGCTGGGCAGACTGCGGTACCGCACCAGTTACGGGCAGAATGTGCTGCGGCATTCGGTGGAGGTTTCGCTGCTCAGCGGAATCATCGCGGATGAGATGGGTGTGGACTCCATGCTGGCCAAACGCGCAGGACTGCTTCACGATATCGGCAAGGCCCTGACCGCCGAAGTGGAAGGTTCGCATGTGCAGCTGGGCGTGGATGTAGCGCGCAAATACCATGAAAACAAGGATGTGATTCATGCGAGTGAAGCGCATCACGGGGATGTGGAAGCACATAGCATTGTGGCGCTGATCGTGCAGGCGGCGGATGCGATTTCGGCGGCACGGCCGGGCGCGCGCCGTGAAAATGTTGAAAATTACATCAAACGGCTTCAGAAACTGGAAGAGATCGCCGGTACCTTCAAGGGCGTGGAGAAAACCTACGCCATTCAGGCCGGGCGCGAGGTGCGCGTGATGGTGAAACCTGAGGATATTTCGGATGACGCCATGAAACTGCTTGCATACGATATTGCCCGCAAGATTGAGGGAGAACTGGAGTATCCCGGGCAGATCAAAGTCAGCGTGATCCGGGAGAGCCGGTTCGTGGATTATGCAAAATAAGACCGGTTTACCGGTTCCGGGGCGACTGCCGCACGGCACGCCCCGGTTTTTTTGGAGGATGGGATGAATCTGTTGGCATTGGGGGATATTACCGATCAGCGCGCCGCGGCGTATGTGGCCGAGCGGCTGTGGGAGGTGCGCCGCCGGGAGCACATTGATTTTGTGGTGGCGAACGGGGAAAACGCTTCCTTTATCATAGGCGCTGGGCCGGATCAGGTGCGCAAACTCACCGAGGGGGGCGTGGATGTGATTACCGGGGGCAACCACACCATGCAGAATCCGGCATGTTACCCGATGCTGGAGGAAGGGCGGCTGATGGTCCGACCGCTCAATTATCCGGACGCGGTGCCCGGGCACGGGTATGTCATTGCGGACGCGTGCGGCTACCGGTTGCTGGTGATGAATGTCATGGGTGTCATGAGCATGCAGCCGCAGCTGGACCATCCGGTGCCCTGTATCCGGCGGGTGCTGGAGCGAGAAGCGGGAAAATACGATGCGGCGGTGCTGGATATTCACGCCGAACTCACGGGAGAAAAATACCTGCTGGCGCATCTGTTTGACGGAGAAATCCAGGTGATGTTCGGTACGCACACGCATGTGCCCACAGCGGATGAGCGGGTTCTTCCGCGCGGCTCGGGATACATTACCGATATCGGGATGTGCGGCGTGCGCGAGAGCGTGCTGGGGTGCCGGGTACAGGAAGCGCAGGAGGCGTATCTGACCCGGATCTATCGGCGTCATGTTCCTGCCGAAGGACCGATTCAGGCGGAAGGAGCGATTTTCACCTTTGCGCCGGGCGGCAGGGTGGAACAGGTGCGTCGCCTGGTGTTCTGAATATTATTATTAAGGAAGGGAATGCCATGCTTTCGGAGACCATTCAGAATTATCTGGAAACCATTCTGATCCTCTCAGAGCGTACGGACGGCGTACATGCGGCCGACATCTGTGCGTATCTGGGGTATTCGCGCCCCACCGTATCGGTGGTGCTGGGCAAACTCAAACGCGAAGGCCTGCTGGATGTGGATGGAGAAAATCATGTGCGCCTGACGGATCACGGACATGCCATTGCATCCCGGATGCTCAGGCGGCACCGCGTGCTGACCGACTTTCTGCAACGGATCGGGGTGCCCGGGAAAATCGCCGCCGCGGATGCCTGCAAGATGGAACATGACATCAGCGAGGAGACTTTTTCGGCAATTTGCAAGGCGATGGAAGACCATTTTTCGTGATTTATGAAAGTATTATTAAATGTTCATAAAAAAACTGTAAATGTTTATTCAAGACGCTGAAAAACGAAAAAAATTCAAAATCCCCTTGACAGAAAGGGAATTTGTGGTATCCTAATTAAGACAAAACCGCACATGGTGCGGACATGATCCGGCATTTTCAGACTGTCTGAAATCCTTTTCGGCAGTACCGCTGCGGCCTCTGCCGATTGGTTTGTTTGACGAACGATCGGTCAGCCCCGGCTTTGGCTGTCGGTCACAAATTGGTGCATAAAGGGAGCATTCCGTGCGGAGTGCCTGGGTGAATGCCATGTTACCGTTGAATAAGCCCGACGAAGAAATATTGCAGCGTTTTATGGCGGCCGGAGTGGCAGAGGATGACATTCTGGCGGCGCTGTATATGGATCTGAATACCGCGGGTGCATTCGGAGCATGCTGGCTGGTTCTGGACCACAAGCGGCTGCGACTGTGCCGGCTGGATGTTTCTACCGATACATACGACGAATTTGAGCTTGCGTATTTTTGCGATCCGTACATTGATAACTTCGCGTCTTCCAACCGACTGCTTGCATACCGGCACGACCGGCCGGTACCCGAGCGGGGAGATCTGGACGATGAAGCGTATCAGGCACTGCGCGATGCGTTCTGCAGGGAAGGAACCACCGCGATTGTCGGTTATTGTACGAACGCATGTAAACGCAGGCTTTTTGCGTTTGTGTATATCTGGGAGAGACTGATGCGCGGGGAGATCGTCCGGGAGGACGATCCGATCTTTGAACAGTTCAATGCAAAATGTCCCAAATGCGGCACGGTTTATCCTGATCAGGAGCGCCGGATCTGTGAGAAGTGCTCCCATCGGAAGAACATGATTTTCCGCCTGCTGTCCTACTTCAAGGACTTCAAGGTACAGTTGGTCACCGTGCTGATCTGCATGCTGGTCACCTCGGGCATTTCGCTTCTGACCCCTATTGTCAGCGGACAGATGCTGTATGACCAGGTCATCAGCGAACCCACTTTCAGTGAGAGCGGAGAACAGCTGACCGGACGCTGGCACGATATCGGATATGTATATGTCTTTGTGGGCATTCTGGTAGGCATGGCGCTGCTGTCCCTTTTGGCCAGCATTGTGCAGAACCGCGCCAATGCGCACATGTCCACCTGCGTGACCCGGGATATGAAGAATGATATTTTCCGGGCGATGAACAAACTTTCGCTTTCCTATTTCAACGCCAACCCCACCGGCCGGCTGATCAACCGGGTCAACTATGACGCGGTCCGTATCCGGAACTTCTATATCGACGGTGTGCCGCACCTGATCGTCAATCTGCTCAACTTCATCGGTCTGACCATATTCCTGCTTCTGATCAACTGGAAGCTGACCCTGATCGTCTTCGTTCCGGTGCCGATCATCGTGGTGATGTTCCGCACTCAGCTGCCCAAACTGTGGCGGGCCTTCTCACTGCAGTACCGGCGCTCCTCCTCGATGAATGCCATGCTGGGCGACTCGCTCAACGGCATCCGCGTGGTCAAGGCGTTCGCCAAGGAAGCGGAAGAGTCGCACAGTTTTTACCGCTATTCCACCAAACTGTATCAGGCAAACCTGAAGGCCAACCTGATCTCCATCACCATCTTCCCGATTGTGGGGCTTCTGATCGGTATTTCCTCCCAGGCCATCTGGGGATACGGCGGTATCGAAGTCATGAGCCGGCATATGACCTACGGTCAGCTGACCACCTACCTCGGATATGTGGGGATGATTTTCGGCCCGCTGAACTTCTTCAGCACCTTCACCAACCTGCTGACCGACACCATCAACTCGGCAGAGCGCATGTTCGATATTCTGGACATGATTCCCGAGATCAACGACGCGCCCGACGCGGTGAAACTGGACGAAATCCGCGGGGATATCGAATTCAAGGATGTGTGCTTCCACTATACGCCCAACCGACCGATCCTGAAGGAAGTGTCTTTCCACATCAGCGCGGGCGACCATGTGGGACTGGTAGGGCATACCGGCAGCGGTAAGAGTACCATTGCCAATCTGATCACCCGCATGTACGATGTGGTATCGGGCTCGATCACCATTGACGGCTATGATGTCAAGCAGATCGAGCAGAAATCATTGCGCAAGAATATTGCGATTGTGTCCCAGGAAATCTTCCTGTTCCTCGGTACCATTGCGGACAATATCCGGTATGCCCGACCGGAGGCCACCATGGAAGAGGTGATTGCCGCGGCAAAAGCGGCAAACGCACATGACTTCATTCTCAACCTGCCCGAAGGGTACGAGACCGAGGTGGGAATCGGTTCGCGTTCGCTTTCGGGCGGTGAGCGGCAGCGCATCTCGATTGCGCGCGCGCTGCTGCTTTCTCCTTCACTGCTGATTATGGACGAGGCGACTGCCGCCATGGATACCGAGACCGAGCGGCTGATCAGCGAAGCGGTGGACAAACTGATCGAAGGCAGAACCACCATCACCATTGCGCACCGCCTCTCGACTCTGAAAAACTGCAACTATCTGATGGCGATCGAAAACGGGGAGATCGCCGAACGGGGAACCGCTGAGGAACTGCTGGCGAAGAAAGGGGTCTATTACCGCCTGTACACGCTGCAGAACGAACAGATGAAGAAGGTCGCACAGGGGCTGTGACCCCCCGGAAAGGAGACGCTATGCTGGAAACCGAACAGATTATCAAGGACCTGGAGCAGGGAGATGACGACGACCTGTTCAAAAAGCGCCAGTCGGTACGGCTGCTTCCCGAAAACGCCCGGTTCTACCCCTCTGCGGGCGGGTTGATTTCCATGACCCTGACGCACCCGGACGGACACGAGGAGCACTTTGAACGGGTGGTGGCAGTCCGGTCTTTCCCGATTTCGGATCCGGATGTATACATTGCCATCCGGGAGCCTGATTCGCGCACCAAGGAGCGCGGTCAGGAGATCGGTCTGATCTATACGCTGAGCGACTTTGACCCGGAGACGGTGAAACTGCTCAATCAGGAACTTTCTCTGCGCTACTTCACACCCGCGATTACCAAGGTCTATTCCCTGAAGGAAAAACTGGGTTATATCTACTGCGATGTGGATACCACGGCGGGGAAATTCAGTTTTGTCCTGCGGAACCCCTCGTCCAATGTGCGAACCCTGGAGGATAAGCGGGTGATGATCAGCGATATCGACGGTAACTGCTTTGTGATCATGGATCCGCAGAAACTGGATCGCTCGAGCCTGAAGAAGATAGAGATCTATCTGTAAGACAGCGCTGGGAAAGGAGATCCTTCATGAAATTGATGTATACCCTCCCCGAGCGCGACGAGGCCGCGTTTGTCGCGGCATCGGACAAGAGCGAACGGCGGATGTACTGCCTGCCCTATGATATCGAGGGTACGGAATTCGTCAAGGGGTACATGATGTTTACCGACCGGTACCTGTACAAGATCCTGGACGGCAAGGTGCTGGAAAAGTACGATTTTGCCCACATGAGCGAATTTGCGACCGACATCATGTACGGCTCGGTCAGTTTTTACTGCAAGATTGACGGCAATTCGGTCATTCTGTGCCGCTTTATTTCCGGATGGAACCTGCCGCGGTATGCGGTGGCGGTGTCGGGATGCGAACTGATCGCGGCGCGGGCGCGCCGGGAGAGCGCAAGCCTTGGGGAACCGCTGACTTCGGCTGAGCCCGAGCGCTATTGCCCCAAGTGCGGCAGACCCTATATGCTGCACACCCAGATCTGCCCCTTCTGCCAGAACAAACGCGATATTTACAAGAAACTGTGGGGCATGCTGCGCGGCATGCGTCTGATGATGCTGTTCCCGCTGTTTGCCACGGTTCTGGCGGTGATTTTCCGCTTCATTGTGCCGGCGGTGCAGAAAATCGCCATCGACGAGTACATTACCAACAACAATATTGATATCAACACCGAAGGGGTGCTGTTCCACTTTCTGCTGATTGTGCTGGCGCTGGTGACGCTGGATTTCTGCCACCGGGCACTGAATGTGGCGCAGTCCCGTATTTCGGCCATATCGGGTAACAAGTTTACACGACTGGTGCGCACGCTGCTGTTCGAAAAGATTCAGACCCTGTCGATGAACAGTATCCAGACCAAGACCACCGGAGACCTGATCGGCAGAATCAACAACGATGTCTCCGTGGTGCAGACCTTCGTCACCGGTCAGCTGCCCACCCTGTTCGGACAGTTGTTCTCGTTTGTACTGGCACTGCTTCTGCTGCTCTATCTCAGCCCGATCATGTGCCTGTTCATTTTCATCCCGCTGCCGTTTGCGGTGTTCTTCATCGTGAAGTTCTGGGATGTCATGCGCCGGCGCAATGTACATGCCTGGCTGCTCAATCACCGGGTCAACCGGTATCTGCAGGATGTGCTCAACGGTGTGCGCGTGGTGAAGAGTTACGGCAATGAGGCGGCGGCGGTAGGGAAGTTTGAAGCGCTTTCCGCCGATGCGTCGGATCAGGATGAATCCAACGCGCGTCTGTTTGATACGGTGTTCCCGATTCTGGGCTTCTTTCTGCGGCTGGGCAGCTACTTCATTCTGCTGTACGGAAACCTCATGCTGTTCGGCGGCGCGATGGATGTCGGTACGCTCAACCAGTTCAACAGCTATGCCAACATCATCTATGAGCCGCTTCTGCAGATCACTACCATTCCGCGTAATATTTCCAACTTTATCACCTCTCTGAGCAAGATCTTTGAGATTCTGGAGGAGACGCCTGAAGTGGCGGATATCGACCTGCCGGTGGATATCCGGATCGAGGGCGATGTGGAAATCAAGAATATCACCTTCGGTTACGATACTTACAACCCGGTCCTGAAAAATGTCAGCCTGTCGGTCAAACAGGGCGAGATGGTGGGCATCGTGGGACACAGCGGATGCGGGAAGACCACCCTGATCAACCTGATCATGCGTCTGTACGATGTGTCCGAGGGCGCCATTGAGATTGATAATGTCAACATCAAGGACATTTCACAGAACGCCCTGCGTTCCCAGATCGGCGTGGTATTGCAGGAAACCCACCTGTTTTCCGGTTCGATCCGGGACAACATCCGGTACAGCAAGCCCGGCGCGTCCAATGACGAGGTCATCGCGGCGGCACGGGCGGCAAATGCGCACGACTTCATTGTCAGCCTGCCGGAAGGGTACAACACCATGGTGGGCGAGAAGGGGTACTCCCTGTCGGGCGGTGAGCGGCAGCGCGTGGCGATTGCGCGCGCTCTGATTCACAATCCGCGCATCCTGATTCTGGACGAGGCAACCGCGGCGCTGGATACCGAAACCGAAAAACTCATCCAGGATGCCATCAACCGGCTGACCGTGGGGCGCACCACCTTTGCGATTGCGCACCGCCTTTCCACCTTGCGCAATGCCGACAAACTGCTGGTGCTGGATCACGGTGTGGTGGTGGAATTCGGCACGCATGCCGAACTGCTCGCCAAACGCGGGTATTATTACAAACTGGTCATGGCGCAGCAACGCGCCGCACTGCGCGAGGCGCAATAAAAATAAACAGAGCAGACCGCCCGGAGTTGTCCGGGCGGTCTGCTCTTGGTAGTGCGCCTGGCGGCGCACGTTTCTCAAGGGTGCAAGTCCCAAATCCGCCCGGTAGCGGGAAGGACATAGCCGAAGGCAAGGGTGTCCATCGTGAGGTGGAATCTGAAGGAAGCCGGATGTGGGGAACCTACAAACCCACGGGCAAACCTCTGGTCTGACGAACAGAAACCGTATAGAAGGCCGTACATGAGGG
>CASFDI010000063.1 GCA_949293405.1 uncultured bacterium | reverse complement strand
GACAGAATACCGACTGACGGACGCGCGGTGACAGGCGCTTGCGGATCGGGGATGCATCCGCAGACGGGATTGTCGGGTCAGCGGATAAAGTTGGTCTTCACGCGCGGCGATTCGTAGGGCGGCGGGCAGATGCCTGCCGCGCGTCCCGCATGGATGCAACCCAGCAGCCATGCCATGTTTCTGCCCAGTGTGCGCATGTTCTGCATGCCCTCCAGGTCTTGCCGTACTTCCTCCGGCTTGCTGCCATGCACCATGTTCCAGTAGGTGCCCGCAACGATCGGCATGGAGAAAAGTCCGCAGTGCTTGGTCATGGCTTCCAGTGCAGCGCTGGCACCGCCGCGGCGGCAGCTGACCACCGCTGCGGCAGGCTTGAAGTTCAGCCGTCCGCCTGACGCCATGAAGAAACGATCCAGGAACGCCTTCATCGCTCCGGTGGGCTCGGCGTAGTGTACCGGCGACCCGAAGATGAATCCGTCCGATTCCGCCGCACGCTCCAGTGCGCGGTTGACCGGATCGCTGTCTTTGATACAGCGGCCCAGCCGGGCGCATGCGCCGCAGCCCAGGCAGGAATCAAACGGCCCCTGGCCGAGCCACAGGATTTCGCTGTCCGCTCCCCCTTCGGAAAGTCCGGCGGCAACCTCGGTCAGCGCGGTATATGTGCAGCCCTTCTCGTGCGGACTGCCGTTGATCATCAGTACATGCATATTCGTATCAGAACTCCTTTCCCGTGTGGCGGCTTTCGTGCAGCGGTGACCGCCTGTTTTGTATCTGTTTTCATTTTATACTGTTTCCGTTTGTTTTGTCAAGTAAAAAACAAGTGATACTGCGGAGGTTTTCATATGGCTATTCAGTTTTTGCAGCTTTCTTCACTGGAGAAGGTTTTTCCGGACCGGTGCACTTCCGGCGTACCGTGCCGCGCGCTCTCTCTGCTCGGCGGGGAAACCGGTTACTATCAGGTCGCCTTCCGCTCGGATTGTGACACGACTCTCACGGTCAGTTGTCAGGCGCCGGCAGGTATTTCCGTGTCGGTGCGTCGCATCGGCTTTGTACCTTCCACTCTTCCGGTTGTGCCCGGGCGGTACGATGACGATTATCTGACGGTCGAACCTGGACTGTTTCCCGATCCGCTGTTTCCGTTTGACGGTAAGCTGACGCTTACTGCCGGAGAATATACTTCTCTGTGGGTAACGGTATTGCCCGAGGAAGGAACACCGGCAGGGACCTATCCCGTGTGTCTGACCGCGCAGGGCGAGGGATTCCGGGCCCGGATTTACATGACGGTTTATCTGCACGCTGCCCCGCTCGCCCCTGCGCGGCTGAAATTCACCCAGTGGTTTCATGCCGACTGTATTGCAGATTATTACGGGACAGAGGTGCGTAGCGAGGAATGGTGGAACCGGGTGGGCGCATTCCTGCGTACCGCCGCCGACTGCGGGATCAACCTCATTTACACACCGGTGGTTACCCCGCCGCTTGATACGGCGGTGGGTGGAGAACGCACCACGGTGCAGCTGGTGGATATTACGCTGACGGGCGATGTGTGGGAATTTGATTTCAGACCGCTCGGCAGATGGATCAGCCTGTGCCGGGAATGCGGGATCACCGAATTCGAAATCTGCCATCTTTTTACGCAATGGGGCGCAGTCGCCGCACCCAAGATCATGGTGACCGAGAACGGGGAATACAAGCGGAAATTCGGTTGGGATACGCCTGCCGCTGGAGAAGAGTATCCGGCGTTCCTGTCGCATTTTCTGCCTGCTCTGGTTGCCTATCTGAAATCGGTTGACGCCTTTGACCACTGCCGCTTCCACATATCGGACGAGCCGCACGGGGTCGAACAGTTGGACGGATATCTCCATGCAAAATCCCTGGTTGCTCCCTATGTTGAGGGGCGGCCTGTCATGGATGCGCTCTCCAGCATTGCCTACTACGAGAGCGGCGCAGTCGAAATCCCGGTTACGGCGATCAATCATATCGAGCCGTTTCTGAAGGTGCATCCGCATGAGAGATGGGGATATTACTGCGTATCGCAGAACCAGGAGGTGTCTAACCGGTTCATGGCGATGCCTCTGAGGCGGGACCGGGTGCTGGGCATGCTGCTGTTCAAATACCGTTTTGACGGATTCCTGCAATGGGGATTCAATTTCTACAATACCCAGTATTCCCGTGCGCATATCAATCCCTTCCTTGTCACCGATGCGGGCGGAGCATTCCCGTCGGGCGATCCGTTCTCAGTCTATCCCGGACCTGACGGACCGCTGGAATCGATCCGTTCCTGTGTGTTCCGCCAAGCACTGCAGGACCTGCGGGCTTATGATGCGCTCGCGGCAAAGATCGGTCATGAGGAAACGGTGCGCCTGATTGAGCGCGAAGCCAATCAGTCCCTGACTTTCCGTTCCTACCCGCGTTCTGAGGAGACGCTTCTGCGCGTGCGCCGGGCGGTCGACCGTGCGCTCGATGCATGAGTCGGGATCTCTGGTACTCTCCGCTCGGGCCGCTGACTCTGTATCAGACGGGAGAAGTATTGACCGCTCTGCATTTCGGCGATACGGGTGGGGAAGAAGAACTTCTCGAGACTCCGCTTTCCCGTTGTGCAAAGGAAGAACTG
>CASFDI010000062.1 GCA_949293405.1 uncultured bacterium | reverse complement strand
TCGGAAAGCTGGGTGGTTTTTCCCATACCGCAGCGGGTGATCATCAGCAGTTTTTGCTTTTCCAGTTTAGGATCCACCGGGCACAGGAAAATCACCCGGTGATCCGTAAACCCCTTGACAATCCGCTCCGGAATCACGCCGCGCTCGCGCGCGGTTTTGTTTTCCGGCACATCCTCGGCGTCCACCACATAACATCCGCCGCAGTCTCCGATCAGCAGCACCTGCATATCGGTACGCAGCCTGGCCACATGCTCTGCCGGAACCGGCGTTTCCTTACTGATATTCTCGAAGATCTTTTCACTCACCTGATGTAGCTCGCCGTTTTCATCCGCATAGATCACTGCATCTTCCACCGTCTTGAATGCGTCGCGCGCCACATCGGCAAGCTTGCTGTTCTGCAGAATTTCGGTACGGCGCGGACTCTTCAGCCTTTTTTTGACATCCAGCAGAGAGGCGCGGATGACCGCCAGCAGTTTTTTCTTGTCGGCAAGAATGGATTCCAGTTCGGCAATCAGCTCCCGGATCTCGGCAAGCTCCGACTCAATGTTTTCCACTTCGAGCGCGGTAATCCTGCGCAGACGCATTTCCAGGATGGCAGTAGCCTGCCGTTCGGTCAGACGGAAGGTTTCGCACAGCCTCTCGCGTGCCTGTGCCGGGGTCTTCGAGGTGCGGATGATCTTGATCACCTTGTCAATGTTTTTTGCCGCAATCAAAAGCCCCGCCAGAATCTCCTCGCGCTCACGCGCCGCCTTGAGTTCGAACCGTGCACGCCGCACTTCCACTTCCCGCCGGAAATCGGCATAGTACCGGATCGCATCCAGAAGGGACATCTGTTTGGGCTTGCCCTCAGCGATCGCCACCATATTGACCCCGAAGGTCTTCTGCAGATCGGTATATTTATAAAAGAAGTTGAGCAGTTTACCCGCATCGCCCTCCCGCTTGACCTCAATGACCGCGCGGACCCCTGTACGGTCCGATTCATCCCGGATATCCGCAATCTGCGCAATGATTTCCTTCTGCGCACGCGCGGTCTCCAGAATCTTCGCCAGCAGTTCCGCCTTGTTGGTCTGATAGGGGAATTCGGTAATCACAATGGCGCTTTTGCCGCCCGGAATCGATTCCACTTTGGCGCGGGCGCGCATGGTCAGTTTCCCGACGCCCGTGGTATAGATCTGCCGCAGAGCTTCCCCGTTGGCAATTATTCCTCCGGTGGGAAAATCCGGCCCTTTGATAATCTCCATCACCTTATCCAGCGAAATACGCGGATTCTGCAGATAGGCAATCACGGCATCGATCACCTCTCCCGGGTTGTGCGGCGGGATATTGGTGGCCAGTCCCACCGCAATCCCCGACGCGCCGTTGATCAGCAGGTTGGGAAACAGGGCGGGCAGCACATCGGGCTCCCGCCTCGTATCATCAAAATTCAGCGACCAGCTGACTGTATCCTTCTCCAGATCCCGCATCAGTTCCAGCGCTGCAGGAGCCATGCGTGCCTCGGTATACCGGAACGCAGCAGGCGGATCCCCGTCCATCGAACCGAAGTTGCCGTTGCCTTCCACAAGCGGCGTACGCATATTGAAATCCTGGGCCAGGCGCACCATCGTCTCGTAAATGGAAGAGTCACCGTGCGGATGGTATTTCGCCATGGTTTCCCCGACGATGTTTGCCGATTTCCGGAAGGCCTTGTCGGGGGTAAGCCCCTGTTCATACATCACATACAGCACCCGGCGCTGAACCGGCTTGAGTCCGTCCTCCACGCGGGGCAACGCACGCTCCAGTATGACATGTTCCGAATAAGGAAGCATGGACTGGTGCATGACCTCTTCCATGTTTTTCTGCAGAATGATCGTATGGTCCTTTGTATCCTGTTGCTTTCTCATCTCCGCTCCTTATCCGGTCAGACTTTCACTTTCTTCATGAAAGCATCGGTCTTGTTGAAATCGGCATGTTCAATGATGTATTCGCGTCGCCGCTCCGCATCGTCGCCCATCAGCAGCGTCACCAGTTCTTCCGCATCCGAAATATCCTCGATATTGACACGCACCAGCGTCCGGTGCGCCGGATT
The DNA here is from genome assembly GCA_949293405.1 of uncultured bacterium. Lineage (GTDB taxonomy): Bacteria > Bacillota > Clostridia > Oscillospirales > CAG-272 > UBA1740. The sequence goes on along the minus strand of CASFDI010000062.1, from coordinate 39,635 downwards.
CATGGTAGTCTCCCACAGCAGCGAAGGATTCATCTCCCCGAGACCCTTGTACCGTTGAATGGATACCGAGCGTGAACCGCCCAGCTCCTGCACCACCTGATCACATTCCCGGTCGCTGTAGGCGTACCGCACTTCCTTGGTAGACTTTTTATCCACCTTGTAAAGCGGCGGCATACCGATATACACATGCCCCTCCTCGATCAGCCGGCGCATATACCGGTAGAAAAAGGTCAGAAGCAGTGCCCGGATGTGGGCGCCGTCCTGGTCGGCATCCGCCAGAATGATCACTTTATCGTATTTCAGATTCGCAATGTCGAAATCATTGCCCACCCCGGCGCCCAGAGCCGTGATAATCGAGCGGATTTCCTCGTTGTCAAGCAAATGCTCCAGCCGGCGTCGCTCACAGTTGATGGGTTTGCCGCGCAGAGGCAGAATAGCCTGGAATGTGCGATCCCGTCCCTGTTTGGCACTGCCGCCTGCACTGTCCCCCTCGACAATGAACATTTCGTTTTTCGATACATCACGCCCGGTACTGGCAGCAAATTTCCCCACCAGAGCGATACCGTCCAGGCTGTTTTTCTTGCGTGCAAGAGCTGTCGCCTTCCGGGAGGCCTCCCGCACCGCACGCGCCTGTCTGGCCTTCTCCAGCATAAAGCGGACAATATCGGCGTTGCTTCTGTTCTGCACATACCGCCCCAGCTGATCGTTGACAATATTCTCCACAGCAACCTTGGCAGTGATATTGCCCAGTTTGGTTTTGGTCTGTCCTTCGAACTGCGCATCGCGCATCTTGACCAGAATCACCGCGGTCATTCCTTCCCGCAAGTCCTCGCCGGTGAAATTCTCATCCTTGTCCTTGAGCACACCGGTATCGCGCGCTGCCGCATTGAGCACTTTCGTAACTGCGGACTTGAAGCCGGTCTCGTGCGTGCCCCCTTCCGCGGTGCGGATATTATTGACATACGAAATGATGGTGTCACTGTATGCGTCGGTATGCTGGATCACCGCCTCAAGCAGAATGCCGTCGCTCTCACCGGAAATCACAATCGGTTCTTCATAAGCGACCGCCTTGCCGTTGTTGAAATGTCGGATAAAATCACGCATTCCTCCCCGATAGCAGAATTCCTGGCGCGCATCATCACCCTGGCGGCGCTCATCGGTGAACACAAAGGTCACGCCCGCATTGAGAAATGCCAGCTCGCGCAGTTTCTGGGAAATGGTATGATAGTCCAGTTTCACATCCACGAACACCCGGTCATCCGGCAAAAAATGTACGGTTGAACCGGTGTCGGAGGCATCCCCGATCCGGTGCAACGGTTCCGTCAACACCCCGGAACGGATATGATCGCCCTCTCCCGTGCTGGCAAACCCGATCCGGTAGCATCCCCCGTCACGGCGCGACTCTGCAATCAGGAACCGCGACAGCGCATTGACTACCGATGCTCCTACCCCGTGCAGACCGCCGGCATAGGAATAGGACTTGTTGTCAAACTTTCCGCCCGCATGCAACTGGGAAAAGATCAGTTCAATACCTGGCACCTTTTTCTCGGGATGCAGGTCCACCGGCATACCGCGCCCGTTATCGGTTACCCGCACGCTTCCATCCTTATACACTGTGACCTCGATCCGGTCTGCGAATCCGTTCGCCGCCTCGTCCACCGCGTTGTCCACGATTTCCCAGACCATGTGATGCAGACCGCGCACATCGGTATCTCCGATATACATGCCCGGGCGCTTGCGAACCGGTTCCAGCCCTTCCAGGACCGTGATGGAATCGGCATTGTAGGCAGGTGTGTTCACCTGCTTGTCCTGCTTGTCCTGCTTTTCCTGTTTTGCCATATGTACTCCTTACTTTATACAAGTTTGAACAGAGAAGGCACCATGTCCTTCTCTGTTCAAAACGAACCTATGTTCAGTTTGCCGGCAGAATGGCTGCCAGATCCGAAAGCACCTGCAGAACCTGCTCGGCATCGGTCGCTGCATCCAGAAACAGCGTCTCGCTCAGTCCGGACAGGACCGGTTCGCATACCGTAATCCCGGCTGACGCCAGTTCCACGGCAAGGCCCCTTTGAAGGGTGTCGCGGTCGCCGGACAGCAGAGCCTGTCGGACCTGAAGCGCAATCCGGTCTGCCAGGTCCGCCGCATCTTCCCTGCCGGCAATCATTGCGGCGACACCGGCACATCCGTAGTCGGAAAACAGTCCGGACAGCACCCCATAGCGTTTCCCTTCCGGCACCGCCGAGAGCAGCCGATCGGTTGCAGCCGGATCCGAGAAGATCCGGATCAGCTCCTGCCTTGACGCGAATGCCCCGGGCAAGCCTTCCTGTACGGCGACATCCAAAAGATCTGCAATCATGCGCATATCCTGTGCCACTCTGTCGGAATTGGTGCTTTCCAGAACCTCCCACAGCGCATCATACAGCGGCGCGGAAGCACCGGCCGAAAGGGAAACTCCCAGGAACTCTCCGTTTTCCTTATATTTCTGCGCAGCAGTGTTCAGCATTCCTGCCGCAGTATGCTGCAGCGCCTGCGATCCGGCAAGCGTATCTGCCAGTCGGTCCGCCGCCTCTGCCTGAGCGGCGCCATACTGCGTCGGGTCCTCATCGAGGAGCACCTGCGCCGCGGCATAGGCCCTGACCAGACCGGGCAATTCTTCCGAAAGCTGCACGGTCTGCGTATCGGTCTGCGCACGGGTAAGATACCCGAAGAGGGAGGAGCCGCCGAAACGCGAAAGCCATCTTGCAGGCGCGCAGTCCCGGATGGCTTCCAGGCTCTTCCGCTCACGATTGACAAATGCATATACTTTGTTTTCATCAGGGTTCTGCGCGTCCGCTTCATACTGATCCGCCGCAGTAAGCAGCACCTGATTGTACCCCAGCACGGGAATCAGGATCAGCGCCCCGATCAGCAGTCCCTGAACCGTTCCGATCAGAGCCCCGAGCAAACGGGACGGCAGGCGCTTGCGGCTGCGGGATGTACGCAGAAACGCTGACAGTATCGAAATCACAAGACAGGTGATCAGGCTGTATACAAAGAACTGAACCAGAAAAAGCACCGGTCCGATCAACACCCCGAACAGGGTGATCCCATCCACAGGATCCTGCGGATACATGTGAAGCAGGGTATTGATCGGCTGCTCAAGTTTCAGAACACCGAGCACCCAGCGCACCGCGCCGACAGACAGCACTTTCTGAAACCCGCCCGACAGCAGCCATCCGGTCCCGTATACCGCGAGCCCTGCCGAGAAGCAAACACTGATCCCGCGCAGATAAGAGTGTGAAAAGCCACGGGCAATCCCTATCAGCAATCCGCAGATACCGAAAAGTCCGAGCACGACCAGCAGCACACCTGTCCCGCCCAGAACCGATACAACAGCTTCCATGTCTGTCTCCTTTCACCTATTGGGAATAATACGGATCATGATTTCAGGTTTTCCTGCATGGCGACCCGAAGAAGCGCGGTCTGCGTCTTACCGTCCGGAATCTCTCCCGCGCAGATGCGGCGGATCAGATCGGACAGCGGCATACGCCGGACCCGGAGAAACTCGTCCTCGTCGGGCGACTGTTCCCCTGCCGACAGCCCGCGCGCAACATACAGATGAATCACTTCGCTGAGAATGGCAGGCGACGGATAATAGTCCCCGATCGGGGTCATCTGTCGCGCTGTAAAACCGGTCTCCTCGCGCAGCTCACGCCGGGCCGCTTCGCACGGATCTTCATCCGGACCGTCCAGTTTCCCTGCCGGGATCTCCAGCAGCACCTGGCCCAGGGGATACCGGAACTGCTCTTCCATCAGCACGGTTCCGTCATCAAACAGGGCAACCACCGCCACCGCACCGTTGTGCCGGATGACTTCGCGGAAGGCTTCCCGGCCGTTGGGCAGACACACGGTATCGCGATACAGATGCACGATCGTACCGTCATAAATCAGGCGCGAATCCAGCTGTTTTTCACACAGATCCCTGTTCTCCGCAGCGGCGCCCCCGCTCTGAAACTCCATACATGCCACCCCCACATACGATTGCTTTCATTATAACAAAAAAGGAATGATTTGTCAAGTCATCCGACGCGTGCTCCCAGGCAGCGCGCAACCATGCCGAAGCACAGGGAAAGCGGGACCGACAGCAGGCACCACAGCAGGCAGTAAGTAGGACAGATCTGTCCCCACAGGGAGAAGCGGAAAGCGGAGTAGCTCCACACATTCCATTTCAGCCACAGGTTGCACACCACCCCGAACACGAACTCAATTCCGGTAATACAGAACCCCGATACCCCCGCCCGTACTATGAGGCAACTGCGTCTGAGGGCACAGTTGATGCCGTATACCGCGGCCGCGCATACACCGCCCGCCAAGGCCATGGAGGGATGTGTCGTGCCCCTGTACCATATTTCTATGCGGGGATAGCAGAAAAAGCCTGCAAAAAACACCCCAACGGTCAGCAGTCGTCTTACCAGTTTCATACGGCACCTCCGGATTCTGTCAGATACGCTACAGCATGCCCGCAAAGTGCCCTTTCTATTCCGGCAGGAAAGAAAAAGTAAAAACCCCTTGCAAATCCGGGAAAAAACTGCTATCATAGAACCAAACCATAAAACCGAAAAGGAGTATGAACATATGAAACTCGGTGTGTTGACCAACCTGTTCGGAAACCTGTCCCTGGAACAGGTCCTGACCAAACTGGAAGCAATGGGAGTCGAAGCGGCGGAGATCGGCTGCGGAGGCTACCCCGGAAAAGCACATTGCGACCCGAAAGTATTGCTCTCCGACCCGGCGGCGCTGGAAGAGTTCCGCGCGACCTTCCGCCGTCACAACATGGAGATCTCGAATCTTTCGGTACATGGTAACGCAGTGCATCCCGACAAGAAAATTGCGAAAGCGTTTCACGACGATTTCACCGACGCGGTACTGCTGGCCGAGAAGCTGGGCATTGACACCGTGGTGACCTTTTCCGGTTGTCCCGGCGGCTCACCCGCCGACAAGACACCCAACTGGGTAACCTGCCCCTGGCCGGACGATTTTCTGGCGATCCTGGATTACCAGTGGAACCAGGTGCTGATCCCCTACTGGAAGGAAACCGCCGCTTTTGCAAAAGCGCACGGCGTAACCAAAATTGCTTTCGAAATGCATCCCGGCTTCTGCGTCTACAATCCGGAAACCCTGCTGCGTCTGCGCAAGGAAGTAGGCGATATCATCGGCGCGAACTTTGATCCCTCGCACCTGATCTGGCAGGGGATTGACCCGGTTGCGGCCATTCGCGCACTGGAAGGTGCCATTTATCATTTCCATGCCAAGGACACCAAGATCGACCGCTACAACACCGCCCGGTTCGGCGTTCTGGATACCAAGCACTACGGTGACGAAATCCATCGCAGCTGGGTGTTCCGCTCGGTGGGATACGGCAACGGCCTTGATTACTGGCGCGATATGATCTCCAATCTGCGTCTGGTCGGATATGACAAGGTCATGAGCATTGAGCACGAAGACAGCCTGATGACCCCCGACGAAGGACTGGCAAAAGCAGTTGCCTTCCTCAAGCAGTCCATTATCAAGGATCCCAAACCCACAACCATGTCCTGGGCGTAAGCCGCATGACAAACCGGCGGCGACTGCCGCCGGCTTCTTATTATCAAATATGCCCTGCAAACAGTGTGAAATCTGTTTTTATTTTGCATATTCTGTCTGACATGTCAGGCATTACAATAAAGGTGCCGTGGGGATCTTTTCCATGCTTTTTTTGCAACAACTTTTTCAAAAACCTGTTGCTTTTTCCCCACCTGCATGGTATAATGGAATAAACAAGTCATTTCCGTTACACACGATTCATTAAAAATGGTATACAGCCGGAAGGAGGCTCCTGATGAAAACCCGTACCGTCCGTTATCCTCTGATTGCGCTGGCAGCGTTCCTGTTACTGATGATGACCGTTTTTTCGGTCAGCGCCGCAGCAGCTGCGCCCGCAGTCGCCGCCGCTTCCCCCATTGATACGGTGGGAGATAAGATTGTGATCTTTGCGCAAGACAACCTTTCTTTCGTCTGGAAGTATGTGGTGGGAGCGTTCCCCCAGGTTGAGACGGGCAGTTCCTGGATCCCGATTGCCATGGTTGCCGGTCTGTTGGTTCTGGTCATTATTGTACTGATCGTCCTGATTGCCGGGATTGTCAAACGCAAGTTCGGCAGATACCTTGTCCGTACCCTGTTTGTACTGTCGTTGTTCTGCACAGCGTTTGTATTCTTTTACATCAAGAACGAAGGGACGGCGGATACCGTCTTTGCCCTTGCTCCGGTAAAGAAATTCCTGGATGTCGTCTTCTCCTTTGCCGTGGGTGACGCCATCCTGACGGCAGCGGTATGCGCGGGCATCTTTCTGGTGGCGGCAATTGTCGTGCTGCTTCTGCTGCGCTCGATCTTCCGTCTGCGTTTCTTCCGCACCCTGCTGTGGATTCTGATCTTTGCGGTTCTTGTGGCGGCGGTGGCCGGTGCCTTCTATGTGCTGAATGTTGAAATCGCCGGTACTTCGACTGATACCATCGCCCATTACGGCGACAAGCTCGGTACAGTGCTTGCCGAAGAGGCATCTCCCGTACATGATCTGCTGACATCGGTCTTCTCCTTCCTCACTCCCACCTTCGGCATCGCCGGTCTCGGCATTGTGCTGGGAGTGTTGGTCATTGTCGAAATCATTCTGATTCTGCTGCTGGTTCTGGCCTGCAAGCTCAGCCGTCCCCGCCGCGCCAGGAAAGTCGCTGCGTCGGCACCTGCGGATAGCGCTGTGGAAAGCGCCCCGGCTATTCACACCGAATCCGTGCCGGTTTCCCAGCCTGCACCCACCCAGGCGCCCGCGACTGCAGGTACCGTGGCCTGCACGCCTGCAGAACCCGCACTGACGGCTGCACAGACTCCCGAAGCACCTACGGTCACTCCCGAAGTTCCGGTTGCTCAGGAGGCGGAAGCGCCCGCAGCTGCAGAACCCGCCGTTGCTCCTGCACCTGCGCGTGAGCCGGTATTTATGCCGGTCCCCGCTGTCGTATCCCAACAGATCGGTTTCGCAGATCCCCAGACCGAAAACTTTATCGGCAGCACTCATGTCAGCGCCGACAATGCAGATCAGCTCATGTCTGACGAACAGGCAGAGGCGCTTACCGCCGTGGTTTACAAGAACAACAAGGGGGAACGCGCAACCGTACGCATTTCTCAGCTCGAAGAGGCGTTCCTGCCCTACTCCTATGTGGACGCCAAGATTCTGCGCGCGTTGGGGTTGGTGGATCGTACAGTCGGTACAATTGATATTGTTGCCGACGGTACCCTGACCAAGCCGCTGATGGTGGAGGCCGCTTCCTTCACACCCGCCGCCCGTAAGATGATTACTCTGACCGGCGGACGCGCGATTCTGATTGCGTAATGATTCCCTGCCTGCCGCACCATCGGGTGCGGCAGGTTTTTTCTGTTTTTTCTTGCGGAAAAAGCGCAGTTCTGTCGAAAAAAACAGCAGGGACCCGGTTTCGCTCTTGCAGACACCCCTGCAGTTGTGGTATAATATAAAATAAACCTGCTGCCGGCGGAATGCACGCCGGAGGGACAATGATGTGAGGTAGTAAATGGACGAATCAAAAAACCGGTATATTTCCCCCTTCTCCACCAGGTATGCCAGCGATGAAATGCAGTTTGTTTTCTCGGAAACATTCAAGTTCCGCACCTGGAGACGGCTGTGGATTTCCCTTGCCAAAGCGGAACGGGCCCTGGGGCTTCCGATCAGCGAGGAGCAGATCCGTCAGATGGAGGAGCACGCCGAAGATATCAACTTTGAAGTTGCCGAGGCGCGCGAAAAGGAAGTGCGGCACGATGTCATGTCGCATGTATACGCATACGGGCAGCAGTGCCCGCTGGCGGAACCCATTATTCACCTGGGCGCCACTTCCTGCTATGTGGGGGACAACACCGATGTCATCATTCTGCGTGAGGCCTCTCAGATCATCCTGAAGAAAGCAGTACAGGTCCTGCGGAATCTGTCCTCCTTTGCGCAGCAGTACAAAGATATGCCTTGCCTCGCCTATACCCATCTGCAACCCGCCCAGCTGACTACCGTAGGCAAGCGTGCGACGCTGTGGATGTACGAGTTGCTCACCGATGTACAGGAACTGGAGCACCGGCTGGACAAGCTTTTGCTGCTGGGGAGCAAAGGCACAACCGGGACGCAGGCATCCTTCATGGAACTGTTCGGGGGCGATCAGGATAAAATCCGCAAAATGGAAGAGATGATCGCGCAGGATATGGGCTTTCCGGGTTGCGTACCGGTCTCCGGACAGACCTATTCGCGTAAAGTTGATGCCAATTTCCTGTCGGTCCTGTCAGGATTCGCCCAGAGCGCCTATAAATTTGCCAACGACCTGCGGATTCTGCAGTCCTTCGAAGAGATGGAAGAACCGTTTGAGACACATCAGATCGGCTCCTCTGCCATGCCTTACAAGCGCAACCCCATGCGTTCCGAGCGGATCTGTGCCCTTGCCCGGTCTGTAATCGTGGACGCAGTGAACCCCGCACTGACTGCGGGCACCCAGTGGTTTGAACGTACGCTGGACGACTCAGCCAATAAACGGATATCGGTTGCCGAGGCATTTCTGGGAGTAGACGCGATCCTCAATATCTACATGAATATCACCGCGGGGCTTGTGGTTTACCCCCGTGTGATCCATCGCCGTGTGATGGAAAAACTGCCCTTTATGGCCACCGAAAACATCATGATGGAATCGGTCAAACGGGGCGGCAACCGTCAGCAGCTGCATGAAGCACTGCGGGTACATTCACACGCCGCGGCAGCCCGGGTAAAACTGGAAGGCGGCACGAACGACCTGATTGACCGGATTGCAGCTGACCCGCTCTTTCCCATGAACCGGGAGGAACTCACCGCTCATCTTGACCCCTCGCTTTATACCGGGCGCGCCTCGCAGCAGACTGAAGAATTCCTGCGGGATTATGCGGAACCGGTCATCAGGCGGCTGGGCGGAGAAGAACTGCATGCCGAACTGAAAGTCTGATACTGATTGCGGAGAAGGAGAATAGAATTATGGCCATTGTACTGAACGAACCGTCCCATACCTTCAGCGAATACCTGCTGATTCCGGGATACACCTCGGAGAATTGCATTCCTGCGAATGTGAGTCTGCGCACCCCTCTGATCAAATACCGTCCCGCCACGGAAGACTGCCCCCTGTACCTCAATATCCCGATGGTATCGGCCATCATGCAGTCGGTTTCGGATGACCGCATGGCGATCGCGCTTGCGAAAGAGGGCGGCATGTCCTTTATCTACGGTTCGCAGTCCATCGAAGACGAAGCGGCCATGGTAGCCCGTGTGAAGAACTATAAGGCGGGATTTGTGGTCAGCGACTCCAATCTGACTCCGGATCATACTCTTGCCGATGTACTGGAGCTGGTGGAACGCAACGGACACAATACCATTGCGGTCACGGCAGACGGAAGTGCAAACGGGAAACTGCTGGGGATTGTGACCGGACGGGATTACCGGGTCAGCCGGATGTCCACCGACCTGCCGGTAAAAGAATTCATGACCCCTCTTAAGAAGCTGGTAACTGCGCCGGCCAATACTACTCTCAAAGAGGCAAACGATATTATCTGGGATCATAAACTCAATTCCCTGCCCATCGTAGATGGAAAAGGCAACCTGCTCTATCTGGTATTCCGCAAGGACTACTCCGCCCACAAGGAAAACCCGCAGGAGCTGCTTGACGCCCACAAGCGCTATATGGTGGGCGCGGGTATCAACACCCTGGACTATGAGCAGCGGGTGCCTGCGCTGGTGGAAGCAGGAGCCGATGTATTGTGCATTGATTCGTCAGAAGGTTACACCATCTGGCAGAAACGGACGCTGGATTTTATCCGGCAGAAATACGGTGATACGGTTAAAGTAGGCGCCGGCAATGTGGTGGACCGCGACGGATTCCTGTTCCTGGCACGCGCCGGTGCGGATTTCGTGAAGGTTGGCATCGGAGGCGGATCGATCTGCATCACCCGTGAGCAGAAAGGAATCGGACGCGGGCAGGCAAGCGCTGTTCTGGAAGTCGCCGCCGCACGCGATGAGTACTTCCGGGAAACCGGCATCTATGTGCCGATCTGTTCGGACGGCGGAATCGTGCACGACTACCACATGACGCTGGCGCTGGCGATGGGAGCGGACTTCATGATGCTGGGCAGGTATTTTGCCCGTTTTGACGAATCGCCTACCAGCAAGCTCAATATCAACGGCACCTATGTAAAGGAATACTGGGGTGAAGGCTCCAACCGCGCGCGCAACTGGCAGCGTTATGACCTTGGAGGGAAGGCGAAACTCTCCTTTGAAGAAGGAGTGGACTCGTATGTGGTTTATGCAGGAAGCCTGCACGACAATGTGGCGAAATCGCTCTACAAGGTCAAATCCACCATGTGCAATGTAGGTCAGCTCACCATTCCCGACCTGCAGAAGAACGCCAAGATCACCCTGGTCAGCGCGACTTCCATTGTCGAAGGCGGCTACCACGATGTCATGCTCAAGAGCTCAGTCGTCAAACAATAACAGAGAACCCCAAACACCGACAATCCAATCTCAGGGCAGGAAACAGAAAGGAGCCGTCATGCTGACCGATATTGAAATTGCACAGTCCGTCACACCGCGTCCCATCACCGAAGTGGCACAGGAAGCGGGTATTGATCCGGATGTGCTGGAGTGCTACGGAAAATACAAAGCGAAAGTTCCCCTTTCGGTAATCGGACAGACCGGCCGCCGTGCCGGGAAACTGATTCTGGTAACCGCCATGACCCCTACGCCCGCCGGCGAGGGAAAGACCACCACCACCATCGGACTGGCGGACGGTCTGCGGCGTCTCGGGCAGAAAGTCGTGGTCGCCCTGCGCGAGCCCTCGCTTGGCCCGGTGTTCGGAATCAAGGGAGGTGCGGCAGGCGGCGGTTACTCACAGGTAATCCCCATGGAGGATATCAACCTGCATTTTACCGGTGACTTTCATGCTATCGGCGCGGCAAATAACCTGCTGGCAGCCATGCTGGACAATCACATCTATCAAGGCAACCAGCTCGGTATCGATCCCAGGCGCATCACCTGGCACCGTTGTGTCGATATGAACGACCGTCAGCTGCGCTTTATAACCGACGGGCTGGGCGGCAGGGTCAACGGCGTGCCGCGCGAGGACAGTTTCGATATCACGGTGGCGTCTGAGGTGATGGCGGTGCTTTGCCTGGCCACCTCTGCCGAAGATCTCAAAGCACGCCTGGCGCGTATCATTGTGGGGTATACCTACGACGAACGCCCTGTGACAGCAGGGGATCTGCATGCAGAAGGAGCCATGGCTGCCCTGCTCAACGATGCGATCAAGCCCAACTTGGTACAGACCCTGGAGGGTACTCCCGCACTGGTGCACGGCGGACCGTTTGCCAATATTGCACACGGGTGCAACTCGGTACTTGCCACCCGTCTGGCGCTGTCACTGGGCGACTATGCGGTGACCGAAGCGGGGTTTGGCGCGGATCTCGGCGCTGAAAAATTCCTGGATATCAAATGCCGCGCCGCCGGATTCCGTCCGGACGCGGTGGTAATCGTCGCCACGGTACGCGCACTGAAAATGCACGGCGGACTGGCGAAAGATCAGCTCGGGAACGAAGACCTGGAGGCACTGCGCCGCGGTATTCCCAACCTGCTGCGCCATGTCTCCAATATCCGGCAGGTGTACGGATTGCCCGCAGTGGTGGCCATCAACCGCTTCCCCACCGATACCGAAGCCGAACTGCATGAAGTGTCAGAGGCTTGCCGCTCCGCAGGTGCCGACGCGGTGCTGTCCGAAGTCTGGGCCAAGGGAGGCGCGGGCGGAGAAGATCTTGCGCGTGCGGTGATGGAACTGTGCGGTCACCCTTCCCGCTTCTCCTATGCATACGAACTGAGCGGCAGCATTGAAGACAAAATCCGCGCTGTGGTGCAGCGCGTCTACCGGGGAGCGGACATCACGGTGGAAAGCCGTGCGCAGAAAGCAATCCGTACCCTGACAGATCTCGGATTTTCAGATTTGCCGGTCTGCATTGCAAAAACCCAGTACAGTTTTTCCGATAATCCTACCCTGCTGTGCGCCCCCGAAGGCTTCCGTGTGACCGTCAAGGATGTGCGTGTTTCTGCGGGAGCGGGATTCCTGGTGGTGCTCACCGGAGAAATCATGACCATGCCCGGATTGCCCCGACGTCCCGCAGCAGAAAAGATTGATGTGGTGAACGGCAAAATTGTAGGCCTGTTCTGATTATTTTTCCTGCCCTGCCCCATTCACTGTCTTTTCTGTCGTTTTCACAGATAAAACCCGGTCCTGCCGCGAATACGGCAGGACCGGGTTTTCAGTTGCACTTATGGGGGAGGGAGAAGGCGTAGCCCGGCCGGATGCGCAGGCCTACTTACGCTTTCGGCATCCATACCTTCATATCGTCCGCCCCCCTGTTGGCAAACGCGAAATACGGGATCATCCGCACCCGCACCGCGGTCTCATTCTCCACTGCAGGAGCATACAGCGCGTTCTGCCTGGTACGGGCGAGGCCGTTTACCGTCAGGTTGTATACACGGTAAGCAGGATGATATTCCTCTGTAGCATCAAGATGCGCAGCGCACAGACGCAGTGCAGAAAGCGGGACCGCCTGGTCTGCTCCTTCCGCGCAATACACCACAGGCCCGCGGCAGACTGCAACCGCACCGGCATTCTGTGTCACCAGCGGATGGCTCTCCACAGCCTGAACCCGCATTTCAAACTCCGCCTCAAGATCGATGTTACCGTTGCATTCCAGATATGCATATCCCCGCTCCAGAACATAGGGAATCTCCGCACCGTTCATCCGGATGGAGAAACGGCCACACCAGCCGGGAATGCGCAACGCTACCCGACGGTATCCGGTCCCTTTCAGCGTGATGCGCCCCGATGCGGGAAATTCCGACAGAAGAGTCACCTCTCCGATCCGGGCAGAAATATACTGATGTACAAACAGGGTATCGTCGGTCCTCGTGCAGATATATCCTCCGAGAGATGCGATCAGCCGCGCAATATTGGGCGGGCAGCAGGAGGTCTCAAAAACACGCAGGCGTGTGGTTTCCGGAACATCCCCACGGGACGAGACCGTGACATCGCGCTCATTCAGCCTGGGAGTCATCTGAAGCGGGTTCTTATAGAAGAAGGCCGTACCGTCCAGGGACACCCCGCTGAGGAAGCCGTTATACAGCACCCGTTCGATCACATCGGCATACCGGCTGTCCGCTTCCAGGCACAGCATCCGGGAAGCAAAGAACACCAGTGAAATAGCCGCGCAGGTCTCCGCGTATGCCGTATCGTTGGGCAGGTCATAATCCACGGTGAACGCTTCCCCGCGATAACTGCTGCCGATACCGCCGGTAATATACATGCGGCGTTCGGAAATATTGGAGAACAGCGCACGGCAGGCCTCCAGCAGACCGGTGTCCTCATAAACGAGCGCCAGATCGGCCATAGCGGAATACAGGTAGCACGCGCGTACCGCATGTCCCTCTGCGGTGAACTGTTGGCGGACCGGCAGGTGACTCTGCGCGTATGCGGGCAGCATATCGCCGAAGAACGGCTCGGGCGGATTGCCCCTCCGGTCGATAAAGTGCTTTGAGAGATCCAGATAGCGTTTCTCTCCGGTACAGCGCCAGAGTTTGACCAGCGCCAGCTCGATCTCTTCGTGTCCCGGCGTGGCAAATGCAGTATCCTGATCAATGACAAACCGCTTCTCAATATAATCCGCCAGGCGGCACATGGCGTCCAGAAAAGTGCGTTTGCCGGTGGTTTCATAATAAGCAACAGCCGCTTCCATCAGATGTCCCGCGCAGTACAGCTCATGGTCCTGGCGGCGGGTAAAGACCGCATCCGGCTCACAGTTCTGAAAATACGAATTGTAGTACCCGTCTGCACGCTGACCTGCCAGAATGTCTTCAATCAGGGCATCGCACAGCCGTTCGATTTCGCTGTCAGCGCGGTGACGCAGACTGTAGGAAGCCGCTTCAATCCACTTGGCAACATCCGAATCCCAGAAAATATGCGGACGCTCGAATTTTCCTTCTTTCCAGCCGCGTTTCAGTGCGCGGAATCTGCCGGTTGCCTCAAACTCCCTGTAAACCGCTCTCAGGGTCGCCCGTGCATTGATCGACTGACGATCTTGCCAGAATCCGTCAAGCAGAGTCACCTGTTCGTATCCGATCCAAGAACTATGCATACCGTTCCTCCTCATATATGTAACTGCTGTTCTCATGATATTCTATCATAGCACAGAAACGCGGGATCCGCAATCCGGAATATAACCAAAAAGTGTGACATATGCGCAAAACGCGTCTTTCCGGATCAAACCTTCCGTGCATAAAACAATATATCCGGAGCAGGCGGAATCACCGCCTGCTCCGGATCATTTCTCCGCACCCGCAGTGCCTGACCGATCAGCGGACCGCATGTCCGCCGCTTACCGGTTGTCTTTGACAAGATCACGCCGCAGCACATAACGCAGGAACAGCAAGGACATCACCAGTGCGACGCCCCAACCAATCGGCCAGGACAGCCAGATACCGGTTATCCCGAGATGCGTACGGGAAAAAATGAAGGAAAGCAACACTCTCAGCGTCAGGTCCGTCAGGGTTGCAGCCATGAACAGCCGCATGCGCGCCAGCCCGCGCAAAAGGCCGTCTGCAATCAGTTTAAACGCCACAACGCAGTAAAACGGAGCCACAATATGCAGGAAACTGATGCCGATATCCAGTGCTTCCACATTCCCGTCCCGGATAAACAGTTCCAGCAGTGCCGGCCCCGCAAGGTAGTACAGAAGCGTAAAAGCAACCGCAATCACCAGCGCGAGCAACTCTCCACTGCGGAAGCCCGCGCGGATGCGGTCCACTTTTCCTGCCCCGATATTCTGTGCGGTGAAATTGGACATTCCGTTCCCCAGCGCCGTGACGGAGGTAATGGTCATGTTGTTGAGCTTGATTGCCGCGGCATATCCCCCGGTTGCGGCGGGTCCGAACCCATTGATAAATCCCTGAATCACCACATTGCCCACCGAAATAAATCCCTGCTGAATCATGCTGGGCAGCGCTACCACCCCGATTTCGAGCAGTCGGGCACCGCAAAATACCCGCGGCCTGTCCTCCGCGCGCAGAGGACGCAGGCGGCGCAGCACAGCCAGCAGCGCCAGAACACCGCTCAGTCCCTGGCATAGGAAAGTCGCCCAGGCAAGGCCCGCAACCCCCATATCAAACACCGTAACAAACAGAATGTTGACCCCGACATTGGCGACAGACGAAACCGCCAGGAACAGAAACGGGGTCCGTGAATCTCCCAGCGCCGAGAAAATACCGGTGCAGATATTGTAAATCATCAGAAACAGAAATCCGCAGATGTAGATCAGCAGGTATTCCCGGCTGTCCGCAAAAATTACAGCATCTGTCTGGATGAGGCGCAGAAGAGGTGCGGTCGCGAAGATGCCGATAGCGGTCAACGCCAGCGCAATCACGCTGCTGCTTACCAGAGCAGTGTAAACAGTTGTTTTCAATTCCCGGTAATTGTGCAGTCCGAAATACCGTGCCGTAACCACTGAGGTCCCCACATTGCAGCCGAATGCGACCGCAATATACAACAGTGTGATCTCATAGGAATTTCCCACTGCCGCAAGCGCTTCCGTCCCCAGAAAAAAGCCCGCAATAAAACTGTCGGCGATGTTGTACATCTGTTGGAAAACGATGCTCGCAAACAACGGTAACACATATTGCCACAGCACCCGGCCGGGCTTGCCGACCGTCAGATCCCTGTTCATGGTTTTGCCTCTCTGTTCTGTTTCTTTTTACCGTATTATTATAGCAAAGGGACTGTTATTTGTCAAGCAAAGCGATCACAGATGATCCTTGCGGAATGCACTGGGAGAGACGCCGAACTGTAGCCGGAACGCCTTGGAAGAAGCGAATCCGTCCTAAAACCGCACAAAACGCCGATCCGTTCCACAGAATTCCGGGTGCTGAGCAGATAATGCCTTGAATCATTGAGACGCTGCCGCAGACGGAAAACCCCCGGTGGGCAACCATACCGCCTCTCTGAAGTGCTTGCGGAACGACTTGTAGGACGTCCCCACCTCTTGTGCGGCCTGCTGCAGCGTACAGCCATCCGTTCCGGAAAGCAGTTCAGCCGCACGGCAAAGGCGGGCATCCCGGACCGGGACGCGTGTGGCACGATGGGCGGCATGTATGGCCAAAAGGAATCTCTGCACACCGAAAAAGATCTGCGGCGTCCGTTGTTACCGAAAGCATCGTAGGGCGTGCAGCACCGGCGTCTGAGGGAATCATTCAGCCCCGGCATCAGGACCGGATTCCTGCTGTATAATCCCATATCTGCCATGGAATGGTAATAATCACGCCTGCAGCAGACGAAAAATTCCAGCCAGTCGCTCCCTATACCAGGGCGGAATGCCACACCTTGGGGATCCGCTGAATAAAACTGCCCGCCCTGAGCGGAATGCATCTGCCCTCATGATCGGCATATAAACCGCGTCCCCGCAACACCAGCAGTCCTCCGTAATGGGGAAAGCAGAGATCACGATCGCTTCTCGCCTCGCTTTTAACCGGGAAACCGCAGCTCAGAATACTGTTTTCTGTGCTTCCCTCCAGCGTGCGGTGACGCGTATGATTTCCGATCAGATACACAGGTATTTTCATTTTGTTCCTCCCGAATTTGACATATCAGACCATGTCAGACATTTACAAAGTCATTTTATTATGCTATACTGAAAAAAACAAGAGATGGGAGAACGATTGATGAATGCGCGTGAAAACCTGCTTGCACTGTTACGACGCGAGCCGTACGAGTGGGTGCCGGTACAGTTTGACCTCTGTCCCGCCCTTGAGAAAACCTATCATGCAGTGACAGGCAGCACAATTCCCTACGCCGACTATTTTGCCATGCCCTGGCGTAACATCGGTGATATCCGGGTGCACACAAACCCGGAGCAGTATCTTCCCTACCACGCTCATCTGAAACCGGGCGCCAGCATCGATCTGTGGGGAGTAGCCCATGAACCGGGCAGTGATGCCGCCATGCACATGACCTATATGCGGTCTCCCCTGCGCGGAATTACGGATCCTGACACGGTGCGCGCCTACCCTCTGCCTGATTTTGCAGACGGCGACGCGTCGCATCAGACGGCGGAAGTAGAATCCATTCACGCGCGCGGCCTTGCCGCCATGGGAAATATGCAGTGCACCGTATGGGAAACAGCCTGGTACATGCGCGGTATGGAAGACCTGATGATGGATATGCTCTCCGATGACCCCATCGCATCCTACCTGCTGGACGCGGTAACCGATCGTGCCGCCATCCGCGCCGCATCCTATGCCAGAGCGGGAGCCGACCTGCTTTTCCTCGGGGACGATATCGGGATGCAGCGCACCCCCATGATGAGCACTGATCTGTACTGTACATGGCTCAAACCCCGTCTGAAACGGGTAATAGACGCGGCCCGCGCCGTAAAACCCGACATCATTGTCTGCTATCACAGTTGCGGTTACATCACTCCGTTCATCCCCCATCTGATTGATGCGGGCATTGATGTACTCAATCCCATTCAGCCCGAAAGTATGGAGTTTCCCCAGCTGTACCGCACCTACGGCGGTCACATCAGTTTCCACGGTACTATCGGTAC
The DNA here is from genome assembly GCA_949293405.1 of uncultured bacterium. Lineage (GTDB taxonomy): Bacteria > Bacillota > Clostridia > Oscillospirales > CAG-272 > UBA1740. The sequence goes on along the minus strand of CASFDI010000062.1, from coordinate 21,917 downwards.
ACAGAGCGTGATGCCCTTCGGAACGCCGGAACAGGTACGGGAAAATGTGTGGCAACACCTGAACCTTTCGGACCGCGGCGGTCTTTTCCCCGCTCCCACCCACCTGCTGGAGCCGGAAGTCCCTTTTGAAAACATTCTTGCTTATGTGGACGCCTGCCGCACCTGGCGAAAAAAATCATGAGCCTACCACGCCCCACTTGCGTGCAGCAGGTTTTTCTGCTATAATACTGATATCCGGCATTAGCCGGCACATAAGGCACCCGGGTGCTTGCGGAATGTAAATATTTGTTTCCTGCCGGGTGCTTTGCCATGCCGCACACTGCACCATTGTTATCTGCCTTGAAGCCGTTATGCCGTATTCTCGAAAAAGGGGCACTTTTCCGTTATGAAGACCATTGCCAGCTTTACCGTCGATCATGATCTGATTGTTCCCGGCATTTATATTTCCCGCATTGACGGGGATGTGATCACTTACGATCTGCGTACACGCTATCCCAATGCAGGGGATTATATGGATCACCTGACCATGCACTCGGTGGAACATATGTTTGCTACCCTGATCCGCAACAGTCCGGTAGGGGATCAGGTAATTTACTTCGGACCCATGGGGTGTCAGACCGGGTTTTATCTGCTGATGCGCGATACGGTGCCCCCGCGTGATGTTTACCGTCTGGTGCGCGATACCCTGCTGGCTGTCGTACGCCATACCGGGGAAATGTTCGGAGCCGAGCGTAAAAACTGCGGCAATTACCGGAATCTGAATCTGTTTTCGGCAAAAGAGGAGTGCCGGCGTTTTTACGATCTGCTCCCCGAAACTCCCACCGATATGGCATATCCGGCCACCCCCGATGCCGCTGCACCCGTCCCCCCGGCCCCGCCTGCGCATTTCGGAGTTCTGGCCGCCATGCAAGAGGAACTGGAAGGCCTGCTCCCCCGGATGACTGAGGTGCAGGAGAGGACCGTTGCCGGCATTGTCTGCCGCACCGGTACGCTGAACGGCAAAAAGGTGAGTATTGCATGCGCCGGCGTCGGGAAAGTAAATGCCGCGCTCTGCACCACTGTTCTGATCAGCATTCTGGGCTGCAACAGGATCATCAATACCGGCGTCGCCGGTGCTCTGTCCCCCGACCTCAAACCGCTGGATCTGGTTGTGGCAGACCGTCTGGTGCAGTATGATATGGATACCTCCGCTGTAGGGGATCCGGTGGGATATTTGTCCGGGGCAGGACTCAACCGTATCTATCTGGAGTCCGATTCCGATCTGCGTGCCGCCCTGATGAGCCGCGCAGCTGCCGAAGGCGTCCCGTGCCGGGCCGGCATGATCGCCACGGCCGACCGCTTCGTGGCCTCCTCGGAGCAGAAATCCGAAATACGCGCCGCTTTTCCGGATGCCGCTGTCTGTGAAATGGAAGGAGCCGCCGTTGCTCAGGTGTGCACTCTGTTCCATGTCCCCTGTCTGATCCTGCGCGCCGTTTCCGACTGTGCAGACGGATCCTCCTCTATGGACTATCCGACCTTTAAAGTACGGGCCGCCGCAACCAGCGCTTCTCTGACCGCATCCCTGATCGCCGGGGCGCGGTAAAGGGGCCCCTGAAACGAAGGCTATCCGCTTTTTTAAGGAAGAATGCGGAGCAAAGAATCTTTCCGGCACCGGATGCCGACTGATATCTCCGGAACCCCCTGATCAAATCTCTCAAAAAACCGGCAGTCTGTCATTACCGTAACACGGTGGCACAGACTGCCGGTTCCCTTTATCCTAATTTTGAAAGTTTTCGTCCGCCTATACTAAGCTGACAAGTACAGGGGGCACAATGCGTCACCCCCCGGCGCGTCCCGTGTTTTCTCAGGCGAGGGCGCAGGGAGGAACCCCGCACTTCCCAGCACTTCCCACATGTTTTGTTCTCAGCGCGAAGGCCTGCCCACTTTCCGGAAGCGTTCGTACCGATCTGCCAGCAGCGTCTGCACAGGCAGGCGTGACAGGCGGTTCAACTCGGCATCCAGAGCATCCCGCAAGGCGGCAAACAGCGGCTCGCGTGCTTGCTGTTCTGCCAGTGATTCGGGTTCCGGGAACACCCGTTCCACGATCCCCATATCAAACAGATCACCTGCCGTCAACTTCAGACTTTCCGCAGCTTCGGCCGCTTTGGCGGTATCCTTCCACAGGATGGAGGCACACCCCTCGGGGGAGACCACTGAATAATAGGCGTTCTCGAGCATCCAGACCCGGTCTGCAACCGCGAGGCCGATGGCGCCACCGCTTCCTCCTTCACCGATGATGACGGAAATAACCGGTGTTCTGAGGGTCATCATTTCCGCCAGATTCTCTGCAATGGCGAGGGCCTGACCGCGCTCTTCGGCGCTGATACCGCAATACGCCCCGGCGGTATCCACCAGGCACACCACCGGACGATGGAACTTTTCAGCCAGTTTCATCTGGCGCAGTGCTTTCCGGTATCCTTCCGGATGTGCAGAACCGAAATTGCGTTTGATTTTGTCCGCGGTATCGTGTCCCTTTTCAATCCCGATTACCGTCACGGGCTTTCCGTCCAGAAAAGCAATGCCCGCCAGAATAGCCGGATCGTCCCCCACGCGGCGGTCACCGTGAAATTCGGTAAAATCGGTGAACATCCCCGCAATGAAATCAGACGCCACAGGCCGGTCAGGCTGCCGTGTTTTCAGAACGCGTTCATATCCGGTCATAGCCTTCTCCTTTCCGGTGCGCCCGCAGAAGCAGCGTCAGATAATCCTTTTGTCTGCGCCGCGGTACGATTTCATCAATATAGCCGCAGGAGAGCAGGAATTCCGCACTCTGGAATCCCTTGGGCAACGATTTGCGGATGGTCTGCTCGATCACGCGCGGACCGGCGAAGCCGATCAGAGCACCCGGCTCGGCAAGAATCACATCTCCCAGCATGGCGAAACTGGCACTGACTCCGCCGGTAGTGGGATCCGTCAGCAATACCACATACAGGTTTCCTGCATCACTGTGATACTTCACGGCTCCGGAGACCTTTGCCATCTGGGAGAGTGAGTACATTCCCTCCTGCATACGGGCACCGCCCGAAACCGTAACACCGATCACGGGCAGTCCCTGTCCGGTCGCATATTCAAACAGGCGCGTGATCTTTTCGCCTACCACCGTGCCCATTGACCCCATCATAAACCGGCTCTCCATCACGAACAGGCAGCACGGATAGCCGCCGATTTCGGCAACTCCGCAGATAACCCCCTCGTTTTCCCGGCTTTTTTCCCGGGAGGCTTCCAATTTTTCATCATAATCCGGAAACCCCAGGATATTTTGCGAACGCATGTCGCCATACAACTCCGAAAAAGTATCCGGATCAGTCAGCATGGCAATGCGCCGCCGGGCGCTGATCCGGAAATTATATCCGCAGTACGGACAAACCGAAAGCGCCGCAATCAACTCTTTCTTATCGCTTTTCTTTCCGCAGGAAGGGCACACCAGCGGCTTGGAAGCTGCCTCCGCCCCCTGGGCACGAGCAGCATCCTCCCCTTCCAGCTGATTGCCGGCCTGACGGAACATATTCTTGAAATTCATTTACAATACCCGCTTTCCGCCATAAAGGATGTGGTATACCGTCCCTCAATAAAAGCCGGATCCGAAAGAATCCGCAGGTGCAGATCCACATTGTGCATCGGCCCGCTCAGGATGAATTCGGACAGGGCGCTCCGCATCTTCCGCAGAGCTTCCTCACGGGTGGCGGCGCAGACAATCAGTTTCCCCAGCATGGAGTCATAATAGGGCGGAATCACATAGCTCTGATAAATAAAAGTGTCAAACCGTACATTCAAGCCGCCGGGAGTAAGCAAAAACTTGACCGGACCGGTACTCGGTACAAAATTTTCCGGATTTTCCGCGCAGATGCGGCACTCAATGGCGTGTCCCCGCATCCGCACATCCTCTTGGGTCATGGTCAGAGGCATGCCGGCGGCCGTGCGGATCTGCCATTTCACGATGTCCACATCGGTCACCATTTCACTCACCGTATGCTCCACCTGCAGACGCGTATTCATCTCCATAAAATAGAAAGCCTGATTCCGGTCCACCAGAAATTCCACCGTTCCGACCGTCACATACCCCACCGCACGCGCCGCTTTCCGCGCCGCGTCGTACATGGCCAGCCGTACATGCTCCGGAAGGGTGGGGGCCGGAGACTCCTCAATCAATTTCTGATTCCTGCGCTGTACCGAACAGTCCCGGTCTCCCAGCACCAGCACATTTCCTTCCCGGTCACACAGCAGCTGTACCTCCACATGCTTCACAGGTGCCAGGAACCGTTCCAGATACACCGCGTCATCTCCGAAAGCGGCGCGCGCTTCACTGCGGGCACTCATAAAGGCAGTTTCAAATCCGGAAGGCTCTGCCACCGGACGGATGCCCTTTCCGCCGCCGCCTGAACGCGCTTTCAGCATCAGGGGATACCCGATGCGCACCGCCTCCCTCTCTGCAGTGGACAAATCGGGAAGTATATCGGTCCCGGGGATCACCGGAACGCCCGCCGCCTGCATGGTCCGGCGCGCCTCGTCCTTGTCACCCATGCGCGCGATGACCTCAGGAGACGGACCGATAAAGGCCACTCCGCTGTCAATACACGCCTGTGCGAATTCCGCATTTTCAGATAACAGTCCGTATCCCGGATGAATCGCCTCGGCACCGGTGCATTTTGCCGCAGTCAGGATTGCCGGTACATTCAGATAACTCTCGGAAAGTTTCGGCCCTCCGATACAGTATGCCTCATCCGCCATGCTCACATGCAGTGACTCGGCATCCGCCGTGGAGTAAACCGCCACCGTCGCAATACCCATTTCCCGGCAGGCGCGGATGACACGCACCGCGACTTCACCCCGGTTGGCAATCAGAATTTTCGAAAACATAGGCTTCCCCTTTCAGATCGCCGCAAAGGAAAACGCGCCCTCCATGGCAAGTTTCCCGTTGACATACGCTCCGCCCGAAATGAAATAAAACGGCTTTTTCACCCGTTCCAGGCGGCAGCGCATCTCGACCGTGTCCCCGGGTTTGACCTGCATACGGAATTTGACCTCCCGGATCCCGGTATAAACCGGAGTCTTCCCGGCAAGGTCTTCCCCGAACAGGGCAGCCGCAGACTGCGCCACCATCTCGCACAGGATGACCCCCGGAACGATCGGATTGCCCGGGAAATGCCCCTGCAGAAAGAATTCGTCCCCACGCACATGATAGTGACCGACCGCTTCCCCTTCCTCCGTGCGCGTCAGGTCCTCCACCAAAAGCATCGCGTCCCGGTGCGGGATCAGTTGCTTGATCTCTTCCTGATTCATAGTCACCTCATCACGCAAGACGGAACAGAACCTGTTCGAATTCCACCATCTTCCCGTTTTCCGCACAGATATCGGTCACGGTACCGTCCTCGGTTGCCTTGATTTCATTCATCATCTTCATGGCTTCGATCAGGCACAGCGTATCTCCCGCATGTACCTTGTCACCGATGCGCACAAAGGGATCTGCACCGGGTTCCGGGCAGGAATAGAAGGTGCCGAGCAGAGGGGCGCGTACCACTTTCCCGGTTTCGGCCTCGGTCTGTTCGTTCTCCTCCGCTGCAGCGGCGGGTGTATTATTGACATATCCCTGCGGCATAGTACCGTAAATCGGGAGCACCGTCTGGGATGCATGCTCCACAGCAGGAACCTCTTTTTTCAGTGTAAGCGAAAAATCTCCTTCACTGATCGAAAGTTCGGTCAGTTCCAGCGAACGGAACAGCCCTTCGACCTGCTTTCTCAGTTTATCATCCATGGTCATCTTCCTTTCAGTCCGTTACCTTTTTGAATGCCAGCACCGCATTGTGTCCCCCGAACCCGAACGAGGAGGACAGTGCGTAGGTGAGCGGTGTGTGCAGCGCCTGCCCCGGGGTATATTGCAGGTCGCATTCCGGATCCGCATCCCGGTAGTTGATGGTGGGCGGAACTGCGTCGTCACGCAAGGCAAGCACCGCCGCCACCGCTTCCACGGCGCCCGTCGCGCCCAGCATATGACCGGTCATCGACTTTGTCGAGCTGATGTGCAACCGGTAGGCATCCTGGCCGAACACCTTCTTATACGCCAGCGTTTCCACCGTGTCGTTCATATGCGTGCCGGTACCGTGGGCATTGATATAGATCCGATCGGCGTCCGAACCGGTAATACCGGCTTCCTCCGATGCCAGACGCACCGCCTCCGCGGCTCCTTCCGCTTCGGGATGAGGAGCTGTCATGTGATAAGCATCGCAGGTATTTCCATACCCCACAATCTCCGCATAAATGCGCGCTCCCCGTGCCAGTGCATGTTCGTATTCTTCCAGCACCAGCACCGCGGCGCCCTCTCCCATGACAAAACCGGAGCGTCTCAGATCAAACGGCAGGGACGCTGCATTCGGATCATCCGAGGTGGAAAGGGCCTTACAGTTATGGAACCCGGCTGCCGCCAGCATATTGACCGTGCTTTCCGATCCGCCCGCCAGGATCACATCGGCGTATCCGTGCCGGATCGCGCGGAATGCCTCTCCCACTGTGTGGGACGAGGTCGCGCAGGCTGTGACCACCGGCAGGGTGGGACCTTTCGCACCGGTGCGGATGGCGACCACCCCGGCCGCCATATTGGCAATCATCATGGGAATAAACAAAGGGGACACCCGGCCGGGACCGCGTTCCATCAGCTTTGCGTGTTCGGTCATCAGGGTCTGCATGCCGCCGATACCCGATCCGATATAGACGCCCATCCGTCGCGGGTCCACCTTGCCTGCAATACCGCTGTCGGCCATTGCCTGCTCAGCCGCCGCGACCGCAAACTGCGTAAATGGGTCCGTGCGCCGCAGATCGGTCACATTTTCAAAATAGACATGGGGATCGAATCCTTTGAGTTCTCCCGCCAGTTTGATCGCGAAGCCTTCGGTATCAAAATGCGTAACAGGCGCAATTCCGTTCACTCCTGCGAGCAGATTGCTCCAGAAAGTGGGAACATCATTCCCCACCGGGGTAACCGCACCCAGCCCGGTCACGGCAACTCTGTGTAAATCCATCGTGTCCTCTTCTTCCTTTATCTCATATCTCAAATATAGAGTCCGCCGTCTACCCGGATCACCTCTCCGGTGATATACGAGGAGGCCTCATCTGCCAGGAAAACCGCTACCCGCGCCACATCGGCAGGGGTGCCGGCGCGCCGGACCGGGATGCCCGAGAGCAGCGCTTCGCGTGCCGCGTCGTTCATGGCGGCGGTCATGTCGGTATCGATATAACCGGGAGCAATCGCGTTTGCGGTAATGCCTTTGGCGGCATATTCACGCGCGATGGATTTGGTCAGACCGATTACCCCCGCCTTGGAAGCGGCGTAATTGACCTGGCCGGCGTTGCCCATCATTCCCACCACCGACGCGATATTGATGATCCGGCCGTATCCTGCACGCAGGAAGGTACGGATCGAAGCGCGAACCGTGTGGTAGGTTCCCTTGAGATTGACATCCAGCACACGCGTGAAATCTTCCTCGGTCATCCCGATCAGCAGTTTATCGCGCGTAATGCCCGCATTGTTCACCAGAATGTCCAATCTGCCAAATTCCTTGACCAGTCCGGCTACCGCGGCATTCACCGCGTCCGGATCCGATACATCACAGGCATACAGCGCACACCGGCGCCCCATCTGCTGCACGGTCTGCTGCAGGCTCAGTGCCTGCTCGCTCTCATGCGTCATCATCAGGGCGAGATCCGCTCCCGCGCCTGCCATCTGCAGGGCAATCTCACGGCCGATCCCGCGGGACGCCCCCGTAATCAGCGCCACTCTGTTTTCCAGCATATCAATCCTTTCCCAACTGCGACAGTGTCTGGCGGAGCGACTCCACATCCGAAACATGCATCACCTGCACGCCGGTGAGCGTCCGGTTTACAAATCCGGACAGCGTCGTGCCCGCGCCCACCTCAATAAAGGTATCCGCACCGTCCGCATACAGATTCCGCAGGGTTTCTTCAAACCGCACACAATTCTGCAACTGTGCAACGCAAAGCGCAACAATTTCCCCGCGCTCTGCGGGATAGGGCCGGGCGGTATAGTTGGCATACAACGGAATGCGGGCGGGCGATACCGTCATGGTCGCAAGGGCCTGTTGCAGTTTTTCTCCTGCAGGCGCCATGTACCGGGTGTGGAACGCACCGCTGACCGCCAGTTTCACCCCGCGGCCGCCCGCCTCCTTGACCCGCTGCAGGAACGCATCCATCTCGTCGGACGACCCTGCAACCGAAATCTGTCCGGGGCAGTTGTAGTTGACCGGATAGAGATCGGAAAATTCACCGCACAGCGCCGATACCTGTTCGGGCTGCAGTTTGAGTACGGCCGCCATACTGCCGGGATGAGCCAGGGCGCACCGATGCATTTCCGCACCGCGTGTGCATACCAGCGAAAATGCATCCTCCTCGGACAGAATGCCGGTATACCCCATCGCCGTGATCTCGCCGAGCGAAAACCCGGCCGCAAAATCAGCCTGTACCCCGTGCGCGGTCAGCGCCGCAGCGCAGGCAAGCGAATCGGCAAACAGGCAGGGCTGGGTGTTATCGGTCTGTGACAGCGTTTCGCGGTCCCCGGAAAAACACTGCGCAATGGTTCCCGGCCGGCGTGCTTCCGCCAGGTCAAACACGGCACGGCTGGCGGGCTCTGCATCATACAGATCCCGCCCCATACCGGGATACTGCGCCCCCTGACCCACAAACAGGAAGGCTATTTTACCCATGAGCCGGCTCCTTTCAGCAACTTCTCCGCGTCACCGCAGACCTCTTCGATAATGGCGCGGCACGACATCGCCTCGTGTACCAGCCCTGCGATCTGTCCGCACATGAGCGAACCGTTCTCGGTATCCCCCTCGCGCGCGGCACGGCGCAGCGCACCGGCACCCATTTTTTCAATTTCCTCATTGGACAGCGAAGAATCGTATTCCGCCTCGGTAAAGCGGCGCGACATGGCGTTTTTCAGCGTGCGCACCGGGTGACCGAGCCGCTTGCCGGTCACGACCGTGTCAATGTCTTTTGCAGCCAGCACCTTATCCTTATAGTTCTGGTGAATGGTGCATTCTTCCGCCACCAGAAACCGGGTGCCCATCTGTACCCCGACAGCGCCCAGCATGAATGCCGCAGCCATGCCGCGGCCGTCAGCAATTCCTCCGGCCGCAATGACCGGGATTTTCACTGCATCCGCCACCTGGGGCACCAATGCCATGGTAGTCAATTCTCCCACATGTCCGCCTGACTCACATCCTTCTGCAATCACCGCGCACGCACCGCGTTTCTCGACCATACGTGCCAGCGCTGTGGAAGGGACCACGGGAATCACATGAATACCGGCTGCCAGCCATTCTTTCATATAAGGGGAGGGGTTTCCCGCACCGGTGGTCACCACCGGCACTTTTTCTTCCACAACCACCTTTGCTACTTCCGCAGCAAAGGGGCTCATCAGCATGATATTGACGCCGAAGGGCTGATCGGTCAGCCCGCGTGCCCGGCGGATTTCAGCACGGAGCTGCTCTCCGTTGGAGTTCATCGCCGCAATGATCCCAAGGCCTCCGGCATTGGAAACCGCTGCGGCAAGCGGAGCATCAGCCACCCACGCCATACCGCCCTGCAATACCGGATACCGGATGCCCAGCAGCGTACAAAGCGTACTGTTCAGCATAAATTACTGCCGCTCGCTGATGTATGCTGCCAGTTTATCGATGGTGTTGAGTTCGGGGGACACCTCGATCTCCACCCCGGTCTCATCCTCGATCTGCATCACCAGTTCCGCAATGTCAAGCGAATCCAGCCCCAGATCTCCGAAAGTCTTGTCGGATGCGATTTCTTCCACAGCAACGCCCTTGTAATCGGCAATCAGTTTGATCAGTTTTTCTTTCATGTTGTGTTTCCTCCGAAAATAAATTAATTTTATATAGTCGTCATGTAGCCATGTCTGACTCAGAGATAAACCGTGCACGCAGCCGAAGCCAGCCCGGCGCCGAACGCACACAGCAACAGCCTCTGCCCCGTCCGTACAGCCCCCTCATGCCGCAACTCATCCAGCAGAAGCGGAATGGATGCGGAAGAAGTGTTGCCGTACCGTTCAATATTGTGCGGCGCCTTCGCCGGATCGATGTGCAGATGCATAATGGCGGACCGGATAATCCGCAGATTGGCCTGATGAAGCAGATAGGCATCCACATCCTTGTCGGAAAGCCCGCCCTTCTCCATCACATCCCGGATGCGGTCCGCGACCGCGCCCACGGCGAACTTATAGATTTCCTGACCGTTCATATACAACCCGTTCTTGGTCGGATCGGGATGGAACGGACAGTCATCGGCGGGTCGGGATACATGCAGCTCCTGCGCATCTCCCTGTACCTGCATATCAAACACGCTCTTATCGGAGCAACTCTCCACCACCGCTGCCGCGCAGGCATCCCCGAACAGGCAGCAGACCGAACGGTCGGTGAAATCCATCTGACGGGTAACCGCCTCAGCCCCTACCACCATCACGCGCCTGGCATGGGAGGAGGCAAGATAAGCGTCCGCCACCGAAAGAGCATAAATAAAGCCGCAGCATCCCATATTGAGATCCATGGTCACACAGTCGGTCCGCATCCCCGCGTCGGCGGACAACAGGCAGGCAAGAGCGGGGGAAATATAGTCGGTCATGATGGAAGTGCAGATCAGCACATCGATCTCCTCCGCACGCACGCCGGCGTCCGCAAGCGCCTTTGCAACCGCTTCTTTTCCGAGGCTGCGCAGACTTTCGTCTCCTGTAAGAATGCGGCGCTGTTCAATGCCGGTTCTGGTACGGATCCATTCGTCGCTGGTGTCCACATACGCGGTCAGATCCTGATTGGTGACCACGCGACACGGCAGCGCACTGCCGGTTCCGATGATTCTGATACCCATAGTGTTTCCTTCCTGTCTGGTTCATGAAAACCGCGGGCGCCCCGCTTGACAAAGCGTCGTGCCCGTGCTAAAATCCTATCGTTACATTTGTAACAACCGTCATTTTATCACATTTGTGCGCATTTGTCAATGCCTTGCCGCCCGACTGTGACAACCGAAGGAGTTTTGTAAAGCCGATGAAATCCCGCAGCGCAGCAAACCGTCTGACCAGGCAGTGCATCATGACCGCCCTGATCGAACTGATGAAAACATGCGAATACCATGCCATTTCCATCACTGACATCACCCGAAAAGCCGGGGTTTCGCGCATGACCTACTACCGTAATTATACATCCAAAGAGGACATTCTTAACTCGTATATGGATGAAATTGCCGAGCGCATCCGCTCAAAACTGCAGGAACCCCGGTCCTCCCGCAGTCTCTACCGGTACTACCTGACGCTTTTCGAAAGTCTTGGGCGGGAGAGCGACATCGGGGTCGCCGCCCTGCGCGCCAATCTGGGCGAGCTGATTCTCTATCATATCAACCGGCGCATTGATCCCCCGAAAACCCCTGCCCCCGCATCGAAATACCGGCAGTTGTTTTACGCCGGAGCATTTTACAATATTTTTATGGAATGGCTCCGGGGCGGCATGGCGGAAAGTTGCGAGGAAATGGCGCAGTGCTGCTGTGACATCATTCTGGGCAGACAGGCTTAAGCGCCCCTTGACAAAGCCTGCACACCGGTGTATAATGTCATAGTTATAATTTGTAAGAATAGGACCGCATATGCGGCCGTCGGAGGAAAATTTCCATGAAATGGACATCTCTGAATGATCTGCGCGAGAGTTATCTCTCTTTTTTTGAAAGCAAGGGGCATCTGCGCCTGAAGAGTTTCCCCCTGGTGCCGCAGGGGGACAAGTCCCTCCTGCTCATCAACTCGGGCATGGCGCCCATGAAGAAATTCTTTACCGGTGAGCAGACCCCGCCGTGCAGAAGAGTCACCACCTGCCAGAAATGCATCCGCACGCCTGACCTGGAGCGCGTGGGACACACCGCACGGCACGGCACCTTCTTTGAAATGCTGGGTAATTTCTCCTTTGGGGATTATTTCAAGCGCGAGGCTATTCACTGGGCGTGGGAATTTCTGACTTCCCCCGACTGGCTGGCTATTCCCGCCGAACGCCTGTGGCCGTCGGTTTATGAAGGGGACGACGAGGCGTTCCGCCTGTGGAATGAAGAAATCGGTATTCCCGCCGAGCGCATTACGCGTCTCGGAAAGGAAGACAACTTCTGGGAGCACGGGTCCGGCCCCTGCGGCCCCTGCTCCGAAATCTATTTTGACCGGGGTGAAAAATACGGCTGCGGCTCGCCGGACTGCCGCCCGGGATGCGACTGTGATCGTTTCATGGAAATCTGGAACAATGTGTTCTCGCAGTTCAACAACGATGGTCACGGCAACTATACCGAACTGATTCAGAAGAACATCGATACCGGCATGGGTCTGGAACGGCTTGCCTGCGTCATGCAGGGTGTGGACAACATGTTTGAAGTGGACACCATCCGGCACATTCTGGACACGGTATGCGCCATTGCAGGGAAAACCTACGGCGCGGACGCCAAGGATGACATCTCTATCCGTGTGGTGACCGACCACATCCGCAGCGCCACCTTTATGATTGCGGACGGAGTGGTGCCCTCCAACGAAGGCCGCGGCTATGTGCTGCGCCGCATCCTGCGTCGCGCCTGCCGTCACGGCCGTCTGCTGGGGATCCGCCGGCGTTTTCTGCCCGAGCTGTGCCTGGTTGCCATCGGCGAATCCTGCGGCGCCTATCCCGAACTGCGCGCAAAGCAGGACTATATCACCAAGGTGATCGAACTGGAAGAGGAGCGTTTCGACGCAACGGTGGAAGACGGGCTCTCCATGCTGAATACCCTGATTGACCGTACCCGTAAAGCGGGCGCGGACACCCTGCCCGGGGACGAGGTGTTCAAACTCTACGATACCTACGGCTTCCCCTTCGACCTGACACGCGAGATTGTGGAAGAAGCAGGACTGAAGGTGGACGAAGAGGCATTTCACACCCTGATGGAGCAGCAGCGCGCACGCGCCAGAGCTGCCAGAGGAAATATCAGCGGCTGGTCGGGCGAGGACCGCTCCCAGCTGGCAGCCCTGCCCGCAACCGATTTCTGCGGCTATGATGCGGCGGAGACAGAGGCGCAGGTGCTCGCGATCTTCACGGAAGAAGGGCGTGTGGACGAGATCGGCGAAGGGGATTGCACGGTTGTGCTGGACCGTACGGTCTGCTACGGCGAAAGCGGCGGTCAGGTAGGCGATACCGGTACCATCGCGGGAGAAAACGGCACTCTCACGGTCTCGGATACCAAAAAAGCAGAGGGGGTATTCCTCCATATTGCTTCCGTAAGCAACGGCACGATACGCCAGGGCGATCGGGTCACCGTCCGTTTCGACACGGTGCGCCGCGACGCGATCCGCCGCAATCACTCGGCATGTCACCTGCTGCAGGCAGCGCTCCGCACCGTACTGGGTGCGCATGTGGAGCAGGCAGGCTCCTATGTGGACGAACACAGAGTGCGCTTTGACTTCTCACACTACGCTGCCATGACCGCGGAAGAAACGGCCCGGGTCGAAAATCTGGTCAACCGTGAGATCCTGACCGCCGAGGCGGTCAACACGGTCCTCACCGACCCCGAAACCGCAAAGGCGCACGGTGCGATGGCCCTCTTCGGAGAAAAATACGGTGATGTGGTGCGTATGGTGCAGATGGGCGACTTCTCCACCGAGTTGTGCGGAGGCACCCATGTGTCCAACACGGGTTGCATCGGCCTGTTCAAAATCCTTTCCGAGTCTTCGGTTGCTGCGGGTGTGCGGCGGATCGAAGGTACCACCGGTACCGGCGTGCTTGATCTGATCGCCGAGAAAGATGCTCTGATCAACAGCACGGCAAAAGAACTCAAGGCGACAAACCCGCACGATCTGCCCCGGCGTGCCGGAGCGGTCACGGAAGAGTTGCGCTCGGTGCGCCGCGCACTGGAAAGCGCCAACGGAAAACTCACGCAGGCCAAGACCGATGCGCTTCTGCAGCAGGTCCGCACGGTAGGCTCCTATGCCGTCCTGACCGGTAAACTGTCCGATATGACCACTGATGAAGCACGCGCCCTGTGCGATACCCTGCGCGGTGCACGCGCGGACCTGGTGGCGGTCTTCTCCCTGGTCAACGGCAACAGACTCAACTTTGTCGCCTCCTGCGGTCCCGACGCGGTGAAAGCGGGCGCGCACGCCGGCAATATTCTCAAGGCAGTCAGCGCAGTCACGGGGGGCAAAGGCGGCGGCAGACCTGAAGCCGCCATGAGCGGCGGGCTCGATCTGAACAAGATTGACGAAGCGCTCGCCCTGGTGGATCAGCTGCTCACCAGATAAACGGACCCCTGGTGGAGATTCCCGGGAAGGGCTGTGGGCCTGCACAATCAAAACCGGTCTCCGGAAAATACAGCACCCCCTGCAGCGTGTGCGCCGCAATGCGCACGCTGCAGGGGGTGCTTGTCGGTTCAGACCGGCAGGCGGTAAACAAAACCGCTTTCTTTCCGGGGGTGCCGTCCGGGAACGGCAGGAATATTGCCCGCATATACTGGGAACAGAGACCGGAAGGAAGGTTTGCTGTTATGAAAATTGTGATTATCAGGTCCCCGCGCCTGTTCCGCCCGCTGCTCAAACGGTTTTTCGGCATTGGGAAGGGAGCATGAGCAAGATGCCCGCAGGTGCTTCCTGCGGGCATCTTTAACAGGCTTTAACGGGCTTAACGGGCGCGTCTGATCCGGCGCGCCAGATATTCCAGTCGGTCTCCGGCATAAGCGAAAAACCGGCGGTACGATTCACAGTACAGATTGCGCTGCAGAGCGTCCCCGATCCGCGGTTCCCGGTAGCGTTTGCATCCGCCGCGGCACAGCGCACGGCAGAAGCAGTCCCTGCACGCCGGATCGGACACGGTTGATTCGGTGACGAACCGGTTTTCTGCGCGTACCCGGTCAAGATCGGCAAAGGAATCGGTACAGAGATTTCCCAACCTGTATCGGTCCGTGACATAAAAGTCACACGGATAGACCGCACCGTCTGCCTCCACAACATACTGCATCCCGCATACCCCGCTCATTCCGCAGGATTCAGGGGGGTATCCCAGCAACATCTCCACATAATTCTCAAAATGGCGGATATGCACTTCTTCCCCGGCGCACAAATCCGCATACCAGAGATCAAACAGGGTGCACAGGCACTCCCCGTATGCCGCAGGGGTCAGAGAGTATGGTTCCCCGCCGGGCGTATCCCCCAAGGGGTCGAGGCAGGGGATAAACTGCAGATGCCGGAAAGACTGCGCCTTGAAATACCGGTAGATCTCCCGGATACGGCGTGCGTTGCCGGCATGAAGTACAGTCAGGATATTGAACTCCGCCTTTGCCTGCCGCAGGCACCGGATGCCCTGCATGACCTGGGTGAAAGTCCCCTCCCCCGTTCCGTCCCGACGCCATTCATCGTGAATGCGGGATGTTCCGTCCAGCGAAACCCCTACCAGAAAACGGTTTTCCGCCAGAAAGTGCGCCCATTCATGGTTGAGCAGCATGCCGTTGGTCTGAAGAGCGTTGTGAACCGTGATACCCCTGCGGTTATACAGATTCTGCAGGCGGACCGATTCTTTGAAAAAGGACAGGCCTGCCAAGGTGGGTTCTCCGCCCTGATAAGCAAATGTACAGGCTCCTTCTGCCGTTTCAAGCGTCTTACGGATTACCTGTTCCAAGGTGGAGACCTCCATGATCCCGTAGGATGCGACCTCCCGTTTTTCGGTCAGATCCCGGTAAAAGCAATACCGGCAGCGCAGATTGCACTGTCCCGATGCAGGTTTAATCAGCATATAGAGCGGTGGCATAGTCCCCTCCCCCGACAAACTGTAGGGGGGGTTCTTCAAGAACTCCCCCTGCCAACTTTCATTTATTTCCGTGCTCAGTCCCGTTCAGCTTCCAAAGGTTCAATCAGAAGATCCAGACTCTGTGTCATCTGATGATACTCGTGAATGAGCATATTCAGATACTCCAGTCCGGGAGCTTCAATATGATAGTAAATGCGGAAGCGGCGCGCGCCTGCCATTTCACGGCGTTCGGTGACTTCTTTGTTTTCAATCATGCGGCGCAGGGGACTGTACATGGAACCCACCAGCAATACCATTTTCCCTTTGGTACGCTTCTCAATTTCCTGATTCAGCTGATAACCGTACATATCCTCGCGTGCCAACAGCGAAAGAATCATCAAGTCAATAAATCCACGGCGCAGATTTTCCTGAACGTCTTCAAGTGATCTCATCTTTTCACCTTCTTCTGTATCGCAAATTATAACAGTTGAAACAGCAGGCACGACATCCGCACTGTTTCTATATGACGCGCTGAAGCCGTGAGCGGCACCAGACCGACACATTACTCCGCTAAACTATAGTAGTTATCCGTCAATCAATCCATATTATACCATATAGATGAGAAATTGTCAAATCTATTTTTCATTTTTTATTATATTTTGCGATGTTTTTTTCCATATTTCGAACACATCACCGTTACAAAATATCAATTTCTTTGTTTTGATTATATAATATTAATAACTACAAAAAAGCATCTGCAACCAAAAAGCAATTGACAAAACCGATACTCCGTGATAGCATAAAGACGCATCCGAATACCGAGAGGAGACCATCATGCAGATAACACCCCGACAGATTCTGAAACTGACCCCCACCCGCGTATGGCGCACCTACAGGGGAGGAGCGGAGCTGGAACGCTGGCAGGGTGCCTCCGATCCTGCCGACGGAGACAGGCCCGAGGCCTGGATTGCCTCGACTGTCCGCGCGCGCAATCCCGGCAGAGAACATATTCAGGATGAGGGACTCAGCCGGGTCATCACCGAAGAGTGTCAGGCTCCGCTGCTGGCTGATCTGATCCGGGACGACCCGATCGGCTATCTGGGCACAGAGCATGTGCGCCGGTTCGGCCCGGAGATGGGCGTCCTTTCAAAAATCATCGACTCCTGCGAGCGGCTGACCCTGCAGGTGCATCCCGACCGCCGTTTTGCAAAGGAAGTGCTGCACTCAGAATACGGGAAAACCGAAGCATGGTATATTCTGGGCGGACGCGCGGTAAACGGTGAGACGCCGTGCGTCTACTTCGGGTTCCGCCCGGGCATCACGCAAGACCGGTGGCGGGATCTGTTTGTACGGCAGGATATCCCGGGCATGCTGAATGCGTTACATAAAATTCCTGTGCAGGCAGGGGATGTGTTCCTGATTGAAGGAGGCGTGCCGCATGCGATCGGAGCCGGTTGCCTGCTGCTGGAAGTGCAGGAACCGACCGATTTCACATTCCGTACCGAGCGCACTACTCCGTCAGGCGCAGTAATCGATGACCGGCTCATTCATCAGGGAGCAGGATTTGACCGGCTGTTTGACTGCTTTCACTATGACGGACTGTCCGAAGAGCAGACCCTGCGCCGCTGGCGTATCCCGTCCCGGCACATACCGCTGGCAGACGGCGCGACCGAAACCATCCTCATCGGGCAGGAGCAGACCCGTCTGTTCGGCATGAAAAAACTGACCGTTCCCCGCACCTGCCGGCAGGACAAGCCTGCACGGTTCTGTTCCATAGTCATCAGCACGGGCGAGGGGATCATCAACTGCGGCGACCGGAGCATGACGGTCCGACAAGGGGATTTTCTGTTTGCTCCTGCGGCTGCAGCTTCCCTGTGCTGGCAATCCACCGGAAATACCCCCCTGCAGATTCTGATATGTGAACCCCCCGCAGAATAACACTCCTCCTGCCCGGGCGTCAACTGCGTATGGCTTTTCCGCACAGCGCCCGGTTTTCAGCCTGAAAGAAGCCCTTTCCGCATGCATGCGGAAAGGGCTTCTTCTTTTAATCCGCAACAGGCAACTCCGACGCCTGCTCCTGCTGTACGGCATGCAGGAATGCTTCTGCCGCCCGGGAAAACACCTGATCTTTCTTCCATACCAGCGACATCGTAAGCTCCAGACGCGGTTCCAGCGGGCAAAAACACAAACGGCTTGCAGTCGTATTGATCAGCTTATCCAGTGCAAAAGCATATCCCAAGCCTTCATCTACCATCAGAGAAGCATTGTAAATCAGATTATAGGTGGCGACCACATTCAGTTCTGCCGGTTCTTTCTGCAGCCAGCGATACAGACTGCTTTCCCGCTCGGCCTGACGGGAGAGTATCAGCGGAAGATCCCACAGATCGCAGGGGCGGACGCTTTCCCTCAGCGCCAGAGCACAGTCGCGCCGCATCAGAATCCCCCATACATCTTTTGCCGGCAAAGTCATATACCGGTATTTTGTCCGGTCAATATCCCCCAGAAGAATGCCGAAATCCAGGAGCCCTTTATCCAGGCGTTCACAGACATCACCCGCATCGCCGCTGATCACATCCACATACACCTGCGGCCAGATCTTCCGCAGTCTGACGGCACTGCGCGCAATCAGACGCACCCCGTCGGTTTCGCCCGCTCCGATACTGACCCGCCCTCGAACCGTCTTATCTGACAGGCGTATTTCTGTGCGGGTTTTTTCGGCCAGATGCAGGATTTCTTCTGCGCGTTTGCGCAGCAGCATTCCTTCTTCGGTCAGTGTCACCGTCCGGTTGCCGCGGATCAGCAACTGTTTATTCAGCTCCTGTTCCAGCTCCTTCAGTTGCCTGGAAAGCGTGGGCTGCGTCAGATGCAGCACCCGCGCGGCACCGGAAATGCTCTGTTCCCTTGAAACGGCGAGAAAATACTGTAATACTCTCAGCTCCATAACGGTCCCCCATTTTGTCCTCTGTACTGATAGTATAGCTAGTATAGCACCGTTTCCCATAGTTGTAAAGCATGGAAAGGTATCCGATATAAGTATTTGCTATTTTTGCTCTTTGGTGGTACACTGTTCATGAAAGGAGTATCTATGGATCTCTGCGAATTTCTCAGACATATGAACAGCGGTGAACCGGTCACGGCAGACAGCGAGGTACACCGTTATATGCACCGCATCAGTCAACAGGCTCTGCGGCTTACCGCCCGGCTGAACGGATGCTACCATGAACCGGAAGAAGTGCGTGCCATATTTTCCGAACTGATCGGAAAACCGGTAGACGAAACCTTTTCCCTGTTTCCGCCCTTTTACACCGACTGCGGGAAAAATATCACCGTGGGCAAGCATGTCTTCATCAATATGGGTTGTAAATTTCAGGATCAGGGAGGAATCACCATCGGAGACGGTACCCTGATCGGACATCATGTCGTGCTTGCCACGCTGAACCATGCCCGCTCCCCCGAGCAACGGAAAAACCTGTTGCCTGCCCCCATTCATATCGGACAAGATGTCTGGATCGGCGCCAGTGCCACGATCCTGCCGGGCGTGAGCATCGGGGACGGCGCGATTGTTGCCGCGGGCGCAGTTGTGACCAAGAATGTTGCCGCAAAGACTGTGGTAGGTGGGGTCCCTGCCACTGTGATCGGATCTGTTGACGAAACGCCCGCCCCGGTATAACCTGCCCGGCGTGATGGCACCGCAGGCATCCCTGCGGAGGAGCGTTTCTGAAGCAATCCGTCACGGACCATTTCTGCAGTCTGCGCGGAAAAGCGAGCGCGATATCCAAAGGAGCCACGCAAAATGAAATATCTGTCCTGCAAATAACAGAATAAAGGAGAAATGCATATGAATACCAGCACCACCACGGAATGGGATAAAACTTTTCCTGCAAGCGACCGTGTAAAACACAGCAAAACCACCTTTCACAACCGTTACGGCATCCCCCTGACTGCCGATGTCTACATTCCGCGCGATGCAGAGGGAAGGCTCCCTGCCCTGGCAGTATGCGGCCCGTTCGGCGCGGTAAAAGAGCAGGCCTCCGGATTATATGCGCAGGCCATGGCAGAACGGGGATTCCTCACGGTTGCATTTGATCCTTCCTTTACGGGAGAAAGCGGAGGATTCCCGCGAAATGTGGCTTCCCCGGACATCAACACGGAAGATATGGAAGCCGCCGTCGATTTCCTCTCAGCTCACAAACAAGCGGATCCGGAACGCATCGGAGTCATCGGCATCTGCGGATGGGGGGGTATGGCCCTGAATGCGGCGGCAGTAGATACCCGGATCAAAGCAACCATCGCTTCTACCATGTACGACATGTCCCGCGTCACTGCCAACGGATATTTTGATGCCGAAGACAGCGAATCGTCCAGATATGAAAAGAGGAAAGCACTGAGCGCCCAACGCACCGCCGATTTCTGCAGCGGAACCTATGCGCGTGCGGGCGGTGTTGTGGATCCGTTGCCCGGTGATGCCCCCGATTTTGTAAAAGCATATTACGATTACTATAAAACAAAACGCGGATACCATCCGCGCTCTCTCAATTCCAACCATGGTTGGAATGTTACCTCCGCACTTTCTTTTCTCAATATGCCCCTGCTGCACTACAGTGGAGAGATCCGCAGCGCGGTGCTGCTGATCCACGGAGAACAGGCGCATTCCTGCTATTTCAGCAAAGATGTATTCAAAGCTCTCCACGGGGACAACAAGGAATTGCTTCTGATTCCGGGGGCTGTTCATACCGACCTTTACGACCGGACCGACATCATTCCCTTCGACCGGATGACGCAATTTCTGTGCAAATATATGCCCGCACAGGACGGAGGCGACCAATGAAACAGATACGCCCGTTCTTACTGATGCTATTCATGCTTCTCTTTTTGACCGGATGTTCTGCAGCCGGCAACCATACGGCCCCCTCCGACGTGAACAGCACGGAAGAGAAGCAACCGCAGGACCAAAGCACCGGAACAGAAATGAAAAACCAGCGCCTGAAAATTACAGTGGGAGACCGGGTCTTTTACGCAGAACTGGAAAACAACAGTTCTGCACAGGACCTGTGTTCTTTGCTCACGCAAGGGCCTCTCACGATTACCATGCGGGATTACGGCGGATTTGAAAAGGTGGGCACACTCCCGCAATCCCTTTCCCGCAATGATGAAACCATCCGGACACAGCCGGGAGATATCATTCTGTATCAGGGCAAACAGATCTCCATTTATTATGATACAAACACCTGGAGCCTTACCAGACTCGCCAGGATTGAAACGCCCGCCGGGCTGAAAGAAGCACTGACCGGAGCCGAGGTGACCGTGACATTTTCCCTCGAATGACCGGGGGATCAGTAAGAAAACAGTCCTGCCGTCCGCAAATGCGGACGGCAGGACTGTTTTGGTCAGACCGGATAAGGGAGCCATAACAGTTGGCCACCCGAACAGAAAAAGCGGAATGCGATTGCCTGCCGCCCGTGATGACCGGTGGTCAGGCGATCAGGTCCGGATGAACATCAACAGTCAGGCAACTGTGCTGTCAGTTCCCCGGCATCCACCGTCCAACCGCCGGTGTAAACCCGGTCCAGGTAAATCACGCACCGGATGTTGTTCACATCCGTTTCTCCGGCGGTAAGGAAAACCTCGGCTGATTGTTTCTGTGGTTCTTTCTGCTTTACTGTTGTGCCGGAAAGTTCGGGAACAGGTCCGTTTGTGCTGAATGTCATACTTATACAAAACGGTAAACCGTTACGGCATGTTTTCAAAAGATGTGGACAATGCCGCTTCGTTTGTGTTAATTATCCTTGGGGATCTTTATTCTCCCTAAGAATATTTTTTTGTTATTGCGGTATGTTTACCGCGCCTACCAACTTACAGATAATCTTCACTTCCTGTACTCTTTTATCGTCTATCCTTTCGAGCTTTCCTATATGTACTGTATCTTCTTTTATGACTCTCTAAGTTTCTTATAAATATCCTCTAAGAAAACTTGCATCAGTTCCCGCTTCTTTTCGTCGTTATCAAGCAGAAGCGCAAAGAAGTCCTGATTCTGTTCATACCCGGCAATCAAGGCATCTTGTACGGCGTCAAAATAGGCGAAGCGGAAATCTTTCA
>CASFDI010000061.1 GCA_949293405.1 uncultured bacterium | reverse complement strand
ATAGACAATTGTCTAAGTGAGGAGAGCCCGGCAGATGGACGAAAAAAGGATTGCGGTTATTTTCAAAGCATTCTGCGATGAAAACCGCATTAAAATTATAAAGTTGCTGCGTTCCGGCGAAAAATGCGCCTGCAAGCTATTGGAAGAAATCAATGTCACACAGCCCACGCTTTCCCATCATATGAAAATACTATGCAACGCCGGGATCGTTGTCGGACGCAAAGAGGGGAAATGGATGCATTACTCCATTTCAAAAAAAGGCGTGGACCTGGCCAAAGAATGTCTGCAACAGCTCTCAACCCCTGCTATTGAAAGCGAAAACAAGCCGTGCTGTGAAAAGTAAGGCAATGGATGTATTGCTTTTCTGCACGGCTTATGTTCCGGAAAACAGATAGATATATTTCAATATAACGATATGAAAAGGGTTTTCTATGGAGGCAATAAAAACCGCATGGGACTTTTTTCAGAATGAAGTCCTGGGCATGAGGTGGCTCAATCAGCTCATTGCAACCATTCTGAATGCTTGTGGCCTGGATACCGCCGGCAAAATCGGTGCAAGCGTTCAGTTTTTCATCTACGATACCATAAAAATTATGGTCTTGCTGGGTGTGTTGATTCTGATCATCTCATATATTCAAAGTTTTTTCCCACCAGAAAGAACCAAAAAAATACTTGGTAAATTTCACGGTATCGGGGCGAATATCCTTGCTGCACTGCTGGGTACGGTGACACCTTTTTGTTCCTGTTCCTCCATTCCGCTGTTTATCGGATTTACAAGTGCAGGACTGCCGCTTGGCGTTACATTTTCCTTTTTGATTTCCTCTCCGATGGTCGATCTTGGCAGTCTGGTTCTGCTGATGAGCATTTTCGGTTGGAAAGTTGCTCTTCTCTATGTTATTCTCGGCTTGGTTATTGCTGTTGCCGGCGGAACAGTGATAGAAAAACTGCACCTTGAGAATCAGGTGGAAGAATATATCAGAAGCGGGAAATCTATTGATGTTCCGCAAGAAGAGCTGCATTTCAAAGACCGTTTGAAATATGCCTGGGAACAGGTTGTTTCAACCGCCAAAAAGGTTGCGCCTTATGTTCTGATCGGTGTAGGCATCGGTGCGGTTATTATTCCCGAAGATTTCGTTGTAAAAGTGTTGGGAGACGGCAATCCGTTCGGTGTAATCCTTGCTACGCTGGCAGGAATTCCGATGTATGCAGATATCTTCGGAACCATTCCGATTGCGGAAGCCCTGCTTGCGAAAGGCGCCCTGCTTGGTGTTGTTCTCTCATTTATGATGGGGGTGACAACTCTTTCTCTGCCGTCAATGATTATGCTCCGCAAGGCAGTCAAACCTAAATTGCTCGGCATTTTCATTGCGTTATGTACGGTTGGTATTATCGTTGTAGGCTATTTCTTCAACGCAATACAATATTTAATTGTTTAATTTCAGGAGGTTGTTATTATGGCATTGTTTGGTTTTGGAAAGAAAAAAGAAGTTGCGGCTTGTGGTTGTGGCTGCTCGGCAAATGATACAGAAGACACAAAAGCCGAATGCTGCCCCGAGATATGCGAGGGTGACATCTGCTGTATAAAAGTTCTGGGTTCCGGGTGTAAATCTTGCCACGCGCTATACGAAAATGTGAAGCAAGCAGTCAAAGATCTGGGACTTTCCGTAGAGGTGACATATGTTACCGATATGCAGGAAGTAATGAAGTACGGCGTTATGAGTATGCCTGCCCTGGTTATCAATGAAAAAGTCGTCTCTTGGGGAAAAGTTCTGAAAGCATCCGAAGTCGTTGCTCTGCTGCACAAAACGGGCTTCTAATTTTCTAATTTATAATGATGGAGAAGAAAAAAATAGCTTTTATCTGCGTTCACAATTCCTGCCGCAGTCAGATTGCAGAAGCCCTGGGCAAACATTTTGCGGGAGATCGGTTTGACTTCTATTCTGCCGGAACGCAGACAAAGCCACAAATCAATCCGGACGCTGTGCGACTGATGAAACAGCTTTACGGGATCGATATGGAACAGAGCCAATACAGCAAGACCATTGATAAAATACCCCCGCCCGATATTGCCATTTCAATGGGGTGTGATGTTGGCTGTCCGTATATCGGAAGAGAGTTTGATGATCATTGGGGACTGCCTGATCCGACAGGGCAAAGTGACAGGGTTTTTGTAGATATCATTAAAGAAATAGAAAACAGGATAAAAGCATTATAAAGCAGCGGCAGCAGGGACCGGAAAATCTTGCTGCTGTTCTGGACATCCGTCTGTATTCGGAAGCCGTCAAAAGTACTGTCCCGTGCCATTTTCTGATATAATAGCCCTGTAAGTCATAAAAAGGGGACTTCCGATTCCGCATCCGGATAGACCCCCCATATGTCTGATGACATCTGTGCCCGATTTCGTGAAAAACCAATGCCTGCATATTTGCTTTGTGCTGCCTGTTCGGCTCGGTTTTTCAAGCCCGGGCAGAATTACATCCCGCCGGTCCGGAGTGATCGCCCGGAACACGACCCAGGCATCCCTTGACAAAGGGTGAACCTGGCCTTATAATATAAGCACAAGGCGCAATCGGGTTTGCGGTTTCGGGTCGGGCGGGATCTGTTCGCCTTTCCCCGCTTTCCCCGCCGATTCATGCAGGAGGTGATCCGGATGTATGCCATCATCCGTCAGGGGAACGGCGCTTATTACACTTGCGCGGTTTTCGGGTACTATCGGATTTCTGACGACCCGTTTGACGGCACCTACTGGGTCGTGCTGAACAGTGAAAAAAACAAACTGATCATGCAGAACAGCATGCAGCAGAATACCAGATATCTGATTCCGATGGTGCTGATCACCGACGCAGATACAAGCGGCTGGAAAAACGGATCGGGAGACAACCAGGCTGCCGGATTTCTGCCGGTGGAGGATCTGCCTGCCATGATCGCCGCCGATACGGTTCCGCCGGAACTTACCCGGACCTGCGTGGAGCTGGACCGTTCTTATCACTATGAAGAAGTACACAAAGTCCGGACCGCTGAGGATCTGCGCAACCTGCAGTGGACTTCCCGCGATTTTCATGATGCGCATATTGCAAGGATCACACCCGGCCGGGACTCTCTGGAGGTTCTGTTCGATGGGGTATGGGGATGCCGGATTCTGCTCCGCTTCTCCGGAGAAGTATCCTGGGATGCTTCCTCACGCGATCCCGCCCGGTACGACCCCTATTGGATGGGCAGCACGCTCCTTCAGCAGGACGGATTCATATACCTGATCGATGACAGTAAGGCTACCGTGGAGGATATCGACAGCAGTTACTGCTGGTTCAGGGCACGGAACATGGAATACCGGATCATTCCGGACTGACCCCCTGCCCCATCGCCGGTATCCCCCCGGCATGTCCGGAATCCCGGTGCTCTCCCCGGCGTAAGGCAGAAAAGACACAACAGGTCCCTTCAGGGGGGGCGTGGCTTATCAGCGCTTATCCTGATGATGGGCCGCGTAGTGCCATTATACGGCAACGGTATCCGGTGGCGGAATGGTTACAGACAAGGGGTCAAAACATACATAAGCTCCCTGTTTTCTGCCTGTCAAACATGCAACAGAAACAAACACAGCGGGTACGCGATCGTGTACCCGCTGTGTTTGTTTTTCGGCCTGCACCGGAACACAGGCCCACGGAGCACCTGTCCACGCGTGTCCGTTTCAGAAGCGGTCGGAATGGCTCCGCTTCTGTTCCGGTCTGCTAAAGCTCATAGTCCGCGGCGGAAAAAGGGATGTCAAAGGTTGCCATCGCCTCGCGGATGCCGTCAGGATTGCGCGGCGCGTAGAGCGGCGCGCAGGGGAACTCCCGGCAGGTGAAAAAGCCCAAAACCACCTGCGTGACCGTAGCGTGATACTGCCGGCACAGCCGGGCCACCCGTCCTGCCAGACGCAGATTCTGCACCGTGCAGTAAGGCGAACCGGACACCGCCGCCTCCCCTTCCTGCAGAAAGTCGTGGAAAAACCCGTTGCAGATGCCCGAATAAGGCATCAGCAGACACTCCGGATGCGTGCGGTGAAACTGCTGCATGGCGGCATCGGCATACCCCAGCGTGTCATCGGAAAGCGGCCGCATGAAGCGGTATCCCAGATTGAACAGGGACTGATTGGCAACAAACCCCCGGTATCCCCTGCTCCGGCAATACTCCTCTGCCTGCCGCATACGCAGTGTGGACCAGTTGGAGCAGGCATAATACCGGATCTTCCCTGCCCGGCGGAAGTCCTCCATCACCTCGATCAGATCGGTGACCGGCTGACGGACATCGTCGCGGTGATAAAAGTAAATGTCGATGCAGTCGGTCCCCAACTGACGCAGGGACCCTTCCAGGTCGGCGGTCATATCCGCCCGGGACATGCGGCTGATATGCATGTCTGCATGAGGCCCCGCAGCCTCCGGATGTCCCCCTTTGGTCATGATCAGAACCCGATTGCGCTTTCCGCTTCGGGAGAGCCATTCTCCCAGGACGCGTTCACTTCTGGCGCGCTCTCCCGGTACCCAGTCGGAATACACATGTGCGGTATCAATCAGATTTCCGCCCGCATCAAGGAACGCATCGTACAGCGCGTCCGCCTCCGCACCGCTCCAGGCAAGCCCCGCCTGAGCGGTTCCCAGCCCCAGCGGAAACAGGGTCAGATCGGTTCCCGGAATCGATATTCTTTTCATCTTTTACTCCTTCTCCCCTGCCGGCGCAGGGGGTGTTTTCAGAGGGCCGAGCCCACTTTTCTGCTTGTGCCGTTCTGCTCTTCTCTGTCCTATTCTTCCGAAAATTTCATGCGCCGCTCAATTTCGTGTACGGCGCGGCGCAGCAGGGCGGGTGTTGTAGCATCGGTACGCCGCCGCTCTTCATATTCCGCGCAGGTACACGGCAGAGCGACGCCCAGCGTTGCAAGGCAGTTTCCGTCGCGACGCACCGGAGCCGCATAGCTCATGGAGTCGTTATAATGACTGTAAATGATCAGAACCCCCCGCGGATCAATCTGTGCAAGAGCTGCAAGCAGGCTCTCGTACGAAGTAACCCCGGGCCAGTGATCGGGAGCGGGGGCGCCGTGCCGGTCATATACGGCGCGGACGGTCTGCTCGTCCTGATTGGCCAGCAGCAGCCGGCCGGTGGCGGTCCGGTACAGATCATCGGTGCGGATATCAAACACTTCCGGGAAATACCGTACATCCGGATCATAATGATCGATGATGTACTTGCAGTCATTCTGCAGAATGCTGAGTACCACAGTCATACCGGTTTTACGGTACAGATACCGCATGACCGGCCGGCACAGCGCCACCAGTTCTCCATTATACTTGCCGTGTCTGGTCAGACAGTACACTGCCGGCCCGAGTGCATATCCCCCGCCGCGGCGGGTCTGTTCCGCATACCCGTCCGCCAGCAGTGTCCGGAGCAGATGCGCGCAGGTGGATTTCGGTTCTCCCACCGTCTGTGCAATCTGCTGCAGCGACAGCGGTCCGGATGCGTCTGAAAGCACCTGCAGAATCCGCATGGCCTTCTGTACTGCTCTGATCACCATCTGCCCCCCGCCCTTCCTTTCCTTTTCTTTTCCTCTATCCGTATTGTAACATGCGGGCGTTTCGGTGTCAACCGTTTCACCATATGAAATACTTGACCTTTTTCCCGGCGTCCTATATAATACACTCAACCGACAGAAGGAGAGACGATATGCAACAATACGGTTTATATGAATGTGTAGAACGGCTCTGTCCCGATTCCCGCGTAATCACAGTGACGGAGCCTGACGGAACAATCAAATCCTATGAACCCTTTGTATACGTACCGGTTTCCTTCGCCTATGACCGTGACGGTATGGAGCAGACCTGCCCCGCCGCACAGAGTCAATTGCGCTTCCGCTTTTTCCCCGACCGGCGCGGTGCCGGCCGGACCGGCTGATCCTGTGCGAGGGAGAGACTGCGCAGGTCACCTGCACCGATATTGCCGTGGAAATCCGCGGTCTGAAATACGGCATTCTGCTGAGAACGGAGGAAGAACATGCACTTTAATGTACGGG
>CASFDI010000060.1 GCA_949293405.1 uncultured bacterium | reverse complement strand
TTATATGGGGGATGTTGGGTTTGAAATATCGGTCACAAATAAACTGGCGCAGGACAGACCCACTGTTGTCATCAGTATTCCGTGTACAACACTGGGAATCGATATTCCGGATCCGTCCTGTGAATGCGCGGAGGCCGATTTCTGCCTGCGCGCATTCAGAAGATACATTGACGAATTGAATGACGGACTGTATAATCGTAGCCGGCCCGATCACGAAAACGGCAGATTTTACCTCTGTTCTCCCGGAGGCGAGGTAATAATAAGAAACGCGGCATACTTTGCGTATTGTCAGCAAAAGGATTATATGTACGGTTCAGGTTCGACTGTATATTTACTGAATGACGGGATCTCCCGTCCTCCGTTGATGTGCCTCTGCATCCGTATACAGGTACAACTTCCGCAAAAGAGGCTTCGGAAAGCACTTGACATGCTGTGCCGCAGTCTTCCGGATGCGGTTGACCGTTTTATTCTGAATTTTGATCTGACAGGATTAAAGAATGCAGCCGAACTGGCCCGCAGACAGGCTTCTATCCGTGCCTGGCTGAAGGAGAGCGATTACTGTGTTTTCATTGCCAATGGCAGTATTCTTCCACGCGCCAAGGGGTCAGATCTTCCCATGCCGGGCGCGATCCCCTTCCGTTCAACTCCCGAAGACGAAACAGAAATTTTCGGTATACGGGGCATGGCAATCCGGAAAGGAGTAACCGTGATTACCGGGGGCGGATATTCCGGAAAATCTACCTTGCTGGATGCTATTTCGGCGGGTATTTACGATCATGTATACGGAGACGGGCGTGAACTCTGTATTACCGATGAAAGCGCCGTGACTGTTTCTGCAGAAGACGGGCGAAGCGTCATGCATGTCAATATTTCACCCTTTATCAAATGGTTGCCGGGTGGGGATACGCGTGACTTTTCAACCGGACATGCATCCGGCTCTACTTCACAGGCGGCGAATATTATGGAAGCAATTGATTCGGATGCAAAACTGCTGCTGATTGATGAAGACCGAAGCGCCACCAACTTTATGATCCGTGACCGGATGATGAAGGAGCTGATTGAAAAAGAGCCGATTACCCCCTTTACAGACCGTGTAAATGAACTGTACGCTTCTCAAGGGGTATCAACCATTCTTGTCATCGGGGGTAGCGGAGAGTATCTGTCCGTTGCAGACAGGGTTTATATGATGCAGGACTATCAGATACATGATGTCACCGCCCGGTCAAAAGCGCTCTGCTCTGCTCACGGTGTCAGAGCGCAATTACCGTCCTTGGGAAACTGGAAGCAGCACAGGATACTTTATTCAGACCATTTTTCATCCTATCCCGATGGGAGCGGTACGGAAAAACTGTGTGTTTCGGATATGGGATTTATCATCATCGGGGATGAGAAAATTGATGTACGCGGACTTCATGACATTGTATCGGAGCGTCAGCTTGATGCGCTGGGATTTATGTTGCGTTATCTGGAGGTATCCAACAATGAAAAAAAGATCAATATCCGGGACAAACTCAATGATCTGTATGAGCAGATCAATCGGAAGGGAGTAGATTTTCTTTATTCCGCTTTTTTTACAACCTGTCGGCGGTTTCTTGATCTGCCGCGGCGACAGGAGTTTCTGGCATTGATCCATCGTATGAGAAAGATCCGCATGGAGAAAGGCAGTGATCCGGAATGACCATGTGTTTCTGCCATATCACCATTTCAGAAAAAATAAAAGAGTATCGAATGAAAAACAAGTTATCCCAAGGCAGATTCGGGAAATTAATTGGTGTTTCGGCACAGGCCGTATGCAAGTGGGAACAAAACATCTGTTATCCCGATATCATCTTTCTGCCGCATCTTGCTCAGATATTGGGATGCAGGATAGATGATTTCTTTGTCTGTTTGTCCTCAACTTTTTCTGAACCACAGGACACCGGTTCATTATAAATGACTAAAAAAAGAGCCATTACAGTGCTTGACTGTAATGGCTCTTTTTTGGGTGATTGCCGCGGCGGAAAACTCGGCGCAGCGGGCAGGCAACACCTCTGACAGGGTATCGTGTCGGGAATCAGCCCAGCTTTGCGTAGTTGATCTTGATGCCGGGGCCCATCGTGGATGCCACGACGCAGCTCTTGATATACTGACCCTTGGCTGCAGCGGGTTTCGCACGGATCACCGCGTTGAGCAGGGTAGTGAAGTTTTCGGTCAGCTTTTCGGTGCCGAAGGAAGCTTTTCCGATGGGGCAGTGAATGATGTTGGTCTTGTCCAGACGGTATTCGATCTTACCGGCTTTCGCTTCGGTGACTGCCTTGGCCACATCGGGGGTAACCGTTCCGGACTTCGGGTTCGGCATCAGGCCCTTCGGACCGAGTACCTTACCGAGACGGCCGATAACGCCCATCATATCGGGGGAAGCAATCACAACATCAAAGTCAAACCAGCCGCCCATGATCTTGGTGACATATTCGGTTGCGTCGGCATCAGCAGCGACATAGTCAGCTCCTGCTGCCCGTGCAGCTTCAGCCTTTGCATCACCTTTGGTGAAGACCAGCGTGCGAACCGATTTACCGGTTCCGTGAGGGAGGACGATGGCGCCGCGGACCTGCTGGTCGGCATGACGGGAGTCAACACCCAGACGCACATGCACTTCCACGGTTTCATCAAATTTTGCCTTTGCAGTCTGACAGACCAGATCCAGCGCCTCGGCAGGATCGTACAGTTTGCTCTTGTCAATCAGAGCGACACTTGCAGTATATTTCTTTCCTTGCTTCATCTTTCAGTCCCTCCCATCAGTCTTCCACGGTAACGCCCATGCTGCGGGCAGTTCCGGCGATCATGCTCATGGCAGCCTCAATCGAAGCTGCGTTCAGATCGGGCATCTTCTGCTCGGCGATCTTTCTGACCTGTTCTTTGGTCAGGCTCGCCACTTTGGTCTTGTTGGGAGTTGCAGACGCGGTTTCGATGCCGCAGGCCTTCTTGATCAGAACGGGAGCGGGCGGCGTCTTGGTGATAAAGGTGAAGGAACGGTCAGCGTACACGGTGATCACAACAGGGATGATCAGACCGATATCGTTCTTGGTACGCTCGTTGAACTCTTTCGTGAATACGGGAATTGCCACACCGTACTGACCCAGAGCAGGACCGACAGGCGGCTGAGGGGTCGCTTTTCCGGCAGGCAACTGCAGTTTGATATAACCCATGATTTTCTTTGCCATGATGAATACACCTCCACATGTGGTTGATACGGGAAAACGGAATATGAATTATTTTCCCTCCCACGGTTTTGCTTGGCACAAGCATGCCGAATCGAGTCGGGTAAACCTTATTCGGCGGGGCGGACATCCTTCGTTTCCACAATGATCGGGATGTCTCTGTTCTGAACCGAAGCAAGCACGGTAACCTGCTTCTTATCATCGCTGATATTCTGGAGTACACCGCTGTACCCCTGGAACATACCGGATACCACATCGACGCGGTCTCCCACTGTAAAGGAAAACTCGCTCGTATGCGTCTCCACATTGAACATCTCAAGTTCGGCGTCGGTGAGCGGAACCGGCTTGGATCCGGGGCCTACAAAACCGGTCACACCGGTAATGTTTCTGACTACATGCCAGCTTTCGTCTGTCATGGTCATCTTCACCAGCACATAGCAGGGGAACAGTTTTTCCTCCCGCTCCTTGATGTTGCCCTTGTCGTCTGTCTCTACCACGATCGAAACCGGGATGCGCACATCGTAGATCAGGTGACCCAGTCCGCGGTTTTCAACGATCTTCTCAAGATTGGTTTTGACCTTGTTTTCGTATCCGGAATAGGTGTGTGCGACATACCACCTGGGACCGAGGTTCATTTCATTGAAATCACTCATGACGATTCATCAACCGATCAGACCGGCGATACCGCTGATGATTTCGTAGAATACCGTGTCGACAACACCGATGACGATTCCTGCTGCGACTACCATCACGCAGACCAGGATCGTACTCTTGCGCACGTCTTTGCCCGACATCCAGGTGACGCGATTCTTCTCGTTCACGAAATCGGAGCAGAACTTCTTGATGCGTCTGCCCATGCGGACAAAGAAGTTCCCGAATGATTTCAGCTTGCCGGGTTTGGTGTTCTGAGACTGTTCTTTTTCCTTACGCGCGGGGGATTCAGCCTTCGGCGCCTCGTCCTCGGGCGTCTGCATCAGATCTTTTTCATCTGCCATTCTTCAGATCCCTCCAAAGCCTTATTTGGTTTCTTTGTGCAGCGTGTGTTTGCGGCAGAAACGGCAGTACTTGTTCATTTCAAGTCTGTCCGGATCGTTCTTCTTGTTTTTCTTTGTGTCGTAATTCCGCTGCTTGCATTCGGAGCAGGCAAGTGTAATCTTGACTCTCATATCGGCACCTCCTGAATAGAATTTGGGGATTTCCCCATATACCTCCCTCATCGCGGAGCATACGCTTCTGTCCCAGAAAAAAGCGCAACAAAAAAGCACCCCGTCAGAGGTAAAAATATTTTACCATACTGCGGAGTGCTTTGTCAACAGATTTTGAAAAAAACTTCAAAAATATAATGTAAAAGAATCGTCCGTGAATATGTTGTGATCAGGCGCCCGGCAATGCCTTATTTGCTCAGGCTTACATCGGCACGGGAACCCACCGGTACCAGTCCGATATAGGAGGTGCCGCGGTTGACTTCGAGCTGATTGCCGTTCTGGTCAAGCATCATCAGGGAACCGTTGCTGTAAGTCCAGGTAATTTCCGCGCTCTGGCCGTTGGAGATGTAAAGACCGCTGCCGCCATCGGTAAGGTTCAGGTCAAGCTCGCTTCCATTTGCCGACTCATAGGTGGTCGTGCTGGTGTACAGCACGAACAGATTGCGGAACTGGGCCTGTTGCTGGTTATTGCCGTCAATCTGAGGCTCTCCTGCCAGGTATCTTGCATACATGCCGGTTTCGGTATTGTAGCAGAACTGTACGCTCTGTGTTGCGGAATAGCCGATTTTGACATTGTTCGTGACCGTGGGCAGTGAAACATTTGTCTCCGGAGCAGTAAAGCGGAAGGGCGCTCGGAATTCCTCGGTGAAATTCTTCTCGATGCCTGCCCGCGAGATTGCCATGGAGATCAGCATGCCGTCGGTCATCAGATCATGAGGATCTGTCCGGGTCGTGTCCTTGTAGAAGGTCTCGGTAAGGTTGTCCAGCACATAGTCAAAGGTGTCATAATCCGGGAACCGTACACTGGCTCCGGTATCGCTGGTGCCGGCATAAAACTGAATTGCTCCCAGAGCATCACACAGGTCGGCTATGTAGGAACGGGTCGCCCGGACAGAACCGATCTTGCGGATGGTGTTGTAATCGGTTGTGAGCAGCGTCAGACGCGTAACACCCCCCTCGATGGGTGCTTCAATCAGGATGTCCGCGTCGGAAAGACCGAATTGCGGAAGGGAATACGGAGTATTTCCCAGCGTAACGGCAACAGGCCTCAGCAGGGAATTCGCTTCATCCGTACCGAGACCTGTCAAGGGGTTATAATAAAGTACCACCGGCTGGTTGTCTTCGGTAGAAGGAGCAGTGGTCGATCCGTCCGGATCGGGTTTGGTGGGGAGCGTCGTCGAAGTGCCGTCGCCTTTCGGACCGCCCACCAGAGTTGCCATTTCACAACCGGCGAAACTGATTGTCATCAGGATTGCAAGAACAAAAGCTGCAATCGCGGCAATTTTAAACGCTCCGCGGTTTTTGGTTGTTTTCATGCTTGTGTTACCTCCGTTTTACAATTGAAACTGAATCGTTCAGCAGGTTCTTTCCAGCCATGCGATTCCGGTTTCAAGTGCATCGGCAAGACTTTGGGCAACGGTCTGCCTTTCCGGGGTCGATTCCGATCCGGTACGGATCAGCTGCACCATGATCATTGCGGGAAGGTCTGAATTAAGTTTTTCGTCGTGCTTCTCGTTCATGATCAGCATGTAGATGTAAAATCCGTGCGAGAGATCACCGAGGTACAGTTCGTTGTCCTTGCGCACCAGGGGATAACCGCGGTAGGACAAGTACTCGCCTTTGATGTTTTCGGCCTGTAACATTGTTCTGCTCCTTTCTTAAAAATTTTGAAACGGTCGCATGTCTTGGAGAAATCATACACCGCTTGTCCGCCCCTGTCAATTCAATCGACAAAAATAGAAGCGCAGCTTTTCATCGCAGATTTCGTCAAAAGACATAAAGCACCCGGATGTTATTCTGTTCGATACGGCGCGTCATAATACGCCTGTGCGGGGGGGCGGGGCGTGCAGAGAGTCAGTCCCCAGAACCCGTCAGAAAACAGTGTGCGTTCCGCCTGACGGCGCGCCTGTTCCGGCAGGGCACGGGTGGCGCCCGGACGGGTCAGAACCGTCAACGCGGAATTCCGTTTCAATTCTTTCAGTCTGCGCCTGCCGCGCGGGGAACATGCCAGCACCTGGGTGTATGCGACCGGTTCGCGTAAGTCGGAGGAGGTAATGCCGAATGTACGGAACAGGACGGCACGTCGGATGTGGGCATGGGTATATTGTTTGGTGGCGCACAGGGAAAGCAAGGTTGAATAACTGTCTGCTTGCGCAGCGGTGGTACGGAGACGGTAAGACAAGCCGCCTCCGTTTTCCGCAATGCCGGTTTCGGATCCGGTCAGCAGACGGTGAGCAAGCAGCGGCCAGAGCACCTCCGGTCCGCGGGAGTACTGTCCGCTTTGCATCAGGGATACCACGCGGTCAAATGTATCGCGCGGCAGATAAGGGCGTACCCGGTCAAAGTCACCTTCAGCAAGTTGTGCCCGAATGGCAGACGCTCCGGCAAAGTACGCATGTTGGGTGAGGGGCCCGTGATACGACCCACCCGCCCGGGGAATGGACATCAATGCGATGGGATCCTTGCGACTATGAATGGCTCTGCTGTATTCCAATCCCAGGATATTGTTCGGAGAACGAAAAAAATCGGATGTAATATCAGGCAGAAGCTGCATCAGAAGTTGTTGGCGAAGAATTGCATAGGGGATGCCGCGCGACTTCGGCGCACGGAGAAGGCCGGTCAGTTTCAGAGTGAAGGCATCATCGGCAAGAATTTTTCCGATCCGGTCAAAAAGCGTGTCATCGGGTGTTTCAGCACCGAAAGCAAGCGTATCAGCTCCCATTGCGGCCGCAATTGCAACGCCCGCCCTGGCAAAAAATTCTGCCGAAGCCATGCTCCATGGAAAAGGCAGCTCCACCACAAGATCCGCACCTTCATCAGCGGCCATCGCTGCACGCTCAGATTTTGCGAACAGTGCGCAGTCTCCGCGTTGTGTAAAGTTGCCGCTCATGACGCAGCACAGCACGCATTCGTCTTCTGTACGGCGGCGGATCTCGTCGAAGAGATGCCCGTGTCCGTTATGAAAAGGATTGAATTCCGATATAACCGCAATACAGCGCACAGAGATCCGCTCCTTTCCCGCACAGAGATGGTAAAAAACTTAATAAACCCGAAAAATAATGACACCCGGGATATTGATATTTTTAAAGAAATGATTTATAATTATAAAGATAGTGCTGACAGTCAAAAAACTTTTTTGGAGGAATAAAAATGAATGTCCTTGTCGTAAATGCCGGCAGCAGTTCGCTCAAATATCAGCTGTTCGATACCGAAAAAAATCTGGTGAAGGCGAAAGGAGTGTGCGAGCGCATCGGAATCGACGGAAAGATCGTACATAAATCCGCCGATAAAGAAGCGTATGTCGCGGAACTGCCCATGCCCAACCACAGTGTGGCCACTTCCATTCTGGTGAAGACGCTCACCGATCCGGTATACGGCTGCGTCAGCAGCATGAAGGAAATCGAGGCGGTCGGTCACCGGATCGTGCATGGAGGTCCTTATTTTTCAAAATCGGTACTGGTAGACGATGAGGTGATCAGCAAACTGGAATTGTGCCGCGATCTTGCTCCGCTGCATACCGGTCCTCATCTGATGGGGATTCACGGATGCCTGGAGGCAATGCCGGGCGTTCCGCAGGTGCTGGTGTTCGACACCGCTTTCCATCAGACCATGCCGGAAGAAGCCTATATCTATCCGGTGTCTTACGATATGTATGAAAAATACCATGTTCGCCGCTACGGGTTCCACGGTACTTCTCACCGGTATGTGTCGGGCGAGATGATCAAACTGCTGGACAAGCCGGCAGAGGAGACCAGAATCATTACCTGCCATCTCGGAAACGGCTCTTCCATCACTGCCGTCAAGGGGGGGCGCGTCATTGATACTTCCATGGGCTTCACGCCCCTGGACGGTGTCACGATGGGAACGCGCTGCGGATCGATCGACCCTGCAATTGTGCCGTTCATCATGGAAAAGGAAGGCTATACGCCCGCTCAGATGAACGAGTACCTGAACAAGAAATGCGGATTTCTGGGTGTGTCGGGGATTTCGTCTGACTGTCGGGACATCTGCGAAGCGATGAACAAAGGAGACCGCCGTTCCTCTCTGGCGCTGCGTCTGTTGTGCTATGAGATCAAAAAGTACATCGGTTCTTATGCAGCCGCAATGGGCGGCCTGGACGCGATTGTCTTCACAGCCGGTATCGGTGAAAATACGCCGATCGTCCGCGAAATGGCAACAGACGGACTGGAGTTCCTGGGAATCAAACTGGACAAGGATGCGAATAACAATGTCAAGCGTCCCATCACCACCACTTGTCTCTCCGCGCCCGATTCGAAGGTGAAGATCTATCTGATCCCGACCAACGAAGAATTGGTGATTGCAAACGATACCGCGGAAATCGTGTCCGCAATGAAAAAAGCCTGACGGAATCAGTCGGACGATTATTTATTGTATCATATTCACAGCAGAATGTCAACCGTTTTGGCGGAAACCGGCAGCGTCAGCAGGAGTATGATGGAAACTGCACTGAGCGGGTGAGGGGTGTGTGGCATGAAAGTCATCGGTTTATGTGGTGGGAGCGGGAGCGGGAAAGGATATATCAGTCATTTGTTTCTGCAGTACGGAATCCCGACTCTGGACACGGATGCCGTTTACCGGACGCTGACCGCCGGCCCCTCCCCGTGTGTGTCGGAACTGTCGGCACGCTTCGGCGCAACGGTGGTCGGTAAAGACGGCGGTCTTGACCGTGCCGCTCTGCGTGGCATTATTTTCGGCGATAAAAATGCAACTGCGCAGAAACTGGCGCTTCTCAACCGGATTACGCACAAATATATATGGAAAGAAACCGAAAAATGGTTACAGGCTCAGCGACAGGCGGGAACCAAGGTGGTTCTGATCGACGCTCCCGTTCTGTATGAATCCGGCTTTGACCGGGCGTGCGAAGCGGTTATTGCGGTTCTTTGTCCGGCTGAGGAGCGGCGGCGTCGCATTATGTCACGCGACGGACTGGATTCCGAATCCGCGCAGAGGCGTATGGATGCGCAGATGCCGGACGAAGAGCTTGCCGGTCGTGCGGATTATTGTATCCGGAACGGTCCGCAGGATCAGCCCGGCATGCAGGTTTCAGCACTTGCAATGCAGTTATTGAACGAGTAAGGGAGAATTTTTATGGAAGAAAAAAATCCTGTACAGGAACTTAAGGATCAGCTTTTTTCTAAAAAAGAAAATATTTATGCTGTGGCAGATGAAGAAAAATGCAAAACCATTTTCACATATGCCGAAGGATACAAGGCGTTTCTCAATCTTGCGAAAACCGAGCGTGAATCGGTCCGCTGTGCAATCGAAGCGGCAAAGGAGCGCGGATACAGCCAGTACCGCCTGGGCGAACCGCTGAAAGCAGGCGGAAAGTACTACTACAACAACCGCAATAAGAATCTGTATCTGTTCCGCATCGGAACCGAAGACCTGCAGCAGCACGGTATGCGCATTCTTGCAGCGCATATCGATTCACCCAGGATCGATCTCAAACAGATTCCGCTGTATGAAGATTCCGAAATGGCGTTTTTCAAGACTCACTATTACGGCGGCATCAAAAAATATCAGTGGACCGCGCTTCCGCTTGCTCTCCACGGGGTTGTGGTGTTGCGGGACGGCAGTACCGTTGATATTACCGTCGGTGAGCGCGACGAGGATCCCGTGTTTTATATCAACGACCTTTTGCCGCATCTTTCTCAGGAGCAGTATACCAAGCCGCTTTCCGCCGCGATTCCGGGTGAAAAACTCAATATCCTGGTAGGCGGCATTCCGGTAAAGGACGGGGGAGACAACGCTATCAAGCTGGGTGTCCTGAAAATTCTGCACGATCTGTACGGTATTGTGGAAGACGATTTCATCAGCGCGGAGCTTTCGGCTGTGCCGGCGTTCAAGGCGCGCGATGTCGGTTTTGACCGTGCGTTTATCGGTGCATACGGACATGACGACCGCGTCTGTGCTTATCCTGCCGTGACCGCCCTGCTTGAAAGTGTATCCGACGCGCATACCGTGATGGCAGTGCTGGCGGACAAGGAAGAGATCGGCAGCGACGGGTCGACCGGCATGCAGTCCATGGTGTTCCTGGATCTGATCAATGAGATCGCCCGTGCAATGGGGAAGAATCCGGCCGCGGTGCGCGCCGCGTCCAAATGCCTCTCGGCCGATGTCAATGCCGCATTTGATCCCAATTTCGCCGATGTATACGAGAAACGCAACAGCGCGGTCATTTCCTGCGGCACCACCATGTCCAAGTATACCGGCAGCCGCGGGAAGTCCTCCAGCAATGATGCGGATGCGGAGTTTGTCGGTTTTGTCAGCAAACTGTTCCGTGATCACGGTGTTGCTTTCCAGACCAGTGAACTGGGCAAAGTGGATCTCGGGGGAGGTGGAACGGTGGCAAAGTTCATCGCCTCGCTGAACATCGATACAGTCGACCTCGGCGTACCGGTGATTTCCATGCATGCTCCTTATGAAGTGGTTTCCAAAGCGGATCTCTATTCCACTTATGAAGCCTTCCGGGCTTTCATAGACGGATGATAACGGAGAAACTCAAAGAAGCGGAGGATCGGTACAGCGCTCTGGAAGCATCGCTGGCCGATCCTGCCGTTTTCTCTGATTCGGAAAAATACAGCAGTATTGCACGAGAACTCAAACGCATGGAGCCGGTAATCAACGCCTACCGTGCCTATTGTGCCTGCATGCGCCGCGTGGAAGAAGCAAGAGGTCTCCTGCAGGATCCCGAAGTTTCCGACTTGGCGCGCCAGGAGCTGGACGCCGGTACGGAGGAGGCTGCGCGTCTGAAAGAGGAGCTGCAGATTCTGATGCTGCCGCGCGATCCGCGGGACGGGCGGAATGTTATTGTCGAAATCCGTGCCTGTGCCGGCGGAGAAGAGGCGGCGCTTTTTGCGGCCGATCTGTACCGCATGTACGCCATGTATGCCCAGACGCACGGATTCACACTGACTTGCGTTGACGCCAATGAAACCGATCTTGGCGGATTCCGTGAAATTGATTTTCTGATTGCGGGTGAGGGGGCTTACTCGCGTTTCAAGTTTGAAAGCGGGGTGCACCGGGTTCAGCGCGTTCCGCAGACCGAATCGCAGGGACGCATTCAGACTTCCACAGTTTCAGTCGCCGTTCTGCCTGAAGCGGAAGAAGTGGAAGTTCATATTGATCCCGCCGATATCCGGATGGAGTCCTGCAAGAGTAGCGGGGCAGGCGGTCAGCATATCAATAAGACCGAGTCGGCGGTTCGTCTGACGCATCTGCCTACCGGTATTGTTATTGAATGTCAGCAGGAACGCAGCCAGTTCAAAAACCGTGACACCGCGATGAAAATGCTACGCGCAAAGCTGTTTGATATGAAAAGCGGCGAGCAAAACCGCCGGATCGCCGCCGACAGAAAAAATCAGGTCGGAACCGGTGACCGTAGTGAGCGGATCCGGACTTATAATTTCCCGCAGGGCCGGGTGACCGATCATCGTATCGGATTGACTCTGTACAGCCTGGAAGATTTTCTGGACGGTGATATGGATCCGATGATCAATGCGCTGACAACCGCTCACACAGCACAATTGCTGAAAGGAGAAGCCGGAAATTGAATACCGAAATCATCCGTGCCGAGATGCCCGACGCGGAAACTTATCACCGCATTGAAGAAGCCGGCGCCGCTTTACGGGCGGGTGCTTTGGTGGTGTTTCCGACTGAGACCGTGTACGGACTCGGTGGTAATGGACTGGACAAAACTGCTTCTGCCCGAATTTATCATGCAAAGGGACGACCTTCTGACAATCCATTAATCCTGCATGTGGCGGAGCCGGAGGAGGCAGATCAATTCGCCGTAGTAACTCCTGTATTCCGTCGGCTTGCCCGGGCGTTTATGCCGGGGCCGCTGACTGTTGTTCTGCAGGCGCGCGAATCGGTGCCGCGGACTGTGACAGCCGGTCTTCCCACTGTAGCGGTGCGCTGTCCCATTCATCCGGTTGCCCGTCATCTGATCCGTGCTGCCGGCGTGCCGGTTGCCGCTCCGTCGGCCAATCTCTCCGGTTCTCCCTCTCCCACCTGTGCGGCGCATGTAATTGCGGATCTGTGCAGCAGAGTGGAATACATCATTGACGGCGGTGACTGTGAAATCGGTCTGGAGTCCACCATTGTAAAGGAGGAACCGGACGGTGCCCTTACACTGCTGCGACCCGGCGCAGTCACTCCTGAGATGCTCCGTGAGGTGGTAGATGAGGTGCGGATTTCCGATGCGGTACGCCATCCGCTCAAACCGGGACAGACTGTGCTGTCTCCCGGCATGAAGTACCGGCACTATGCGCCGAAGGCGCCGCTGATTCTGCTCAAAGGCACACCGGAACAAAGGCTCGGTTTTTATCGTGCGCATGACGGCGAACATACTGTGATCCTGGCCTATGAGGAGGAGATACAACAGCTGAGGCAGTCATGCCGTGCGGTCTGCCTTTCCGTAGGAGCTCAGGCGTACCAGGAAGAGCTGGCGCATGTCCTTTTTGCCATGCTCCGGCGTGCGGACGAACTGGGGGCGCAATGCATCTATGCGCCGCTCCCGGAGGATGCGGGAATCGGGTTAGCACTGTATAACAGGATGATCCGTGCGGCCGCTTTCCAGGTGGTGCAACTCTGAGTCTGCCGTCCCGGCATGGGGCAGTGCAAAGTTGCGATATGCCCTGCAGACAGAGTAACATACCGTTTATTTGTAATCATGCCGCTGAGCGGCAGGAAAGGATCGCGGATGCCCAGAGCAAAAGCAAAAAACAGTCTGCCGACACCCCAGTCGGAAATCACGCTCCAGCCCATCACGGAAACCATTGAGAAAAACTACATGCCCTATGTGATGAGCGTCATTATTTCCCGTGCCATTCCGGATATTGACGGCTTCAAGCCCTCTCACCGCAAACTCCTGTACACCATGTATAAGATGGGCCTTTTGCAGGGGCCGCGGACCAAAAGTGCCAATGTTGTGGGGCAGACCATGCATCTGAATCCGCACGGCGACGCTGCCATTTACGAGACCCTGGTCCGGCTCACGCGCGGCCATGAGGCGCTTCTGCATCCGTTCATCGATTCAAAAGGCAGTTTCGGGAAACAATACAGCCGTGATATGGCCTATGCCGCCTCCCGGTATACGGAGGTCAAACTGGATCCGATCTGCAACGAACTGTTTTCGGGGATTGAAAAAGGGTGCGTTGATTTCGTCCCCAACTATGATAATACGACCGTTGAACCCACGCTTCTGCCTACAACTTTCCCCAATATTCTCGTTTCTCCCAATTTGGGTATTGCTGTTGGAATGGCATGCTCCATCTGTCCGTTTCACCTCGGGGAAATCTGTGACGGCACCATTGCGCTCCTGAAAGATCCGGATCTTTCCGAGGACCGGTTGCTGGACCTGATCAAGGCACCGGATTTTCCAGGCGGCGGACTTCTGATTTATGACCGTGAGCAGATGCGTCAGTTGTACCGCACAGGCGTTGGCAGCGTGCGTCTGCGTGCCCGCTATTCCTATGACGCGGAACAGAACGCGATTGACATCCTGCAGATTCCTTATTCCACATCGATTGAAGCGATTATGACAAAAATCGTAGATCTGATCAAGGACGGCAAGTTGCGCGATGTGACCGATCTGCGGGATGCCATCGACCTCAACGGTTTTAAACTGACACTGGATCTGCGCAAGGACGCTGACCCGGATCTGACGATGGAAAAACTGTTCCAGCTGACCCCGCTGGAAGACACTTTCGGATGTAATTTCAATATTCTGGTGGAAGGCACTCCCAGGCAGATGGGGGTGCGGGAGATCCTTGAAGAATGGATTTCGTTCCGGATGCGTTGCGTACGGCGTGAGTTGCAGTATGATGCGGATAAGAAAAAAGACCGGCTTCATCTGCTGCTTGGTCTGGGTGCTATTCTGCTGGACATTGATGCAGCGATCCGGATCATCCGGAATACCGAACGCGAAGAGCAGGTAGTTACAAATCTGATGGAAGCCTTCAACCTGACAGAGAAGCAGGCGGAATATATTGCCGAAATCAAATTGCGTCACCTCAACCGGGAATATATTGCCAGTCGTGTTTCCGAAATTGCGGCACTCGAGGAAGAGATTGCCGACCTTGACGCAACGCTTGCGGACGATTTACGCATCAAGGCTTATATTGCCAGGCAGCTTGCCGAAATCAAGCGCAAATATCTCAAGCCCCGCAAGACACAACTGCTCGCATCTGATGAGATTCGGGTGCTGAGTGATGACGATCTGATAGACAGTTATGAGGTCCGCATTTTTGTTACCCGCGGCGGATATATCAAGAAAATCACCACCCAGTCTTTCAAGGCAAACGATGAACAGAAACTGAAGGACGGCGATGAAATTGTCTTTTCCAAAGTTGCTGATAACCGCGACACCATCTGGTGCGTCAGCAGTCAGGGGCGTGTGTATGACTGCAGGATCAACGATCTGGAACTGACCAAGGCATCCATGCTCGGTGAATACTTTCCGGCGTTTCTCGGTATGCAGAGCGGCGAGCGCATTCTGACGCTTCGTATTCTCCATCACTTGCCGGAGAATGCCTGTGCGCTTTGCTTTAACCAGAAGGGCGATGCTGCGCGGTGGAAACTGTCCGAAATGGAGCGCAAACCGAAGAGGAAAATCAAGCCGATCCGCAGTTTTCTGTCCGCTGCCGTCATCCTTACGGAAGAGTGCGACATTGCACTGCGCACTTCCGAGGGGCTTGCCATAGTGTTCCCGTCCGCTTTGGTTCCGCTTTCACAGCCGTCTGAAAAGCCGGAATTCTGCCCGGCATTTTCCATTGGAAAAAATGATAAACTTCTGGAAGCAACCGCTGATCCGAAAAAAATTGCAAAACTGCCGGCAAAATGCCGGAAAAAGTCACTGCCGGCAAAAGGTGTTCCGCTTGCCTGATATTGACAACGCACGGAGTTTTCCTCCGTGCGTATTTTTTGTTTCCGGATTCATACTAATGGCAGAACATCATCCGGAACATTTCCGGAAGAAAGGCGTTTTTGCATATGAAAAGATGGTTATCCTTTGCCGTACTGCTTGCCGCGCTTGTACTCACGGTGAGCGCATGCGGTAAAAATAAAGACACTCTGTATTTTCTGAATTTCAAACCCGAATCTGCGGAAGCGTTCAACAAGATCGCAACCGTATATGAAAAAGAAACAGGCAAAAAAATGCGCGTTGTGACGGCCGCATCCGGCACATACGAGCAGACACTCAAATCCGAAATCGGAAAGAGCGACGCCCCCACGCTGTTTATTGTGAACGGCCCGGTAGGCTATGCCTCCTGGAAGGATTATTGCCTTGATCTGAAAGACTCGGAACTCTACGGCCACCTGACTGACAAGGGGCTGGCACTCACTTCGGGCGATGGCGTTTACGGCATTCCTTATGTTGTGGAAGGGTACGGCATTATCTACAACAAAGCAATCACCGACCGTTATTTTGCCCTGCAGAACCGCAGCACATCTGTCGGATCCATGGAAGAGATCAGAAGCTTTGAGCAGCTCAAAGCCGTGGTCGAGGACATGACGGCGCATAAAAAAGAGCTGGGCATTGAAGGTGTATTCGCGTCAACTTCACTGAAATCCGGGGAAGACTGGCGCTGGCAGACGCATCTTGCCAATGTACCGATGTACTATGAATTCGAGCAGGACGGTATCAGCGTTGCCGATGGAAGTGTACCGGAAGTATCGTTCCGCTACAGTGACCAGTATCGCAATATTTTTGATCTGTATATCAACAATTCGGTAACCGATCCGAAACTGCTCGGGACCAAGCAGGTGGCAGACTCCATGGCGGAATTTGCGCTCGGCAAATGTGCCATGGTTCAGAACGGAAACTGGGCCTGGAGTCAGATAGCCGGAATTGATGGAAATACCGTGGCAGAAGAAAATATCAGGATGATTCCGATTTATACCGGCATAGAAGGCGAGGAAAATCAAGGGCTCTGCATCGGCACGGAAAATTACCTCGCGGTCAACAAGCGTGCAAGCGCCGAAAAACAGCAGGCGGCGCTGGATTTCCTCAACTGGCTTTTCACTTCCGAGACCGGAAAAGAGCTGGTGACCGATGAGCTCGAATTTATTACCCCGTTTGACACCTTTGAAGCAGATGAACAGCCCAACGATCCGCTCGCAGCACAGATTGCCGCGTACCTCGCGGATGATACCCGCACTTCTGTACCCTGGGTTTTCCAGCTTTTCCCGAGTCAGAATTTCAAAAATGATTTCGGGGCAAACCTGCTCAAGTATGCACAGGGAAATCTTTCCTGGGAACAGGTCAAGTCCGAATTTATTTCAAAATGGAAGAGTGAAGCGCAGTGAACAGCCGAATTCTGAAAAAGTATTTTCCTTTTTTCGTCATGCCGATCTCGGTGTGCTATCTGCTTGCATTCCTGATTCCGTTTCTGATGGGAATTTATCTTTCTTTCACTGAGTTTACTACCGTCTCCAATGCACGCTTTGTAGGGCTTTCCAATTATGCGGCGCTGTTTTCTGCTGATGATAATTTTCTGCATGCGCTGGGGTTTACCGTGCTGTTTACTTTGGTGTCGGTGCTGACCATCAATTTTTTCGCGTTCCTGTTTGCTTTGATCCTGACAGAGGGCA
Organism: uncultured bacterium; assembly: GCA_949293405.1. GTDB lineage: Bacteria > Bacillota > Clostridia > Oscillospirales > CAG-272 > UBA1740. The sequence continues at coordinate 15,125 of CASFDI010000060.1, read as the reverse complement.
TCCGCGGAACCAATCTGTTCCGCACCGTGCTCTTCGTTCCGAACCTGATCGGAGGCATTATTCTGGGATATATCTGGCAGCTGATTATCAACGGTATTCTGATCCGGCAGGGAGTGGACATCACCTTCAGCGCCACTTACGGGTTCTGGGGGCTGGTAGTGGTGATGAACTGGCAGATGATCGGTTATATGATGATCATTTATATTGCCGGGCTGACATCGGTTCCGGTGGAGTTGCGGGAGGCAGCCTCCATTGACGGGGCGGGGTATTTCACCACCCTGCGACATGTCATCATGCCTCTTCTGGTTCCATCGTTCACGATCTGCAGCTTTCTCACCCTGACCAACTCGTTTAAGCTGTTCGATCAGAACTTTGCTCTCACCGGCGGCGCTCCCGGACGGGAAAGTGCTATGGTGGCACTGGATATTTTCGACACCTTTTACGGCAGGGCAGGCAGTGAGGGGCTTGGTCAGGCGAAAGCAGTAGTCTTTTTCCTCATCCTTGCTGTTGTAGCACTGGTTCAGATCCGCCTGACGAAACGCCTGGAGGTGGCACCGTGATCGGGAAAAAAACAAGTCTCATTCTGACACTGATCATGACGGCGGTGTGCATTCTGTTTGTTCTGCCGTTGCTGATCGTTCTGATGAATTCCTTCAAGGGACAGTTCTTCATTTCGGACGAACCGTTCCGGTTCCCGAATGCCGACACCTTTGCAGGTTGGCGCAATTACACTGCAGGAATCGAAAAGATTGATTTTTTCCGCTCGCTGTTCTACTCTTTGTTCATCACGGTCACATCCGTGGTTCTGCTGGCTTTGTTTTCGTCTATGGCGGCATGGTACCTCGCACGGACAGAAGGGACGGCATCGCGTCTGATCTATGCGACACTGATTGCCTCTATGATTGTTCCGTTCCAGATGGTCATGTTCACCATGTCGAAAATGGCAAACCTGCTGCGCTTGGAAAATCCGGTGGGTATTGTGGTGATTTACCTTGGGTTCGGGGCCGGGCTGTCGGTCTTTTTATACAACGGGTTTGTCCGTTCGGTCCCGCTGGCGGTGGAAGAAGCGGCGCAACTGGACGGATGCACGCCCATCACCGCTTTCTTCCGGGTGGTCCTTCCGCTTCTTCGTCCCATCACCGTTACCGTATCGGTACTCAATGCCATGTGGATCTGGAACGACTATCTGCTTCCGTACCTGGTCATCGGCACCAAATACAAGACTATTCCGGTTGCGGTGCAGTATCTGCAGGGAGGTTACGGCTCGCGTGATATGGGCGCGCTGATGGCTATGCTGGTGCTGGCACTGATTCCGATCATCGTCTTTTACGCCTTTATGCAGAAGGAAATCATACGCGGCGTGATTGCAGGAGCGGTAAAGGGATAAAGGCAATAATAAATAAAGGCAAAAATAAAGAGTAAATTCAGAAAAAAGCGGGGCGCCTGAGGGGGCCCCGCAGTATTGTTCAGAGATAGAGCAAAAGTGCAACGGCAGACATGGAAGCTACCGAAAAGAGGGTGGAAACCGAGACCAGTTTTCCGGCGTAAAGAGCATCACCGCCGTATTTTTCGGCAAACATGGAAGTGGCAGTACCCGCCGGTGCGGCAGCACAGACGAAACATACCACAACCGCTTCATCCGGAATGGGCAGCCCGGCAAACACCAGCCCGCGCAGACCGAGCAGCGTCAGGGCAGGGAGCAGAAACATACGGACCAGCAGATACAGATACAGGTAGCGGTCAGTAAAGAAGCCGCGCCATGGCATTTCTGCCAGACGGAATCCGATCAGCATCATGGAGAGCGGGGCTACTACCGCGCTGAGCATGCTGAGGGCGCTTGTCGCCACGGATGGAATCCAGCTTTTGTTCGGTAGCACAAAGATCAGCATACCGACAAGTGCGGAGATGGTGGCAGGATTGAGAAATGCTTTCTTCAGTGATACATAGGAGCGGTCGTGCGTATACAGATAGCAGCCGATCGTCCATACAAAAATATTGAAGGCAATGACATATACGGAGGCATATATGGCGGCATGAGTGCCAAGCAGAGCAGAAATCAGCGGGATCCCCATATAGGCCGCATTGGTAAAAATGGTGGCAAACCGCAGCGGTGCAATCCGGTTTTCCGGTGCGCGACGGTAGAGCAACATGGCAGTCAGGATGAATATCCCGTGTGAAACAAAGGAAATTCCGAGCACCCACAGAGAGGTTAAGGCGATCTCCCGGTTGAAATCCATCACAAACGCATTGATGATCATGGCGGGCTGAGCTGCATACAATACAATATTGGAAAGCCCGACTCCGATACCCTCGGGCGCAAGCCGCGCCTTTCTGAGCAGGATGCCGGGAATAACCATCAGGACGAGCAGCAGCACATTGATAAACAGGTCATATACACTGAACATTTGCATTCCTCCGCTATCTGCATCACAGTATAGCGTATTTATCGGTGAAAATCAAGAAAAAAATCAAAAAACTATTGACAAGCAACTCCGGACATGGTAAAATATTTCGACGCTTATAAGGGGCCTTTTTCAAGTGCGTCCGCGCCGCCCTGTGTAGCGATTTTATGAAAGAGAGGTGCTTTTCGTGTTTGCAGTTTTTGAAACCGGTGGAAAGCAGTACAAGGTCGCCGAAGGCGATGTGATCTATGTTGAGAAACTCAATGTAGCCGAAGGAGAGGAAGTCCGTTTTGAAAAGGTGCTTGCACTTGGCGGCGATTCGCTGTCCGTAGGTGCGCCTTATGTCAGCGGCGCTTCGGTGCAGGCCACTGTTCTGAAGAACGGTAAGAGCAAGAAGATCTACGTCTTCAAGTATAAGGCCAAGAAGAACGAAAAGAAGAAGATCGGTCACAGACAGGATTATACCAAGATTCAGATCGCCAAGATCAACGGCTGATCATGACCAGAATCATTTTTTATAAGGCCGACGGATACTATTACGGATTCCGGGAAGTGGGACATGCCGGTCTCGCCGAACAGGGGAGCGATGTGCTGTGCGCCGCCCTCTCGTCCATGACCATGCTGCTTGTGAATGCAATCGAGGTGCCTTATGCATCCGATGTCCGGTATACCATCGACGAAGAAAACGCCGATATCACCGTGATCGCAAAATCAGCCCTTCCGATGTATGAGAAGGACGAAAAGAAGCAGTTTGCAGTTTCGGGTCTTATAGAAGCCTATTACTTTCAGTTGATGGACCTGATCGAGGATTATTACGATCATCTCGATGTGGAGGTCCGGGAAGAACTGATCATTTGATGAAAAACAGGAGGTCGCCATGTTGAAAATCAGTTTGCAGTTTTTTGCTCATAAAAAGGGTGTCGGTTCCACCAAGAACGGACGCGATTCCGAGTCCAAGCGCCTGGGCGTGAAGAAGGCGGACGGACAGGCGGTACTTGCAGGCAATATCATTGTCCGGCAGCGCGGTACCAAGATCCATCCCGGCACGAATGTCGGTCGCGGATCCGATGACACGCTGTTTGCTCTTTCCGACGGGAAGGTCAAGTTTGAGCACATTTCCGGCGGACGCAAGCAGGTCAGCGTATATCACGAGTAATCATATGCAGAAAGAGTAGGGCTCCTGCTCTTTTTTGCTATGGGAGTCTGCATTATTGAGAAAAGGAGTGCTGTGTCATGTCTATTCTGGTTACAGGCGGAACCGGCTATATCGGTTCACATACGGTTGTTGAGTTGCTCAAAGCCGGACAGGAAGTTGTGATTATCGACAATCTGTCAAACAGCAAACTGTGCGTGCTGGACCGTATTCAGCAGATTACAGGCAAGAGGCCTGTGTTTTATCAGGTGGATCTGCTGGATTATGCGGCAACTGAGGCGGTTTTTCTGAAGCATAAACCCGATTCGGTCATTCATTTCGCCGGTCTGAAGGCGGTCGGCGAATCGGTACAGCAGCCGATCCGCTACTATCACAATAACCTGACCGGCACATTCAATTTGCTCCGGGCTATGGCTGCGACAGGGACAAAACGCATTGTGTTCAGTTCTTCCGCTACCGTTTACGGGATGCCGAAGACTGTTCCGATCAAGGAGGATTTTCCGCTTTCCACCACTAACCCATATGGGGAAACCAAACTGATGATTGAGCGCATTCTCAAGGATGCCTGCGTACCCGATCCCGATCTGAGTGTTTCGGTCCTGCGGTATTTCAACCCGATCGGGGCACACGAGAGCGGATTGATCGGGGAGGATCCCAAGGGGATCCCGAACAATCTTTTGCCTTATGTGGCGCGTGTTGCGGCAGGGAAGCTGCCTTATGTCAATGTATTCGGAAACGATTATCCCACTCCGGACGGTACCGGTGTGCGGGACTATATCCATGTGGTGGATCTGGCACTTGCACATCTGAAGGCGCTGGACCGCACCGCCGCTGTGAAGGGAATCGAGTACTTCAATATCGGAACCGGAAAAGGATATTCGGTTCTGGAAATGATCCGCGCGTTCGGCAAGGCATACGGCACGGAAGTGGCATACCGCATTGCGCCCCGGCGCCCCGGTGACATTGCCATCTGCTATGCAGATCCGTCAAAGGCCGCCGAGGTGCTAGGCTGGCGGGCCGAGCGGGATCTTGCCCGCATGTGCGAGGATGCCGCCCGCTGGCAGAAGCAGAATCCCGATGGCTATCCCGACTGATATGCCGCCCGCACAGTGATTTCCGCCGTGTTTATACAATTTATACATACCCCGGTGCAGTTACTGCTCCGGGGTTTTATTGTATACCGGAATTGTATATTTTTTACATAAGCGGAACAGGTACACGTCGTATGTATGTTCTGAAAAAACGAAATCTCTGTGGGGAAATCAGGAAATTACATTGTTAAAAAAATATTTTTTTTGCGCTACATACTGGACATATGAGGAAAAATATAGTATAATGTTACTTGGTACATGTTTCGTACTGTATAAGGACAAGTTCCTGAAGGAGGAAATGCGCACACCATGAAAAAGAAAATGACTACGGTCGTGTTCCGGGAGACCAATGAGCAGGCCGCCCGGCTGGAAAAACTGATCGACGAGGTGAAGAACGAGAAGGGCGCTGTGATGCGCGCGCTGCAGGGAGCGCAGGAAATTTACGGATATCTTCCGATCGAGGTACAGCATCGGATTGCGATCGGACTGGATGTACCGATTACGGAAGTATACGGCGTATCCACCTTCTACTCTCAGTTTTCGCTCAATCCGAAGGGCAACATTGCGGTTGCCGTATGCTTGGGAACTGCCTGCTATGTCAAGGGATCGGGCGATATCTGCAATAAGGTTTCCGAAATTCTGGGCGTGAAGGTCGGCGAGACTTCTCCTGACGGAAAATACAGCCTTGAAGCCACCCGGTGCATCGGTGCCTGTGGACTGGCGCCTGTCATGACAGTCAACGAAGATGTTTACGGACGGCTGACGGTGGCACAGGTCGGCGATATCCTTAAAAAATACACCTGAAGATACCTTCCACTGCTCACGAAAGGATCGAGAGGAACATATGAATATCAAGACTGTCTGTGAACTGCTTTCTGCCCGGGTGCTCTGCTGTGAAGATCGGCTGGACACCGAGCTGCATTCGGCGTGCGGCAGCGATATGATGAGTGATGTCCTGGCTTATGTCAAGGACCAGTCGGTGCTGCTGACAGGACTTGTCAACCTTCAGGTCATCCGTACAGCGGAAATGATGGATATGCGCTGCATCGTATTTGTCCGGAGCAAACACCCCTCTCCTGAAATGATCGCGCTTGCGGAAGAGACCGGAATTGTGGTGCTGACCACCGATAAACGCATGTATGAGGCCTGCGGAATCCTGTATTCGAACGGGCTCCAGCGTGCAGGGCAGGACTGATCATGAGTGAGCCTTTGGTATTTACATTTGATGTCGACGGCGAGAACTTCACCTCAGCGGGTGAAGCGTCGGTCGAAGTGAAAAAACGGCTGCGACAGTTGGGACTGCCTCCCGATATTATCCGGCGTGTTTCCATCGCCATGTACGAAGGGGAGATCAACATGGTGATTCATGCCAACGGTGGACGCGCCACTGTGACGGTGTTTGACGATCACATTGAGATTGTGCTGGAAGACCGCGGGCCGGGCATTGCCGATATTGCGCTTGCCATGCGTGAAGGATATTCCACCGCACCTGACAATATCCGTAACCTCGGCTTCGGCGCAGGAATGGGCCTGCCGAATATGAAGCGATACACGGATACCATGAAGATCGACTCGACGGTGGGCGTCGGGACTACCGTAACCATGACAGTCAATATCTGAACAACAGGAGGGCTGTTTATGATTGCCTACAGACATTCGGTCAAACTGAATGAGAGTAAGTGCAACGGATGCTCCACCTGCCTTAAGCGTTGTCCGGCGGAAGCGATCCGGATCCGGGACGGACACGCCTTTATCATGGCGGAACGCTGCATTGACTGCGGCGAGTGTATCCGCGTATGTCCGAACAAAGCTAAAAAGGCGGTGTTTGATCCGATCGATGAAATTCCTTTTCATCAGAAATACACCATTGCACTGCCTCCTCCTTCACTTTACGGCCAGTTTGACCATCTGGATGAAATCGACAGCGTGTTGCAGGGGCTGCTTGATCTGGGGTTTGACGATGTTTTTGAAGTCTCCGCGGCAGCGGAACTGCATTCGGAATATACCCGCCAGTACATGAAGCGTGAGAATATTCCGAAGCCTGTCATCTCCTCGGCATGTCCTGTTGTAACGCGGCTGATTTCGCTCCGGTACCCCTACCTGTGCGATCATGTCATGCCGATGCTTCCGCCGATGGAGATGGCGGCGCGTCTGGCGCGCAGGCGCGCGCTCGAACGCAATCCGCATCTGAGGCATGACGATGTGTTTGTTGTTTTTATCTCTCCCTGTACAGCCAAAGTCAGTTATATCAAGAACGGAGACGCCGAACACCGCTCCGCAGTGGATCTGGTGGTTTCCATGGGCGATATCTATTTCAGACTGATCGATGTGATGAAGCGCGATGTTTCCGCAGTCGATCTTTCCAGAACCGGAAAAATCGGGCTTTCATGGGCAAGCGTCGGTGGCGAAGCCACCGCTGTCTTCAACGACCGCTATCTGGCAGCAGACGGCATTGAAAATGTACACAAAGTTCTGGAAGAGATTGATAATGCGGTCTTTCCCGATATCGATTTTGTGGAACTGAATGCCTGCCCGGGCGGCTGTGTAGGCGGCACCATGACGGTTGCAAATCCCTTTGTTGCGAAGGCGCGTCTGCGCACGCTGCGGCATTACCTTCCCGTCACGCGTAATTCTGCGGCGGACGGGGAAGGACGAGTGACGATTCCGGATCATTTTCTCACCGAAACACTTACATATCAGCCGGTCAGCACGCTCAGTGACGACCGTGCAGAGGCAATGCGCCTGATGGGCGAAATACAGTCCCTGCAGGCTGAACTTCCCGGCATTGACTGCGGCGGATGCGGTGCCCCTTCCTGTTACGCTTTTGCGGCTGATGTGATTGCCGGCTGTGCCAGGCCGGATGAATGTGTGGAATTGCTGAGGCGTTCCGCGCGGCAACCGGAGAAAACGGAGGAACAGAAATGACGGCAGGTGAATTGTGCGGGCGGCTTCCGGCCAGACCGTTGTGCCTTCCGGATCCGGATGTGGAGATTGAAGGTGTATACGCCGGGGATCTGCTCAGCTGGGTGATGGGGCGGGCACAGGCAGGACAGTTGTGGCTCACCATCATGACCAATGTCAATGTCCCCGCAGTAGCCCTGCTGACCGGTGTGTCGGCGGTGCTGATCTGCGAGGGCTGTGCGGTGGATGAAGAAGCTCTGGCGGCTGCAAAGCAGAAAGGCATCAATCTGCTGGTGACCGATCTGCCGGTGTATGAAGCCGCGTGTTCCGTCTTCCGATTGCTTTCATGAAGACCTTCGGTTACGATCTGCACTTGCATTCCTGTCTCTCGCCTTGTGCGGACAACGACATGACGGTTCACAATATTGCCGGAATGGCCTATCTGAACGGGCTGTCCCTGATTGCCTTGACCGATCACAACAGCACTGCCAACTGCCGCGCATTCCTGCATGCCTGCGCGTGCCGCGGGATCTCGGGGATTCCCGGCATGGAACTGACCACTGCGGAAGAAATTCATGTCGTTGCGTTGTTCCGATCCCTTGCGGCGGCTGAGGCTTGCGGAAATGATCTGCGGGCATACCGGACGCTGATTGAAAACCGTGCCGATATTTTCGGAGAACAGTTGATTCTGGATGATGAAGACCGAGTGGTCGGGCAGGAGCGGCACCTGCTGTCCAACGCCACCACCCTGTCCTATGAGGAAGCATTTGCCTTCTGCCGTTCGTATGATGCGGTGGTCTATCCCGCACATGTGGACCGACAGTCAAACGGCGTGATCGGAATTCTGGGAAGTATTCCTCCTTTTCCGGACTTCAGTTGTCTGGAATGCCGGGATGATGCGGTAGCACTGCAGGTGTCGGAGGAGACCGGGCATGCACTTTTACGGCTGATCAATTCGGATGCTCATGTTCTCTGGGATATCTCGGATGACAGCATCACCATGACCGTTCCGTCAGCTGATCCGAAGGAACCGGCTGACCGCTGCTTTTTTGAAACGGTAGGAAAACTATGAAAGAACTGTCGCTTAACATTCTCGATATTGCGCAGAATTCACTGCGCGCGGGAGCCACATTTCTGAAAATTGAATTGGATCAACGCACGCATCTGCTGACCATCCGCATTACCGACAACGGCTGTGGGATGAAACCCGATTTTCTTGCCCGTGTCGCAGATCCGTTTTCCACCACCAGAACAACAAGACCGGTCGGTCTCGGACTCCCTCTTCTGAAAATGGAAGCCGAAATGACCGGGGGCCGGATACAGATTGAGTCCAGACATGAGTCTATGTATTCCGATCACGGCACCTGCGTCACGGCGGTATTTGATACCGCGCATGTGGACTGTCCGCCTATGGGGGACCTGGTCGGAAGCCTCCTGGTGCTGATTCAGGGGCTGAAGGATACAGATCTGCTTTTTGTACATACATTGCCCGGAACGAAAGTGCAGCTTGATACGCGACAGTTGCGTGCCGAACTGACTGATGCGGTGCCTCTGTCTGAACCTGAGGTGCTGGAGTGGATCCGGGAATACCTTACGGAAGCATATGCGGCTTCCTGAAAACCATCCGTTCATAAAAATATTGCAGAAATAGAAAGGAATTCATTATGAAATCGTTGGCAGAACTCACGGCGATCCGTGATAAAATGAAAGCCCGTGTTGCCATCCGTGAAGGCGGGGCTGATATCCGTATTGTGGTGGGTATGGCCACCTGCGGAATTGCAGCCGGCGCCCGTCCGGTCCTGAATGCATTTGTCGAGGGGATCGCACAGGCCGGCCTTACAGAGAAGGTAACCGTAACGCAGACCGGATGCATCGGCATCTGTCAGTATGAACCGGTGGTTGAGGTGTTTGTACCGGGGCAGGAAAAGGTCACCTATGTGAAGATGACCGCCGACAAGGCAAAAGAAGTTATTGAAAAACACATCCTGAACGGAAAGCCTGTAGTGGAGTACACAATAGGCAAAGCCAAAATGTAAGGAGGATTTCCCGTTATGTTTCGTTCTCATGTTCTGATTTGCGGCGGTACCGGCTGCACTTCATCCGGCAGCAAGAAACTGATTGAGCGTATGACCGCCGAAATCGAGAAACAGGGGCTGGCCGAAGAGGTAAAAGTGGTACAGACCGGCTGTTTCGGCCTTTGTGCACTCGGCCCGATTATGATCGTCTATCCCGAAGGAACCTTTTATTCCCAGGTGCACGAAGATGACATTCCGGAAATCGTCTCCGAACATCTGCTCAAAGGGCGTGTGGTCAGCCGTCTGGTTTATCACGAAACCGTCAAGTCGGAAGGCGTGGTTTCGCTTTCGGAAACCAATTTTTACAAGAAACAGCACCGCGTCGCACTGCGGAACTGCGGTGTGATCAATCCGGAAGTGATCGATGAGTATATCGGCACGGACGGCTATCAGGCACTCGGTAAAGCGGTCAACGAAATGACTCCTCAGCAGGTCATCGATGTGATCAAGGAATCCGGTCTGCGCGGAAGAGGCGGTGGAGGATTCCCGACCGGAACCAAGTGGCAGTTTGCCGCTAATTCGATCTCTGACAAAAAGTATGTTGTCTGCAACGCCGATGAAGGCGACCCGGGTGCATTCATGGACCGGTCGGTTCTGGAAGGTGACCCCCATGCGGTTCTGGAAGCAATGGCAATCGCCGGCTACGCGATCGGAGCTGATGAAGGCTATATTTATGTTCGGGCAGAATATCCGATTGCCGTGCATCGCCTGCAGATTGCTATTGCACAGGCCCGTGAGTACGGGCTGCTCGGAAAGAACATTTTCGGAACGGATTTTTCCTTTGATATTCAGTTGCGGCTGGGAGCCGGTGCATTTGTCTGCGGTGAGGAAACCGCTCTTCTGACCTCCATTGAAGGCAACCGCGGTGAGCCGCGTCCCCGTCCGCCGTTCCCGGCAGTCAAGGGTCTGTTCGGCAAACCTACCATTATCAACAATGTTGAGACCTACGCCAATATCGCGCAGATCATCCTCAAGGGCGCTGCCTGGTTTGCTTCCATGGGTACTGAAAAGTCCAAGGGAACAAAGGTGTTTGCACTCGGAGGAAAAATTACCAACACCGGCCTTGTGGAGATCCCGATGGGTACCACCTTGCGTGAGGTCATTGAGGAGATCGGCGGCGGCATTCCGAACGGCAAGAAGTTCAAGGCTGCACAGACCGGAGGTCCTTCCGGCGGATGCATTCCGGCGTCCCATATCGATGTTCCGATCGATTATGACAACCTGATTGCGATCGGTTCCATGATGGGATCGGGCGGACTGATTGTCATGGACGAAGACAACTGTATGGTGGATATCGCGAAATTCTTCCTTGAGTTCACGGTGGATGAGTCCTGCGGTAAGTGCACCCCCTGTCGGGTGGGAACCGTCCGGATGCTGGAGATCCTCAACAAGATCACCAGCGGTCAGGGGACGCTGGAAGATCTCGATAAACTGGAGCAGCTGTGCCTTTATGTCAAGTCGGCATCGCTGTGCGGACTGGGGCAGACTGCACCCAACCCGGTGCTTTCCACACTCAAATATTTCCGTGACGAATATATTGCGCATGTGGTGGACAAGAAATGTCCTGCAGGCGTGTGCAAGAACCTTCTGACTTACAACATTGATCCTGAAAAATGTATCGGATGCAAGATGTGTCAGAGTGTCTGCCCGGCGGAAGCAATCTGGGTCGGTAACGAAGTCAAGCCCGGCAAGAAGAAACCTTATCTGATGATCGACGTTTCCAAATGCTTAAAATGCGGCGCCTGCATTTCCAAATGTAAGTTCGGCGCAATTTACAAAAAATAAGAGGAGGCCGAACGAAAATGGATACGGTACATGTAAAAATCGACGGCAGAGAATACGATGTTCCCAAAAACTCAACCGTTCTGGAAGCGGCGCGTTTTGCGGGAATTGAGATTCCTACGCTGTGCTACCTGAAAGATATCAATGAAATCGGCGCCTGCCGGCTTTGCCTGGTGGAAGTGAAAGGTGCACGCGGTCTGGTTACCGCCTGCGTCTATCCGGTCAATGACGGCATGGAGATTTTCACCAACACGCCCAAGATTCGCGCCGCGCGTAAATCCAACCTGGAGCTTCTGCTCTCCTGCCATGACAAGAAGTGTCTGTCCTGCATCCGCTCCACCAGTTGCGAACTTCAGAAGCTGTCGAATGAATACGGCTGTGATGAGACCTATTACGGCACACGGGAAATGAAACTGCCGCTTGATGACAGCGGGGTTGCAATCATCCGTGACAACAACAAGTGTATCCTGTGCCGCAGATGCGTAGGTGCATGTCTTAATATGCAGGGCATCGGCGTCATCGGTGCAGTCAACCGCGGATTTGATACTGTGATCGGGTGCGAATTCGGTAAGCCTCTGGATCAGACTTCCTGTATCAACTGCGGTCAGTGCATTGTGGCATGCCCGACCGGTGCCCTGTATGAGCGTGACGACACGGCAAAGGTATTTGCCGCCATCAACGATCCGGATAAGCATGTGATCATCTTCATGGCTCCCTCTGTGCGTGCGACCATCGGTGAATGCTTCGACTATGAACCCGGCACCGATGTCCAGGGGAAACTGGTTTCCGCTGCCAAGAGACTGGGATTTGACGCTGTATACGATATGAATTTCACAGCGGACCTGACCATTGTGGAAGAAGCCAATGAGCTGATTGAGCGCATTTCAAACGGCGGCAAGCTGCCTATGATTACCTCCTGTTCGCCCGGATGGATCAAGTACTGCGAACATTATTTCCCGGAGATGGTCGACAATCTGTCCACCTGCAAGTCTCCTCAGCAGATGTTCGGCGCCATCTTCAAGACTTACTACGCCAAGCAGATGGGATGGAATCCGGAAGATGTCTTCACGGTTTCCGCTATCCCGTGCACTGCGAAGAAGTTTGAGATCGGAAGAAAGGATCAGAATGCGGCAGGCGTGCCGGATGTCGATGCGGCTATCACCACACGCGAACTTGCCCGCATGATCAAGACGGCCGGTATTAATTTCCGCATCCTGCCTGACGAAGAGTATGACCTGCCCATCGGACTCGGTTCGGGTGCCGGCGCTATTTTCGGTGCAACCGGGGGCGTTATGGAAGCCGCTCTGCGTACCGCTGCCGATCTGATTGCACATGTCCCGTTTGAGAAACTGGATGTTTCCTCCATCCGTGGAATCGAAGGGATCAAGTTCGGAGCTTATAAGCTGGGAGACCTTACGGTCAATGTTGCGGTTGCCAGCGGTACGAAGAATGCGAAGAAACTGCTGCGTGCAGTTGAATCCGGTGAAGTGAATGTTCAGTTCATCGAGATCATGGCATGCCCCGGCGGATGTGTCAACGGAGGCGGCCAACCGGTTCAGCCTGCCAGCGTGCGCAATACAGTTAATTTGAAGGAGAAGCGCGCTGCCGTGCTTTATCATGCTGATTCTGATCTTCTGGATGTCCGGGTATCTCATGAGAATTCGGCGGTGAAGAAACTGTATGACGAATTCCTGGGCAAGCCCGGAAGCCACAAGGCGCATGAAATTCTGCATACCTCGTATGTAAAACGCGGACTCTGAACCGTCATATAACGAAATAAGAGCAGCCCCCGGAAGACTTCAGGTCTTCCGGGGGCTGCTCTTGTCAGCGGCGGCTTGTCCGCGCTGTCAGGGGAGTATCTGATTATATACTTCAAATTATATCGATCCGGTCGGACAAAATGAAAAACCGACCGGATTTTCATTTTTCCGGATTTGTTAAAGCAGTTTTTTCCTGTGAACCTTTCCGTAAAAATCGCGAAATCCGACATCTTATACGACTCTGTTGCTGTATAATGAGAAGGAGAGAAAGAGGTGAGGCCATGGTTATCTATCTGGATATACTGTTTCTGATTCAGTTCGCAGCCGTCTATCTTTCTCTCTGGATGAGCGGCAGAGTAATGAAGCAGAACGGAAGTTTCCCAAGACGCCTGATCGGAGGGGTGGTCGGGGCACTTTCCGGTACGGTGGCTCTCACCGCATCTTTCGGTGCCCCTATACAGATTCTGCTGACGGTCATTGGAATTGCTGCCTCTGTTTATTTATCGTTTCCCAACACAAGACTTCCGAAATTTTTGCGTCTGTGTGGTATAACGCTTTTATGCGCTGCCATGCATGCCGGAGTGGTTGTGCTGCTGTACCGGATCATCAGCAGTATGCCGGAAGCCGTTTTTCCGACCGGCAAGTATGCCGAAGGGGGATTACTGCTGATACTGATGGGAATTTCCGGAGTGGTTTCTCTGTTGGCAGATCGCCTGACCCATTTTGACCGGAGAATACGGGAAATCTGGGTCCGTGTTACATACGGCGGTCATATGCGTAAATTGCACTTGATCTATGATTCAGGAAATTTACTCACAGATCCGATCAGCGGTTACGCTGTGATTGCTGTCCGTGCCACTCTTTTCCCGGAAGTCCCGTCCAGTGTTGACCGGGTCGGCCGGTGCGGTCAGATCCGCCGCATGCGTCTGATTCCGTACAATACAGTCGGAGGCGCCGGATTGTTGGTTGGCTTTATGCCGGACTCCATCAAATTGATGAAAAAAGGAACATACAGGGAAGTTGAAGCTGTTATCGGTCTTATGGATGACGAGGCCCGGATTCCGCGTGAATACGACGGGATCTGTCCTGCACTGGAATGAGGAGGCACAGCAATGGCTGCACCATGGTTGATTAAAATGAAAAAAATACTGATAGCTGTCAGGCGGAAGCCGCGCCGTACCAAAAACGGTCTGTATTACATCAACGGTGCCGATGTGCTGCCACCGCCGTTAAGTGCGGAGGAGGAGCAGGAGCTTCTTGCGGTACCGGAACTGGACCGCAGTCGCAGGGACATTCTGATCGAACACAATCTGCGCCTTGTCGTCTTTATTGCGAAGCGGTTTGAAAACACCGGATGCGGGATTGAGGATCTGATTTCCATCGGCACAATGGGACTGATCAAAGCAATCAACACTTTCTGCCCGGATAAAAATATCAAATTGGCTACATATGCATCCCGCTGCATCGAAAATGAAATCTTGATGTACATCCGGAAAAGCAGCGGTCAACGCAGAGAAGTGTCTATTGATGAACCGCTCAATGTGGACTGGGACGGAAATGAACTGTTGCTCTCCGATATCCTTGGCAGCGACGCAGACGCTGTATGCCGTTCTATTGAGGAAAGCGAGGAACGAAAAGCAGTCCGTAAAGCAGTGAGTGGCCTTTTACCCAGGGAGCGCACAATTGTTGAAATGCGGTACGGTCTTCTGACCGGACGCGAAATGACGCAGAAGGAGGTCGCTGATGTTCTGGGGATCTCTCAGTCCTACATTTCAAGACTGGAGAAAAAGATCATCAAACAACTGCGTCGTGAAATCGGGGAGAAAATATAATTTTTTTCGGAAAAGTATTGCTTTTTGAAGGACTTTATGATATAATTCATTCGTTATAAATAAAAAATGACTGAGGTGAGAACATGAAGGCTGGAATTCATCCTGAATATAAACAGGTGACGATCAAAT
>CASFDI010000059.1 GCA_949293405.1 uncultured bacterium | reverse complement strand
CACTGTAATGGATGCGTTCGGCGTCCACGGGACTTTATGTGCATCCTGCGCAGTTACGCCCAGCCAATGGCATTTCAGCATCCGGATGGGACAGGCGTGTGTTCCTACAAGTACGACACCGCCGGCATGCGTGGCGGCAATGCGGTCTGCTTCCAGCACGACCCGCCGCCGCAGGTGTTCCATGGATTCCCCGTTGTCACACACGGCGTGCCCGATATCCTCGCGGAACACGCGGTAGGAATCCCGGTAAACTACCTCAATATCATCATAACGCATATTTTCCCATTTTCCGGCAAATATTTCGCGCATTCCTGCGCTGGGATGCATGGGCACATTTTGCCGGCGCGCAGCGGCCTGTGCCGTATGCCAGGCACGCATCAGATCGCTTGCATATACCGCGTCGAGGCGGTAGCGATCCAGCCATTGGGCAGCAGCCTGCG
The DNA here is from genome assembly GCA_949293405.1 of uncultured bacterium. GTDB lineage: Bacteria > Bacillota > Clostridia > Oscillospirales > CAG-272 > UBA1740. The sequence goes on along the minus strand of CASFDI010000059.1, from coordinate 4,022 downwards.
CCTGTCTGTACCCCAGATCCGTCAGATCCAGATCGGTCCGCCCCAGAAAAACTCCGTCCCGGTTTCCGATACTCTGACCATGTCGGATAAAAATCATGGTGGTTTTACGCATAATAGGACTCCTTCTCCTGTATTTTTACCAGGCTGCGGTTGCAGATCCGAACCCGCAGGTCGGAATCAGATATACGGCATACAGAGCCAGCAGTACAACGCCTTGCCATCCGGAAAACCGTTTGGTAATCAGAGTCGGAATAAGCGCCACGCAGCTTACCGACAGGCAGGCCGGCAGATCCAGCCGCCCCACCACCGGTGTAACAGGCAGTGCAGTCCCGGAGGCCAGCATGCAGATCGGCATAATCAGTGTCAGATCCATGATATTGGCGCCGATAATGTTGCCGGCAGAAAGCGAAGCTTCCTTCTTCACGATTGCTGTCAGGGTTGTCACCAGTTCCGGCAGAGGAGTTCCCACCGCAAGCACGGTCACTGAAATGACCCGTTCCGAAACGCCCGCGCCAATCGCCACATATTCGGCGCAACCGACCAGCAGATCCGCCCCGATGACAATCCCGGCCGTTCCCAACAGGGAACATGGCAGCCTGCCAGGCAACTGTTTTGCCGTCCACCTGTCCCCCTGTTCCGGCGCTTCCCCGTGTCTTTTTTCAATACGCACCTCGCATACTGCGCGGTATACATTTTCTGTTGTTGCGGCGGCAAAAATGATCAGCAGCAACACTGCTGCGACCAATCCGATACTCCCTGTAAAACCGGACAGAGCAATCAGCAGCGCCGCTCCGATCAGCAGACAGACCTTCAGCAGATAATCGCGCCGTCGGGTCACCGAAGGCATGAACAAAAGCGCCAGAGCAAGTCAGACCTGTATTGGCCGTCACGCTTCCCACCGCGTTCCCGATTGCCATGTCCACACCGGCTGTTTCTCCGGCAGCACGGTAAGTCAGCGCTGAAAAGAGCGACGCCAGCATTTCCGGCAGGGTCGTGGCAAGGCTTACCACTGTCGCTCCTACAATCAGCTTCGGAATGCCGGAAACACGCGCTGCCCAGGATGCAGCATCAACAAACAGGTCTCCCCCTTGACGATCAGCAGAATGGAAACCACCATAATCACGATGGCAACCGGCATATTGACCAGCCACCCGAACCGATTTGCAAGATCCGTGTTTTTCCCTTTTTTGTTTGTTTTTACGACGAAGACGCCCCGGCACAGGCCGGAGCGCATCTGTATTTACCCGAGCAGGCCCGCCACCGCGTCTGCCACCGACAAGATGTACGGCATGCAGGCGCACAGCACAGGAAACGCAATTACAATTCCGGCGAGAATCAACACCAGCTGCTTGATTCCGCTTCCCTCACGGTTGTAGTATTTCCCGTTTTCTTTCATTTCTTCCTGCGGTATGAAGAACCGGGCGGTTTTGTAATCCACCGCAACCTTCAGTACGACCGGCGCCTTTTTACGGCGGGTGGGTTTTGCCTGTTCTTCCGGGGTGTCATTTGTCTGTTCGGTCTGCTTTGAAGCTCCCTCTTCAACCGGCACCGGATCCGCGCTCTCTGCCCCTACACGCCGGACCAGACGGTACAGCACGGTATTTTTGCGCCGCAGTGCAGAGCGGACATACCAGTTGTCAGCCTTCAGTTCTGCAAGTGTGCGAGCCTCCGCAGCGGAATAAGCTTCCGCCTGCCGGATCCCGTTCAGCAGCTGCCAGCTGCAGCGCTTCTGCACGAATGTGTATATAGACGCCAGCGCGATGCCTGCGAGAATCGCGGCTATCAGAACGGCAATCTGTACACCGTCCCAACCAAGATCAAGGTTGGTATATCGTTGTACATCGTATCCGAACAGGGTGCGGTACAGTGCTTCTGACAGTTCCTTCCAGAAATCAATCCAGTCGTTCACCTGCGCTTACACCTCCTGCATAAATTCCTCTCCGCAGATGGTCCTGAGCAGTTGATCCAGATCCTGATTGTCTTCAAAATACAATGTAATCGCTTTTTTCCCGTTTTTCGTAGTGATTTTTACCTTGCGTCCCAGATTCTGCATCATCCGGCGTTCCAGTTCCGCCACATAATCCACACGCGGCGCATCCTGCGGAACGGGCGCCTCTTTTTTTACCGGGCGATTCAGCTTTTTCACCGCTTCTTCCGTTTCCCTGACCGACAGGCCGGCCTGCACGACGCGCTGCGCCAGATCGGGAATCAGCGCCGTGTTTTTCAGTCCGAGCAGTGTTCTGGCGTGTCCGGGAGAAAGCACTCCGGACGCCAACATGGCCCGCACGGACTCGGGCAGATCCAGAAGACGCATCGCATTGGATATGGCGCTTCTGCTCTTTCCAATGCGTGCTGCAAGCGCTTCCTGCGTCATTCCGTAGGTCTCAAGCAATGCTCTGTATGCATTTGCCTCTTCAACCGGGTTCAGATCCTGGCGCTGGATATTCTCCACCAGAGCAATCTCGGCTGCATCCAGTTCATCCTTGCGCAGCAGCAATGCGGGGATCTCAGACAGACCTGCCAGTTTGGCCGCTCTCCAGCGCCGCTCACCCGCAATAATCTGATAGCGGCCTCCGCCGCTTTCGCGCACCAGAATGGGCTGCAGCACGCCGTGCGCCGAAATTGAATCCGCCAACTGTGCCAGCGATTCCTGATCAAAGTGCCGTCTCGGCTGATCCGAACGCGGATCTACCAGGGCGGTGCTGATTTTCAGCACCTGTCCTTCCTCATATGAGACCTCATCTTCTCCATTTTCCAGAAAAATGCTGTCCAGACCACGCCCGAGGCCGGTTTTCTTGCTTGCCATGGCGGTTTTCCTCCTGTTTATACTTGTTTTTCCGTTGTTTTGTATCAAAATAGGGGCTTTTGTTTCACATGAAACATTTTCTACAGCTTTGCCATATATTTTTTCATGATTCGTTGTGCCTTCGGCGCGTGTTGTACCACCGTTGCGCTGTTTGCGCCGGTGTTTTCGTCAAGCCCCAATTACTCTGACTTCCCGGCGTATTTTGTTTCACATGAAACATTCTCAGTTTTCATTTATACCGTCCAAACGTTAATCCGTATGCAATCAGCAAACAAGCCTTAATTTGCTTATCTTAAGGCCACCGGCGTTTAACAGGCGCCAATGTTTCACATGAAACATAAGCAGCAGTCAAATACGGGACATCAGTTCCTTTGCAGCATCATCGTACTCCAGAGATCCCTTCCCGTACGGGTCATGATAGGAAATCGGCGTGCCAAACCCGGGCGCTTCCGATATTTTAACGCTTCTGGAGATCGGAGTCTTGAAAATCTTGTCCGCATAGTACTTTTTCAGCTCTTCAACCACCTGCTTGGTCAAGGTAAACCGACCGTTATACATCGTAAGAAGAATTCCGACCAACTCCAGGGAAGGATTAAAGCGTTGCCGCACCTTTTTAATGGTGATCAGAAGCTGAGACATACCTTCCAGGGCAAAAAACTCACATTGCATCGGAATCACAACACCGTCCGAAGCAGTCAGAGCGCTCACGGTCAGCAGCCCCAAAGAAGGCGGACAATCAATCAGGATGTAATCGTATTGCTCGCGCAAGGGTTCAAGAGCCTCTTTCAGGCGGGTTTCAAAGTGCGCAACCGCCTGCAAATCAATTTCAGCCCCCGCAAGCGCAATCGTGGCCGGAAGCAGCGACAAATTGCGAAACGGGGTCAGCAACACCACATCGGCAGCCGGCACAGAGCCCAGAAGAACATCATAAACCGTATAATGCATTGCCTTTTTGCCTATTCCGACGCCGCTTGTGGCATTTCCCTGAGGATCAATATCAACAAGCAGCACGCGCTTACCCCTTCTGCCAAGAGCAGCCGCAATGCTAACGCAGGATGTTGTTTTACCAACCCCGCCCTTCTGGTTGGAAAAAGATATAATTTTACCCATTTTCCCGCCAACTTCCTTTCCTGATTGCCGATTACAGGTTTTTATGCGTTTTTGCATTCAAAAGCCTATATACTATTATAACATTCTTCGACATGCGTGTCAATAG
>CASFDI010000058.1 GCA_949293405.1 uncultured bacterium | reverse complement strand
TTTGTACTTCTTTCAAAGTGTTTAACGAGATTCCTTTGCACTTGCCTCAGTATTTCTACCATTTCAGGTGCTCGAAATTTCTGTTGTTCAATTTTCAAAGATCAATCGCCGCTCACGCGACTCTCCTATTATAGCACTCCTGTTCCGCTTTGTCAACACTTTTTTGAACCTTTTTTGAAACTTCTTTCTCAAAGTCCGCTTCCGCGTGCCTCCGCCTTTTGGGGTGCTTAAACATTATACCTCAATTGTCTGATCTTGTCAATAACTTTTTTCAATTTTTTATCGACAAAATTAACTTGCATAAGCATTTTCTTGTCCGGTCACACTACAGAAAAAAGGAGACGGAAATGATCGCCACCGTACTGCGCACTGCGCTGATTTATCTGCTGCTCGCCGTGATCCTGCGGCTGTCCGGGAAACGCCAGGTCGGAGAGTTGGAAATATCGGAATTGGTTTGCACACTGCTGCTTTCCGAACTGGCCGCCATTCCGATTTCGGACCATGATATCCCCATTCTGTTCGCAATCCTTCCCATATTATTAATTTTATGCCTTGAAATCGTATTCACATATCTGAAAAACAAAAGCCTTCTGCTGAAAGCTCTTCTGGAGGATCCGCCCACCTATCTGATCAAAGATGGCGTGCTCTGCCAGAAAGCGTTGCTGAACATGCGTATCTCAATAGAAGAATTCCAGAGAGAATGCCGTCTGCAGGGCTGCCCCGATATTTCCATGATCCGCTATGCCATTCTGGAAGACGGAGGAAAAATGTCGATCTTTCTGAAAGCGCCGTATCAGCCGTTGACGGTACAGGACTCCGGAAAAAAGCCGCAGCAAGATAGCGGAATAGCGCGGTCCCTGATCGTGGACGGAAAAATCCGTAAAAAAACCGCACAGGCACTTTCCTATTCCCGGTCTGATCTGGAAAAGCTGTGCGCGCGGTATCACTCCAGCATTGCGAATACTTTTCTACTGACTGTTGATGACAGCGGAGCCGTAAAGCATATTCCCAAGCAGGGAGATGCCTTATGAAAACATTTATAGCTGCGCTTGCAACACTTCTCGCAATCACAATCGGTCTGTGGATAAACGGTACATTGGTGCAACGCAACATCCGACAGGCAGAATCCAGCTCTAAAAAACTGGCTCCCCGGGAAAACCTGTCGGAATTATTGCCGGAGATCCAACAGGCACGGGCCGAATGGCAGCACAACGCCGCTTTGCTGGAATTCACGATAAACCATCAACTGCTGCGCGATGTGGATCTGTATTTTGCCGCTCTGGAAGGCGCGTCACTTGCCGACAGTTATGAAAACTACTGTATGGAATATGAAAAACTCCGTCAGGCGCTCGCACATCTGGAGCGCATCAACGGAGTTTCATTCTACACGGTATTTTAGCGGAACGGCGTCAGATCCTGTCGCAATGCTTCCGTGCGACAAATCGACAAACGCTCAGACATCAGGGTGCGGGCATCGGAAGTGCGCTCTCCGAGCAGTGCTTTCATGAATATTTCCGGATTCAGAAAATCGGAAGGATTTCCGGCAAGTCTGCAGGAAATCCGGAGCGTCCCCTCCCCGGCCGAAATCTCAGCAGCTCCGATTTTCGGTCGGATGTCCACAACGGTTTCACGGCCCTCTTTTGATCTCTTCTGTACCGGAATTGTAGGCTGAGACAGTACCGCGCGGCAGCGATCGGCCGTCTCGGCCGTAACGCCCGGAGACGCATACACGATGCGATAACACAGCCAAGCCAATTGTGTAAAAGGAGTCTGCGGATAATAAGCATCCTCAATCTGCAACTCTTCCGTAAAATTGCTCTGCATGGCAGCAAGTGCCGCCGCGGGGTCAGCTTCACCGTCCAACCGCACATCCAGAAATTCGCACAGGCTCTCCACGCCGATGGAAAGCGGAGCGGCAAAGATCAGTTTGGGCGCCGGATGGAATCCTTTGCTGTACCAGAGCGGCAGCCCTGCACGCACGGCACCTTTATGCAAAGTGCGAAGTAAGTCCAGATGAGAGATAAACTGCAAAGCACCTGTTTTGGAGAAGCGGAACCTCAGAAAAAGCGCAGGAGCGTTCGGCTCCAGTTGTCGGATCACTTGCACCATCTGTTCACACCTCCCAGACAATTGGCACCGCAACCGTTGCACTGTTCCGCACACGAAGGGGTGGTCTCATTCTGATATGCCTTATGTCTCTCGCGGAGCAGGTAGGCTTTTGTGACGCCGATATCAATGATGTCCCAGGGCAGAATCTCATCTTCAGCGAAAGTGCGGTTGGCATAAAAAGCGGGATCAATGCCGGTCTTTTTAAAGATCCGCATCCAGTGATCATAGTCAAAGCATTCGTCCCAGGCATCAAAACGGATTCCCTCTTCCACGGCCATGCGGATAGCGGGTGCCAGACGGCGGTCTCCCCGCGCAAAAACTGCCTCCAGGCGGGACACCTTTGCATCATGCCAGTTGTACCTGACATGGCGGTCGGTCATCAGTCCGCGCAGATATTCCTGTTTTTCAAGCAACAGATCGAGCGGATCCTGGCAGTCCCACTGGAACGGAGTAAACGGTTTCGGAATAAAACACGACACACTGGCGGTCACCTGGACACCTCGTGCCCGTTCCGCCTTGGGAATCCGGTAATACACATCCACCACTTTCCGGCACAGGTCGGCGATTCCGGCGAGGTCCTCTTTCTGCTCGGTAGGAAGCCCCTGCATGAAATACAGTTTGACGCTCTGCTTACCGGCGCGGAACGCAATGTCCACAGCGCGCATCAGATCCTCTTCTGCCACATTTTTATTGATGGCGTCACGCAGTCTCTGTGTTCCTGCTTCGGGAGCAAAGGTAAGTCCTCCGGCCCGTACCGTTGAGATTTTATCCATCAGTGCTTCGGTAAAGCTGTCCACACGCAGGGAGGGGAGCGAAATGCTGACATGGCGGTCTTCCGTCCAGGTAAGCAGCCGGTCAGTCAGTTCATCAAGGCGGGAATAGTCACTGATGCTGAGTGAAATCAGCGACAGATCGTCATATCCGGAATTTTCAAACAGGCAGCGCGCCTGACGGTCCAGCACCTCCGGAGACTTTTCCCGGATGGGCCGGTACACCATCCCCGCCTGGCAGAACCGGCAGCCGCGGATACAGCCGCGGTATACTTCCAGCACCACGCGGTCATGCACTGTTTCAATATAGGGCATCACCAGTTTTTCCGGATAGGGCGCGCGGTCCATGTCTGCTACAATGCGCTTTCTGATTTTCGCCGGAACATCGGGATACCGGGGCGTACAGGCAAGAATGGTGCCGTCCGGTTTGTAGGTGACTTCATACAGGGACGGCACATAAAACCCTCCGAGGTGAGAAGCGGCACGCAAAAAAGCGGAGCGGGTATAGGACCCGTCCCGTTTCATGCTCTCATACAGATCGCACAGTTCACACAGCGCTTCTTCCCCTTCGCCGATTGAAAAGAGATCAAAGAAGTCCGCAATGGGTTCTGCATTGTATGCGCACGGCCCGCCGCCCAGAATGATCGGATCTTCCTCGCTCCGCTCCGCACTTGCCAGCGGAATGCCTGCCAGTTTCAACATCCCCAGAGCGGTTGTATAGCACAGTTCGTACTGCAGGGTGAATCCGACAATATCGAACGCACGCAAGGGATCGCCGCTTTCATGCGCGGTGAGCGGAAGACCGCATTCTTCCATACATTTCTGCATATCCAGCCAGGGGGCGTATACACGCTCACACCAGACCGATTCCTTCCGGTTCAGTACATCGTACAGAATCCGGACGCCGAGGTTTGACATGCCGATCTCATACAGGTCCGGAAAGCAGAAAGCAAACCGAACCTGTATATTGGATTTATCCTTGATCACCTGGTTGAATTCCCCGCCTACATAACGACCGGGCTTTTCAACTGTTTTCAAAATTCCCGCCAGGGATTCCCACTGTTTCATTCTTTCACAAATTCCTTATTCTTGTGCAAAGTCTTCCAGAACACCAGTACCCCTGCACCGAAAATACCCGTCAAAGCCAACAGGTAAAGTCCCGGAAAGAGCGACAATCCGGCGCGGGCGCCGCTCGCGCCTGCTGCTACAGCATAAACCAGGGCACCCAGCGGTGCTGCGAACAATTTCAGGCGGGTAAGAACTGCTTTCAGGCGCACATAACGCCTGCAATCTGCAACCCAACTGAGCACCCGTGCGCTCATTGCCGCAGGAGAAAACAGCCCCGAATTGGCATGCTGGATCCCTTCGCGCTCCAGATCTTCGCTGCCAAGCCGGCGGATGGTGACTCCGCAATCTGCAATATAGGTCAGTTTATCCAGAAGCGCATTGTTGATCCCGGGATCGAAAGTACCGATTTCGGTCCGCAGGCCCAGTTTTGCAAGCCGCTCCACGCGGCGTTCAAAATCTTCGTCAACCGCATACCGGATATAAAATTTTGCACTCAGCACCGTTCCGATCGCCACATAGAGCACGCTGACCTTACTGTTGTTGATCCGGAAGTCGTCTTCATCCACCACCGTGACCGGCATGCCGTAGCGCTTAAGAAAATCGGTATTGCCTATAATAATGCTTCTTCCGTCAATCAGGCAGGAAATACCGTCGCCGTTGACTTCCCGGATGGTAACGCTATTGGAAGTCGGACGGTCTGTCGTAGCACCCATTACTTCATGAAGAGGACCGCCTACCATGGAAAACAGGCTGGACATATAGTACATCAGGTCATCCAGTTTGCATTCCCCGAACAGTTTGATCTGACGCAGGCTGGTCTGCTCCCCGGAAAAAGCTTCCTCGTCACGCACTTTCAGAAGTGAAGTGTCTGTATATTCATAAGCGGCCGCCTCATCGGCAATGGCCCCATGTTCCGAACGCACCCGACCGGTCAGCGCAGCAAAAAAAGCTTTATGTCCCAGGATTACGGCAAAAGGTTGAGCCATAAAGAACAGCGTAATCCAGGCAGCGAGAGCGCGGAATCCGCCGTCATGCGCAAGCAGCGCCCACAGAAAGGCAAGACCGCCGAGCACAGTGCCACTGATCAGCATAATGGCGTTTTCACGATATGTTTCGCAACTCTTACGCAACCGCGGAAGGATTCCGTTTACAGATCGGACAGGCCGCACCTTCATCGATGTGGAAACCTGCCGCTGCTGCTCCTCACCGGAAGGCCCCAGATAAATTTCCATTGTCCGGCTGACGATTGCCGCCATCATGGGATCTTTCATCATATATACGGACAGACAGGCTTTCTGATTCTTCAATGTAAAGAATTCAGAAAGCGCCAGTGCACAAAGATACAGAGCAGGCAAAAAGCCCAGCAACAACGGAGATTCCGCCTTGCCGAACCAGAGAGCCAGATCGTAGGCAACCGTAAACACAACTCCTACCGCTCCGATTGTCTCAGGCAAAATATGCAGATTACGCACCTCATTGTAGATTTTTCCCCACGGCAACCAGATCGCACAGACAAAAACAAGTTCCAGATCGATCAGGGCTGCTGATGCGTCCACACGCGCAAGGTTGAAAATGTTGCCGACACTGACACCGAAAAGCGGCAGATTATCAAGCAGAAAGAGCAGCACTGTCATAACGGCCGTCAAAGCCAGACGGAATATGGAAAAGCGGTAAAAAAACACTATACGACGGAACAGACGCTGCTTTTCTTCAGGAGTAAGCATACTTTCCGGATCGTCCGCATATACGGAAGGATATTCCGCAATTTGCGACTGTTCCTCCTGATCGTAAGCGGCGGAAGCATAGCGTTCCGGCTGTTTATCACCAGGTGAAAACCGATTGTCTTGAGTCATCCTGTAACTCCTTTCGGAAGAATAAACCGTCAGGCGCGCGACATGCGCTGCCGCACCGCCTCAAAAAGTAAAACCGCTCCTGCGGCGGAAACATTCAGCGAATTGATCCTGCCGCGCAGCGGAAGGGACAGCACACCGTCACAGTGTTCCCGCACCAGCCGGGAGACACCGCTGCCTTCCCCGCCCAGAACAATCGCACAGGGGCCGGTGAGATCGGCAGATGTATAATCACTCCCGTCCATATCGGCGGCATATACCCAGATACCGTGCTTTTTCAACTCATCCACTGCATGTGTCATATTGGTCACCCGGGCAACGGGAACATGTTCCACAGCTCCGGCAGAGGCCTTGGAGACAGCGGCGGTCAGGCCGGCCGAGCGCCGTTTCGGAATGATCACTCCGTGTGCGCCGGAACAATCTGCCGTACGGATCAGGGCGCCCAGATTATGCGGATCCTCAACGCCGTCAAGCAACAGCAGCAGCGGGGGCTCGCCTCGGATTTCAGCAGCATGAAGTATTTCTTCCACTGAAGCGTAGGCATGCTGAGCAGCAAAAGCCACAATCCCCTGGTGAGCCGCATGACCCACTTTCGCATCCAGAACACGGCGGTCCAGCTGAGACACCGGAATACCGCGGTTGCGCGCTGTCGTGATCAGTTCCCTCAGAACGCCGTCACGGTCTCCTGACGCTACCAGAATTTTGTCCACATCGCGCCCGCTTTCCAGAAGTTCGCGTACCGGATTTCTTCCCCAGACCATATCTTCCGGCTGGTGTATAACCGTGCGCCTTTCCCGCTCCATAAGCACCTCTCACCAAATACTTGCATTACTGTATTATATCATATTTTCTCCGCTTTGTACAGTGCTTTGAGAAAAAACGACACAATGAAAAACAGCGCAGCATTGCTGCGCTGTTTTTCTTAAGCGGCCAGGAGCCGCCGCGCTTCACGCCTTTCTGGCTGCGAAGCACTCGCTGCAGTACACAGGCTTTCCTTCGGTCGGATTGAAGGGCACCTTGCAAGGCTTTCCGCACTCGGCGCAGACAGCATCAAACATCTCTCTGCTACCCTTGGTTGCGTTCTTTCTTGCATCGCGGCACTCTTTGCATCTCTGGGGCTCGTTCTGGAAGCCCTTCTCTGCGTAGAATTCCTGCTCCCCTGCGGTGAACACGAAATCCTTGCCGCAATCCTTGCACTTCAGTGTCTTGTCCTGAAACATGTTGCTTTCCTCTCTTTGAATTAGGTAAAATTTGCCCGTGGACGGATTCCAACCGACGCCTTTGATACCAACGCTCTCCCTTAAGCTACCGGGGCATATAACAATGGAATCAAGCCTTACTCTGATATAAGGCTCTCAGTTTGCGCATCGCACGGCTCAGCGCATTGTTCACCGACTTCTCGTCTTTCCCGATCTTGCCGGCTATAGCGGAGGTACTCAAGCCTCCGAAATACAGTGTAAACACCTGATATTCATAGGAAGAAAGCAACTGCGCCCATTTCTTCTTCAGTTGCTGCTCTTCTTCCACCTGCATCAACTTCCCCGCCGGATCATTCTGATACCCATCGTATGAAGCTACATCCCAATCGGCATTCTCACGCAACGCGTCCAGCGATACCACATAATTGGGTGTCTGTTTACGCATCCAGGAAATCATCGCATTCCGGACACAGGTGGCTGCATACGCGGGAAAAGGAACCGCTGTTTCCGCACGGTAGGTAACCGCCGCACGGTAAAGTGCAAGTCTTCCTTCATGCATCAGTTCGTCGCGATCGCTCTCACGCTGCGAACAGATACTTGCCTGCTTCACCAGCAAGGGCTGATACTTTGCCACCAGTTTTTCAAATGCTCCCGCATCGTCCGAACAGATTCGGGCGGCAAGTTCTCTATCGGTTTCTGTGATTTGCCTGTCTTTCATTTCCCAACAAATACCTGCCGTCTAATATACACTAATTATATCATCATTGCTATAATTGTCAAGAGTTTTGTAAAATTTTTTTGTGATTTTTTGAAATTTTTATCCAAACAGATAATCGATCTTCCCATTCAGCACCGCCTGAATCGCCCGGTAGACCTGTTCTGGGCGGTTGACAAAGCAGGCTCGCATCCGTTCCGCCTCTGATTCGGATGCTACTGACAGCGAAATTTCAAGAAGTGTCCCCTGCCGTTCGGTAATACGCAGATGCAGCATCGCATGTCCATCCGCTCCGGGTTCGATATCCGTCTCAACATGCGCACCTCGTTTTTTAAGTGAAAGCAGACGCATTGCACACTTTGTGCTCCGCTCCCTGATGGATTCATGAAGTTCGGACTGAAGTTCTGCAGCCACCCGCCGCCCGGTATCCGAAATCATGTAATAAGTCTCGCCTTTCACCGTATCGGCATAAATATGCCCGAACTCGGTCAGCTCCGAAAAGCATTCCGTAAAATCAAAAGTCCGGACCAGTCCCGTCTCGGCGATGATATCGTGAATCGTTCCGTAATCCAACGGGTAATTGATGGCGTCCAATAAAAACAATATGAAGATTTTAATGTCAGTCTTTTCCCATATTTCCGGCTCTTTTTTTTTCATACCTGGCCATCCCTTTTCAAACAGACAGGCGGGAGCGGCGCTCCACACGCCGTTCCCGCCAATTACCGGTCTCAGCCCAGCTCGCCCTCTTTGTTCAGATTCAAGGCAGCGCCGTCACCGGCATTCAGGTAATCCTGATAATTCTTCTGCTTTGCATCCGTGAAGATCGTATATCCGTAATAATCCACGGACACTTTGGACAACTCCTTGGAGATCACATAATAACTCTGGTTGAATACCAGCGGGATTGCGGGCATGAGCTGCATCAGTTTGCGCTCTGCCTCGTGCAGAATCTCCGCGCGCTTTTCCGGATCTTTCTCTGCGTAGGCGGATGCAATCAGCGCATCGTATTCATCGTTCTTGAATCCAATGAAGTTCCCCAGCACCTCGTATGTTCCGATCGATCCCAGCGACCCCATATCCGCTCCGTTGCCCGAATATGCGGAAGAAAGTGCAGCCAGTGCAACAAATGCATCGGTGCAGAACATCTGATAGTCAATACCGATCACATCGAAATCACCCGTCTCGTAACGATACTGCAGCGCGCTTTCCGTGACATGCAGAGCGCTCTCGTCGTCTTCCTCTGTAGGAACGCCTCCGTCGCTGTCGTTGAAGTATGCATCCATGCCGCTCACTGCATCAATCGTGACCGTATATCCGAGCTGTTCCCACTGAGACTTCACATAATTAGCGACCGCAAGATCCTCTTCACAATCGCGCACCGTGAGAGAAAACTCGCCTTTCGGCGCGTCAGCAAGCAGAGCCTGCGCATCGGCAATGGAAAGTGCAGCACCGGTAGAAAGCAGATCGCCACCCGCCTCCCGGAAGCTATTGGAAATTTTACCGCCGTTGGAAACACCGGCAGTAATCAGTCCTGTCGCGGGTTTTGCGAAAACGAGCAGATTCGCAATAGCCGTTCTGTCCAGAACATCCGACAGGGTCTTGCGCACTGTCGCGTCGGCAAACAGCTCGTTCTCCATATTGAACAAATAGGTATATGTGCTCATCAGGTCATGAACTTCCGCATCCACTTCCGCGCGTTTGCTCAGAGCAATGTCGCCCATATAAAACACGGTCTTGGCTGCAAGTCCGTCCAGCAACTGATTCAGATATTCCTCCTCGGTCAGGTTCTGATCGGAAGTAACATCCTCCACATTCCATACTGTCAGCAACCGGTAAGGCAATACATAATTGTCGTACTCGGAAAGAGGAGCATCCGCCGCAAGCATCTGACGATAACCGCGGTTGCGCTCCAGGGTAAAGACTCCGTCACCCAAGTTATAGGTAGCAACTTTGAACGGACCGTTGGACATCATGCTGACTGTACGCTTGGCCCAGTAATCCTCTTTTCCCTGCACCGATACCGGATTGAGCGGTGCGGTCGCAACGCTGCACAGATTGCGCAGGAAGATCTTGTAATCGGTAAATCCATCCTCAAAAGTAATCTGCAGAGTCTCGGTATCCAGCGCCAGAACTCCCAGATCCTCCAGACTGACACCGGGCTGTGCAGTCTTGATGGCATACGCATTCTTGATATCGTAAAGCAGGGGAGCTGCGGAAGAAGCGTTGGAAGGACTGAGCAGGCGCTTCCACGCATACACAAAATCGCTCGCGCGCACCTGTGTGACACCGTCGCTCCAATAGGTCTCACGCAGCGTGATCGTCAGCGTGTTTTCATCCTTATCATACGAATAATCGTCAGCCGCTGCCTTTTTGACATCACCCTTGCTGTTAAGCGTAAAAAGCGGCTCAAACAAAAGGCTGATGACTGCAAGCGCATTATCGTCCGTAAACTCCTGTTGCGGGTCAAAGTCGTAAATCACATCGCCGAGGTAGACACTGATCTCCGCCCCGCGGTCGGTAGCCTCGCCGCATGACGCGAGCACGGTGCCGACGGACAGCAACATGACAAGCGCGAGGATGATACTGACAAATCGTTTCATGGCGTTTGGTTCCTCCAAAGGTTCTACTGTTTTAACAGTTAGACATATTATAGCACTAAATCCCTGATTTTTCAATGGCCATTTGCTACCCCGGATAATTTCTGCAATAATGCACAATATTAACAGAAAGAGTTGGTGCATTATGAATAAGGCACCGCAAGGAGGGCGGAATGAATCAGCGCAATGACCGGACCGATCTGGCGGTAGAGCGCCGGCGTGCCGACACCGATATTCCGGGCGTCAGTTACCGGAAAGAAGAGAAAGGGGGCATCGTGCTTGAGCGGCTCGAAATCACCGGGGACGAAGGAGAAGCAAGCATCGGCAGACCGGCCGGCCTGTATCTGACGCTGCAATTCTGCGATGCAGATGCCTGCCAGCTGATCAGACAACTGGGAGAATGCCTGCGTGAAATGCTGACCCGATGCACCGGCAAAACCGGGACCGGCGCACGCATTCTGGCGGTCGGTCTCGGAAACTCGGAAATGGCAGCCGATTGTATCGGGCCGCGTACGGTAGCCGGCATCACCGCGACCGGGCACTTGCGCCAATTGGAACCGCAGTTGTTTTCCGCCCTTTCGCAAACAGAACTTTACACGCTGATCCCGGGAGTCATGGGAAACACCGGGATGGAATCTGCAGAGGTGATCCGCGGGGTCGCCCGGCAGATCCGTCCCGACCTGATCCTTGCAATCGATGCCCTTGTAGCCCGCTCCGCCGAACGCCTGCTCAACACCGTTCAGTTGTGCGATACCGGCATTTCACCGGGGTCCGGGATCGGCAACCGCCGGTCAGGAATTCATCGGGAGAGTATCGGTTTTCCGGTAGTTGGCATAGGGGTTCCGACCGTAATAGAATCCGCAACATTGGTTTATGACCTGTTTGATCGGATTCAGATGGATTTCCCGGAGCAGGCGGAGCCCCTGTTGAAACATGATGCGCTCTATGTCTGTCCGAAAGACATCGACATACGGAGCGAGCGGATTGCACGCCTGTTGGCGCATGCGATCGATTCGGTTTTCGGAATCGGAGATACGGTCAGCACACCTCAAACATTACTTTGAACGCGGTCTTGTCTGCAGGCAGTTCAAAGTCCACAAAGTAGATGCATCTGCTCTTCCCGCCATGGTCTTCTTCTGCGTTTTCAACTATATGCGGCTGATATGTACCGCTGCATTCACGCAGCAGAACCTGTTCATTTCCGCTGGCGAGACGAACGCCGTCCTTTGTAATTTCCGGTTTGCAGAAAGTGACAAACCGCTCGGTGACTGCCACAGGGCGCTCCAGCTGATACGAATCGGTCAGCACAACTTTTCCGGTAACAGTATCAAACCGGATTTCGCGGATCAGTTCCTTCAGATCCGGATGACCGTATGCGGGCGCAATGTCCATACGCATACCGCCGTTATCCATCTGCACATCTCTTGCCGCGTACTGCTTTCCGGCCTTCTGCTCCGCACCCGCAATCAGCGGAACGCTGTGCCCGCGGGAGGCGCAGCACAAATACAGTTCATACCGTTGCGATGAAAAATACTGCTTGCTGTAGTTGCCCGATCCGATATCGCACAGCAGATCGGCTCCGTTTTTGTACAGCTGGAAATTTCCGATATCGTTATGATTGTGCGGCTCGTTGTTATGCCCTGCTTTTGCCGCAAGGCTGACCTTGTTTTCGGAAGTGGCAATGTACCACTGCGCATCGGGCAACAGATAGATGCTCTGACCGCCCCGGCCGCAGTCGGCTCCGTCCGTCCAGAGGAAATCACGCAACTCGTAAGTCCAGCGATTGCATCCCTGTACCGAATACCCGCTGTAGGAAACATCTTTCGGAAGAACAACTTCGGGATAGCGCCGGCTCAGATAACTCATCAGGCCAAGATCTGCACTTGCACGGGATGAGCCGTCGGAGAAACTCACGCTGCGGCCACCCGGGAACACGCATTTCTGCCAGAAAGATGCCACCTTGCGTACTTTCGGATCATCAAAGTAATCGATTTCTCCGCCTGTACGCCGGCACAGCAGTTCTGCATAGGAAGTGAAGTACCCGAATCCGTAACTCCAGTACCCGATTCCTTCAAGGCAAGCACCGTCATCCGGGAAGCCGGACAGGAAGCAACGCATAGCCGTATCCACTTCCTCAAGAATTGCCGCCAGACGATCCGGATCGCGCTCCTGATAAATGGCTGCCATTCCGACCGACCCGCCGCAGACAGCAGCCCAGTTGTTGGTGCCCTTTTTCCACCAGTAGTGGCATCCGACCATCCGGTTGAGGATGCGTTCGCGTATTGCGCGTTCCGCCCGTTCCTTCACAATCGGGGTCAGACGATCTCCCACCAGCATCAGGATTTCGGAGAGCGCATGCCCGGTTTCTGCAGCAAACAGATCGATGGTATAGCCGTCGCTTTCCAGCCGGGTCAGCGATTTGCCGCCCATATGTGCGGGAAGGCACCAGCTGTATTCGTCACAGATGGCCCAGATGATGTTTTCCAGTTCACGGATGTTGTCTTCCCCGCCGAAAAGCCAGACCATCAGGGCAAAGGTGTTCAGTCTGCCACGCCGTACAAAATATCCGTCCTTGCCCGGTTCGCCATATTCGAAGTCTGAGCGATCCCCGTCTGTATCGAACCGCCGGAACGACCGGAACGGAATGGACTGAATCGGAGTACCGCGGTACTTTTCCGCACATTCCTGGATTTTACGGGCACGCTCCTGCAGGGCCGGATTGGTAAGGGATGCCCTGCCTGCACTTGCGGGGATCACCACCGAGTCATAAGGATGCCGCTGCAGCATTTCTTTGATTGCCGATGCTTCCATAATCATGGTTCCTCCAAAAAATATATTCAGAATATTTGCTTTTCAAGTCGAACGGTCACACTGCCGCACCAGTCGGCACAGGTCGTCTCAAATCTTCAGTTCGCGGTCAAACAGATCGGACTCGCGATCCAGTGCCGTCCCTGCGCCGACCGTACAGCGGGCCGCTTTTCCGCACAGCCGGTCAAACAGGTCGGCAGTTGCATGCAAGGTCCTGCAATCGGTATCCAGCAACTGGGCTCGCCGGCGCAGCACCATTTCATCGCTCAGCCCCAGAAAATACCGGTAGTCGGCTGCAACTGCTTCATCCTTCGGCAACTTGGGCCGGTCGAGGGTCGCTGCAGCCCCCACAATCAATTTGGCAAGTTCGGATTCGTCAGGCGAATAGTTGCGCAGATAATCACCCGCCCCCTCAAACGCACGGTAAGTCTGCCCGATATGGGGATCCCGGTAGGAATAGAAAGTCAGAACGCCTGACTCTGTGAAAGATGCCCCCACGCCGTACGCGCCACCGCGCACACGCACCGCATTCCACAGATAACCGAGAGAAACCGCCCGTGCCGCAACGCGCAAAGCACCGCTGTATTCCCCGCCCACATCTGAAAGCGTACTGCACATGGCGTCGTATGAAACCCCACCGACGATCCGCACGCAAACATCCGATCGGTCAGCCTCGGGCAGAGGCAGAGGTGCTGTAAGGTTTTCTGCTCTGCCGGTGCGGATCAGATGCGCCCGGGCGGAATCCATCAGACCGGCGTCTGCTCCGAGGCTCAGCGTCACTGCACAGTCGCCGAACACCTGTTTTGCAACAGCGGCAAGATGCACGCAGAATGCGTCTCCCTCCTGATCAAAGTGCCGCACTGCCTCCCCGACAAATGCCGCATAGGAACAACCGCTCATCAGTTCCTCATACCTGCCGTCCGGTGTACGGGCTGCCCGGACGCGCGACAAGGCGAAGGCCTGCCCGGATGTCTTCAAGGCGCGGTCCAGTTCCAGTTTTTCCTGTCTGAGTATTTCCCCGACCGCCTTACGGTCGAAGACGGTGTCGGTCAGGATCTCCTCTACAAGCAGACGCGCCCGCTCCAGATTGGGCTCCAGCACCCCGTAATGCAACGCAAGCAGGGGCAACGCAGCCGTCGCGTCTCCGATTCGTCCGCGCGCCAGGCACTCCAATGAGAAAAAGCCAAGCGCGTCCTGAATCTCCCGGTCAACCTCCCAGGCACTGTGCTGTCCGGTCGGCAGATCGCCGAGCAGACTGCACAGCAACGATACATACGGCAGGTCTCTGTGAGCCACCGATGAAAGATCAAAATAACAACTGTAATAGGCGATTCCGTTAGTCGGTGTGGGATGGAGCAGCAGCGCCCTGCCGTCCGCAGAACCGACCGTAGTGGGGCAAAGTGTGGGCGTGCGCTCGATATCCGAAACTGCAATATGCGGAATGGTGGCAAGCGCCTCGGGAGAATCCACCGCCTCGCCGAACAGACGCAAGGCCTCGAGCTTGCTCCGGTACCCTTCCTCCCCGGCACCTCCGTACCCGGACGCGGCAAACTGTTCTGCCGCCGCCACTTCCGCGGCAGCGTTCCGCGCACCCAGTTCCGTCGAAGGGGTCAGGACCGCCTGGACATGATGGTCGGAGCCGAGCACAACGCGCTCCAGCAGATCTTCGAAATAGGAGGTCTTCAGTTTCTCACGCAGGTCAGAAACCGTTTCAGACCAGGTCAGATACAGTGTCGGATCGCCTCCGTACAGCCAGGCACTCAGTGAGTCTATCGCATAGATAATCCCTGCGGGCATGCCGTCAAAGTCGCGTTCCCGCAATTCAAACTCCCGGCGGCTGAGTGCCGCAGAAAGCTGACTGCGGTCAATCCCGTTGCGGCACAGGCTGCGCACGGTTTCGTGCACCACCTCGGTAAAGCGTGCGGCATCTTCGGCACGGGCCTTCTTCAGGGTCATGCGCAGAAAGGGCTGCCGGATCCCGTCGTAGACCGACATTGCAAATTCCTCGCCCAGTCCTGCCTCCAGCACTGCTTTTTTCAGCGGTGATTCATTGGTTCCGGCGAGCACGCCGCACAGCAGGTTCATTGCCAACTGACTTTCCTTATCCTCGAAGCCGCAGAGCATATATCCGTCACTCACGATGGCATCCCGCTCGGTTGCATTTTCAGCGGAGGCTTCGTACACCCCTTCCGCACGCCGGAACCCGAATGGCTTCTGTAGTCCGATCGCCGGAATTTCCCTGTCGCTGCGCGTGTAATGCGCAAAGAAATCACGGTCAAGCAGAGAGAACACCGCATCCCTGTCAATATCCCCGTAAAGGAAAATATAACTGTTTTCAGGATGATAAAACGTCCTGTGTGCATCCAGAAACTGATCGTAACGCAGAGTGGGAATGACCGACGGATCCCCGCCCGAGCATCGGGCATAGCAGGTATCAGGCAGCAAGGTACTGCTGACCAATTCCCCTACGGCGCGTTCCGGTGAGGCGAAGGCGCCTTTCATCTCATTGAGCACCACACCGCTGAAGCCGGCGGACTTTTTGTCATCCCCGAAGGTATAGTGCCAACCTTCCTGCATGAAGATTTCTTCCTTTTTATAAATGAGCGGATGGAACACCGCATCCATATAAACGGAAATCAGATTGAGAAAATCACGGTCGTTGGTACTTGCTACCGGATACATGGTCTTATCCGGGAAGGTAAAAGCATTCAGAAAGGTCTGCATCGAACCTTTCATCAGTTCCACAAACGGTTCGCGCAACGGATAGTGCTCCGAACCGCACAGCACGGAATGCTCCAGAATATGGAATACACCTGTATCATTTTCCGGAACGGTCCGGAATGAAACGGAAAAACTCTTCTGATGATCCGGGCAATCCAGCCAGAGCAATTGTGCGCCGCTCTTTTCATGCACATACATGTGCGCTACGGCAGACAATTCCGGAAGCGATTTTTCCCACTGCGGCACAAATCCGCATACCGTTTTCTTCTGATCCATAATTATTCTCCTTTGTTCTGTATGGTTCCGGTAAAATTCAAAAGCCGGATGCGTCTGCCTTCCCGGCACACGATGCCCTCCCGTTCCATGCATCTGAGCTGACGCATCATTGCTGACCGGTCTGCTGCAAGATAGGCCGCCAGGTCAACAAAAGAAAGTGGAAGATCAAATTCTGTGCCGTGCGCATCCGCCGCGAGGAACCGGAAATACAGAAGCAGCCTGCGCTCCATATTTCCGGCAGTCAGCACCGAAATACGGCGTGTCAGGGCGCGTGACAGCGCCGCACTGCAGGAAAACAGGGTCGTCATGAACTGTGCATACTGTGGTTGTGCCGCGGTGCGCGGAGCAAGCAACCGTCCTGCATCCAGGCACAGAACCTGCACATCCCCTTCCGCCTCCGCGACAAGCACCGCATCTCCGGCCGGCTCACAGAACAGATTGCCGAACGGCATTCCCGGTCCCAGACGCTCGAGAAAACCGTATCTGCCGTCAGGCTCCAGCATCATCAGCCGCAAGACGCCCGACAGCACCACGCACACGCCCTGCTTCTCTCCGCCGAAGGCGTAGACCGTCTCGCCCGCCGAAAAAGTCCGGACCGAACCGGCGAGTGCGGCAAGCAGTTTCTCTTCATTTTCCCGTGTGATTCCGTGAAAAAGCGGATTCCGACGCACGCCATCACCCCCACAATATATATGGTGCTGAATCAATCCTTCACACTACATATGGAATTATATCACAATTTTGTGGCATTTGCAACAGGTTTTCCGCTTTTTGTGCGATATAATAAAAAGCACAGTAAGTTTGTGAGGATTGATATGAAAATCATTAAGCGTAACGGTGTTGAAGAAGTATTCGACATCAGTAAAATCATAAACGCAGTCACGAAAGCCAACGAAGCAGGCAAAGATGACGAACGCGAATTGTCCCCGAACGACATCCGGGCCATTGCGCAGAATGTTGAAGATATCTGTAAATGCCTGGGGCGCTCACTTTCCGTGGAAGAGATCCAGGAACTGGTGGAAACCCAGATCATGAAACACGGCGCTTTTGAAACTGCCAAGCGGTACATCCGTTATCGGTTCACCCGCTCGATGGTGCGTACGGCGAATACCACCGACCGGCAGATTCTCTCCCTGATTGAAAGCAATAATGAAGAGGTTAAACAGGAGAATTCCAACAAGAATCCGACCGTCAACAGCGTCCAGCGCGATTACATGGCGGGAGAGGTCAGCAAGGACATTACCAAACGGTTCCTGTTACCCGAGGATATTGTGAAAGCGCATGAGGAAGGGCTGATCCATTTCCATGACAGCGACTATTTTGCCCAACACATGCACAACTGTGACCTGGTCAATCTCGAGGACATGCTCCAGAACGGCACTGTCATCTCAGGTACCATGATCGAGAAGCCGCACAGTTTCTCCACTGCCTGCAATATCGCCACACAGATCATCGCCCAGGTGGCGAGCAACCAGTACGGCGGCCAGAGTATTTCGCTGGCTCATCTGGCGCCGTTCGTACAGGTTTCCCGGGAAAAGATCCGCCGGGATGTTGAGGAAACGCTGCGCGCAGCAGGTGTGGAACCCGATGAGGAAAAAACCGCTCCTGTGGTGGAAAAACGCCTGCGGGAGGAAATCCGCAAGGGCGTGCAGACTATCCAGTACCAGGTGGTCACCCTCATGACCACGAACGGCCAGGCGCCTTTCATCACCGTGTTCATGTACCTCGGAGAAGCAAAAAACGAACAGGAAAAGCGTGATCTGGCAGTCATCATTGAAGAAGTGCTCGAGCAGCGCTACACCGGTGTGAAGAACGAAGCGGGCGTGTACATCACCCCTGCTTTTCCGAAGCTGATCTATGTGCTGGAAGAGGACAATATTCACAAGAATTCTCCCTACTATTATCTGACCACTCTGGCCGCAAAATGAACAGCCAAGCGCCTGGTTCCCGACTACATCTCCGAAAAAAAGATGAAAGAGCTCAAGGAAGGCAACTGCTTCCCGGTGATGGGGTGCCGTTCGGCACTCACCCCCTGGAAGGACGAAAACGGCAATTACAAGTTTTACGGCAGATTCAATCAGGGGGTGGTTACCCTCAACCTGGTGGATATTGCGCTCTCATCGGGCCGCGATATGGAAAAATTCTGGAAGATCTTTGATGAACGGCTGGACTTGTGTTACCGTGCGCTGATGTGCCGACACGAACGACTCAAGGGCACGCTGTCCGATGCCGCTCCCATCCTGTGGCAGAGCGGCGCGATCGCCCGCCTGAAGAAGGGCGAGAAGATTGATAAGCTGCTCTACAACGGCTACTCCACTATTTCCCTGGGCTATGCAGGGCTGTGTGAATGTGTCCGCTACATGACCGGCAAATCTCACACCGATCCCACAGCAACCCCCTTCGCAATCGCAGTCATGGAATACATGAATAAAGCGTGCAACAGGTGGCGTGCCGAAACCACCATCGGATTCGGCATTTACGGCACCCCGCTTGAAAGCACCACCTACAAGTTTGCGAAGTGCCTGCAGAAGCGGTTCGGTATTATCGAAGGGGTCACAGACAAGGCCTACATCACCAACAGCTACCATGTTCATGTCACCGAGCAGATCGATGCATTTGAAAAACTGGAGTTCGAAGCACAGTTCCAGGCGCTGTCCACCGGCGGAGCAATCAGTTATGTGGAAGTGCCCAACATGCAGCAGAATATCGAAGCAGTGCTGCAGGTCATCCGGTTCATCTATGACCACATCATGTATGCAGAGCTCAACACCAAGAGCGATTACTGCCAGGAATGCGGCTTCGACGGTGAGATCCGGATTGTGGAAGACGAGGACGGGAAACTGGTCTGGGAATGCCCCAACTGCCATAACCGCGATCAGAGCAAGATGAATGTAGCACGCCGTACCTGCGGCTACATCGGAACGCAGTTCTGGAATCAGGGACGCACCCAGGAGATCCGGGACCGGGTCTTGCATCTTTAATGATTCGTTCCCAAAAAGCGGGCAGAACACAACCCTGCCCGCTTTTATTTTTTGTATTTTTGATCTATTTGGTGTGAGTTACTCTTATCAGAAAACCCCCGGCAGAGATCCGGAGGCTGTGTGGTTATCGGAACCGGATTTTACTCATGCGGCGGATACGGTCGGAGAGAGTCACGGTATCTTCCGAAATCTGCAGGAACCGATGATTGACCTCGCCCCGCTCACACAGCTCACGGAAGGTCTGCAGTTCGAACACCATATTGTTTTTTTCCGGCCGGTAATCCAGTTCTCTCGGAGTCTCTCCCCGCATACAGAGTGTCAGATGGGTAGGAGCATTCAGGCGATCGACCGTGAGACTGCCGCGCTCGCCGGTGAAGACCGACGGACACACCGAATCAATGATCTTTGCATAAGAAACCGCCGCCAGGAAGCCGGGATACTGCAGTTGCACGCTTCCCTGACCTTCAAAGCCATTTGATAGAAAAGTTGAGGCAGAAGAGCATTTTTCAGGGAGACCAAACAACGCAACCAGAATCTGGAGCGGATATACTCCGATATCCATGAGAGCGGCATTCCCGAGCGCAGGATTGAACGCATTCTGGACTGTCCCGGCCAGGAACGCATCATACCGGCGCGAGTACTGGCAGAACTCCAGATCAATCCGACGCAGCTGACCGAGATCGGGCAGAACGGCCCGGATCATCTCAAAGGCAGGGTCATGAATCGGCCGCATCGCCTCCATCAATACACGGCCGGCAGAGCGTGCCTGTTCTCTCATACGGTCAAACTCAGCGCGGCGGGTCGCAATCGGTTTTTCACACAGGACATGCAGCCCGGCCTGCAGAGCACGGATACTCTGCCCGGCATGCAGGCAGTTGGGAGTCGCAATATATACCGCATCACATCCGCAGCCGAGGAATGCGTCGTAATCAGTCAGCACGCGTCCGATCCCATGCTTGTTGGCAAAGGCTTCCCCGGTGTTTTCTGCCCTCGAATAAACCGCGTATACTTCCACTCCGATGGACTGTGCTGCTTCAACAAGCTGATCACTGATAAAATTGGTTCCTACGATTCCCAGTTTCATGACACGCCTCCGATGCCCAGAATGGATGCAGCATTTTTCCAGAGAATGGCCTCTTCCTCCTCCGCGGTCAACCCCAGTTGCCTGAGGTGCACAAGATCCGCTGCAGGATCGGACCAGGGCGCATCGGTTGCAAAGAGAATCCGATCCGCACCGTGTGCCCGGATGATCCGAAGCAACTGTTCCGGTGCAATCCGCCTGATAATATAGGCAAGATCCAGATACACCTTCCTGCCAACCAGCAACCGCTCCACCTGATCAAACTGTCTGTTGCCCCCGAGATGTGCAAAAATCAGTTTGCTGTCCCCCACCTGCTGCTCAACCTGGGTCAGCAGATGTTCCATACGGCTCACATCGGAAAGCGTGCTGTCGGGGAATCCGTCATCCACGCCTGCGTGGAATACGGAATAAAGTCCCCGCTGTGCCGCCTGTGTGACAATCTCCACATAGCGCTCATCGTCAGCGGGAGTGTCCTGATACACCGGATGCAGTTTGATGCCGCAGAGACCGTCTGCGGCAATCTGAGCTACATGAGTATCGATATCCGGATCCGCCGGATGAATCCCGCCGAAGGAACGGAATCCGGGCGTGCGGTCCAACAGGACGGCATAGCGGTTGATTGATTCATACTGAGCAGGACGGGTGACCACCGGCAGGATCAGGGAAAGGTCCACGCCGGTTCGTTTCATCTGGGCGGCAAGCCCTGCCGCCGTCCCGTCAAAACCTGGCGCAACTTTACATTTCTCTGCCAGAAAAGCAATCGTTTTCCCGGCGATGGCGTCCGGGAAAACATGGGTGTGCATATCAATTACCATTTGTAAATCCTCGCAGGCTGTTCCCGATTTTTCTTTATAGTTTCATTAAGTGTACCGCATTTTTCCAAAAAATGCAAGGCGTTGCGACGAAACTTTTTAAAAAAAACTTGACAAGTGCCGTACGGTATGCTATAATGCTTCACAGTAAAAACGCCTGAGCGGAAAGAAGTACTCTGCTTCCCCCTTTCAGAGAAACGCCGGACGGTGCAAGGCGCCAAGGGCACGCAGACGAATACACTCCGCAAGTTGCATACCCAACGGATTTTTCTGTAAGTAAGAGGATCCCAGTAGGCTATGACGGGTGCGCCCGTTAGCGCGCAGGAGCATGAAGTGCTCGTGGAGGCCGTATCTGCATGGATGCGGTAAATTGAGGTGGTACCGCGGTTTTTCCGCCCTCTGTCGGTCGACAGAGGGCTTTTTATTTTCCTGCAAGGACAGGATGAATCCGGAGATTTTTATGCCTATTACCGCTTTTCTCGAAAAAAATGCCCGTCTGTACCCGGACATGGTCAGCCTGGTGGAAATCAACCCTGAAAACCAGCCTGACAAAACCGTATCCTGGCGCGAATTCAATCTGATCGAATCCGCACGGGGCGAAAAATACCGGCGTGAGATGACCTGGCGTGAATTTGACCGGATGGCGAACCGGTTTGCCAATCTGCTGCTCACCCGCGGAGTCAAAAAAGGCGACAAAGTCGCGCTGCTTCTGATGAACTGTCTGGAATGGCTTCCGCTCTATTTCGGTATTCTGAAGACCGGCGCGCTTGCGGTCCCCATGAACTATCGCTATGCCGCAGATGAAATCCAGTATTGCGCGTGTCTGGCGGATGTCTCGGTAATGGTGTTCGGCCCGGAATTTACCGAACGGGTACAAGCGGCACGCGAGGGAATGCCCCTGATCCGCAATTACTTTTTCGTTGGAAAGAATCCGCCTGCCTTTGCCGACAACTGCGAGCAGATGATCACCTACTGCTCTTCCACCGCTCCTGCGGTGGACATTTCCGAAGAAGATGACGCGGCCATCTATTTTTCATCGGGAACCACCGGATTCCCCAAGGCGATCCTGCATGCGCACCGCGCACTGACCAATGCGTGTTACACCGAGCAGGCGCATCACGGTCAGACACACGACGATGTGTTTCTCTGCATCCCTCCGCTCTATCATACCGGAGCGAAAATGCACTGGTTCGGAAGTCTTCTGACCGGGAGCCGGGCGGTTCTTTTGCGCGGAGTGCGCCCGGAATGGATCCTGCACGCAGTCTCCCAGGAACGCGCAACCATCGTCTGGTTGCTGGTGCCGTGGGTCCAGGATATTCTGGATGCGATTGAACGCGGAGAACTGAAACTCGAGGACTACCGGCTCAGTCAGTGGAGGCTCATGCATATCGGCGCGCAGCCGGTACCGCCCAGCCTGATCCGCCGCTGGCTCACCGTGTTCCCGCACCACCAATATGACACCAATTACGGTCTGAGCGAGTCGGCAGGTCCCGGCTGCGTGCATCTCGGTGTCGAGAATATCGCCAAAGTGGGTGCCATCGGGGTGCCCGGATTCGGCTGGAAGGCCCGGATTGTTTCCGAGTCGGGCGAACAGGTCGCCGTCGGCGAAGTGGGAGAACTGATGGTTCACGGTGCCGGTGTCATGAAATGCTATTACAAGAACCCGAAGGCTACCCAAGAAATCCTGAGCCCTGACGGATGGCTGGCAACCGGAGACATGGCACGACAGGACGAGGACGGCTTCATCTATCTTGTGGACCGGAAAAAAGATGTCATCATCACCGGAGGCGAAAACCTGTACCCGGTGCAGATTGAGGACTTTTTACGCGGTCATGACCTGATCAGTGATGTGGCGGTAATCGGACTTCCGGACGCGCGTCTGGGTGAGATCGCCGCGGCCATTATTCAGGTCAAGCAGGGCTGCACACTGACCGAAGAGGAAGTCAACGAATTCTGCAAGGCGCTTCCCCGTTACAAACGCCCGCGCAAAATCATTTTTGCCGATGTCCCGCGCAACCCGACCGGCAAAATCGAAAAGCCCAAACTGCGTGCGCGTTACTCCAGTGAGCATCTGGTGGAAGCGCAGACCACCCGCTGAAATCCCGTCTCGTCCACCCATGGGAGCGGTATTCTCCGGGTGCTGAACCATTCACACCGCTCCGGCAAACGAGGGATGACCGATCCTGTTTTTGAGCAGATGACCGATCCTGTTTTTGAGCGATGACCGATCCTGTTTTTGAGCGATGCTTCTTGACAAATCTGAAAACGGTTGTTATAATATAATTTGAAATGCGTATGAGCGGAAACCAGTAACTCTGCAGAACTGCTTCAGAGAGCCGTCGGGCGGTGCGAGACGGTGCGGAGCGCAGAGCGAATTCCTTTCGCCAGCAGCCCTCTGAAACCGCACGGCAGTAGGAGGCGCCGGGTTCACCCGTTACCGTGAATCGGTAGTCCGCTACCGACAAGGACAGCGCTGCGAGGCGTTGTTAAAATGAGGTGGTACCACGGGTATTCCATAGAAACAGAAGTCCCGTCCTCTGATTATCTGCAGAGGACGGGACTTCTGTTCTTCTGCACAGCAGAAAGGAAATGAAAAGGAAATGAAAGCACCCAAAACACACGCCATCTACAATCCCGAATACGAATGCATGTCGCGCGATGCGATGACTGCACTGCAGACCGAACGCCTGCGGCAGGTTGTGCGTCACGAATACGACCATGTTCCGATCTACCGTGCGCGCATGGACGCCAAAGGAGTCAGACCCGAAGACATCCGTACATTGGACGACCTGCGTCATCTGCCGTTTACTGAAAAAACCGATCTGCGCGATCAGTTTCCTTTCGGTCTGTTCGCCGTACCGAAGAAAGATATTGTCCGTATTCAGGGTTCATCCGGCACCACCGGGAAACCGATTGTCGCCGGTTATACCCAGCACGATGTGGATGTCTGGGCCGAAATGGCAGCGCGTGCACTGACCGCTGCGGGTTGCACCGCGGAGGACATTGTGCAGGTGTCCTACGGATACGGTCTGTTTACCGGCGGTCTGGGGCTGCACCAGGGTGCCTCCCTGATTGGCGCCATGACCGTACCGATGTCCAGCGGCAATACCCAGCGTCAGATCATGATGCTGAAGGAACTGGGCGCCACCATGCTCTGCTGCACACCTTCCTACGCCATTTACATCGGAGAAACCGCACGGGAGATGGGACTGGATCCGCACACTGACCTCAAACTGAAAGCGGGATGCTTCGGCGCTGAACCCTGGACCGAGGAAATGCGCATGCGTCTGGAACAGCTTCTGGACTTTGACGCCTGCGACATTTACGGTCTGACCGAAATTGCCGGCCCGGGTGTTTCGTTTGAATGCCTGGAAAAGAACGGCATGCATGTCAACGAGGACCATGTCATTCCCGAGATTATCGACCCTGTCACCGAAGAACCGCTTCCCTACGGATCTTCGGGTGAGCTGGTCTTCACTACCATCACCAAGCAAGGCATGCCTATGTTGCGGTACCGCACGCACGACATCTGCCGGCTCGATGCCTCCCCCTGCGCCTGCGGACGCACAACCGTGCGCATGGGACGCATTACCGGACGCACGGATGATATGCTGATCATCCGCGGAGTCAATGTCTTCCCCAGCCAGATCGAGTCGGTGCTGGTCTCAGTCAAGGGTGCCGCTCCTCACTATCTGCTGGTGGTGGACCGCGAACACTCCACCGACTCTCTGGAAGTTCAGGTTGAAATTGATGAAAGCGGATTCTCGGATACGGTTGCCGATCTGGAACACATCCGCAACGAAATCAAGGACAAAATCAAATCCGTAGTGGGCATTTCGGCCAAGATCACGCTGGTCAATCCGCACACCATTCCCCGGTCGGAAGGAAAAGCAAAGCGGGTTATCGACAAGCGTAAGTTGGTCTGATTCTCCCGGAAAGGAAAGAATATGAAAAAACTGTTGATCGGAAACGAAGCCATAGCCCGCGGCCTGTATGAAGGCGGCGTCCATGTGGTATCCAGTTATCCCGGCACCCCCTCTACCGAAATTACGGAATTTCTCTCCAAGTATGACGACATACATACCGAGTGGGCGCCCAATGAAAAGGTAGCTATGGAAGTAGCATTCGGCGCTTCCCTGGCAGGCGCAAGATCTGCCTGCGCCATGAAGCATGTCGGGCTCAATGTAGCGGCCGATCCGCTCTTCACCCTTTCTTACACCGGTGTTACCGGAGGTCTGGTGATCTGTGTGGCAGACGATCCTGCCATGCATTCATCACAGAACGAGCAGGATTCGCGCCACTACGCCATTGCTGCGAAGGTGCCGATGCTGGAGCCGGCAGATTCGGATGAATGCTACCGCTTTGCAAAAGAAGCACTGCGCCTGTCCGAAGAATTCGATACCCCGATGCTTCTGCGCGTCTGCACCCGGATCGCACACTCCCAGAGCATTGTGGACATCGGGGAGCGCGCTCCTTCGCCGATTAAGGAATATGTGAAAAACGGCGCGAAATTCATCATGATGCCCGGCAATGCCAAGCGCCGTCATCCCGTGGTGGAAGCGCGCACGGAAACGCTGACCGCCTATGCCGAAACCACCCCGCTCAACCGCATTGAAATGGGCAACACGGATGTAGGCATCATCACCTCGGGCACCTGTTATCAGTATGTCAAAGAAGCGCTGGGGGACAGCGTAAGCGTACTGAAACTGGGCATGATCAATCCCCTGCCGCGTCAGTTGATCCTCGATTTCGCCTCCCGGGTCAAGCGTCTGATCGTCATTGAAGAACTGGACGGAATCATCGAGACCCACTGCCGTACGCTGGGACTTCAACCGGAAGGAAAATCCCTGTTCACCCCGATCGGTGAATACAGTCAGCAAACCATCGCCCGTGTTCTGGGCATGCCCGAGAAAAAATCCCCCGCTCTGCCGGAAAATATCCCGGTCCGCCCGCCTATGATGTGCGCGGGATGCCCGCACAGAGGCATGTTCTACACACTGGCGCAGAACGGCATTACGGTGCTCGGGGATATCGGATGCTACACGCTGGGCGCACAGCCGCCTCTTTCCGCTCTGGACTCCACCCTGTGCATGGGCGCTTCCGTGTCCGGGCTGCACGGATTTAACCTTGCTTCCCCTGAGGCTCACCGGAAGACAGTATGCGTCATCGGCGACTCCACATTCATGCACTCAGGCATGACCGGACTTGTCAATATCGCCTACAATGCGACCAACTCGACGGTAATCATCCTCGACAACTCCATTACCGGTATGACCGGACATCAGCAGAACCCTACCACCGGCTACAACATCAAGGGAGATCCGGCCGCGAAAGTGGACCTGGAAGCGTTCTGCCGTGCGGTCGGCTTCTCGCGCGTATGCGTGGTGGACCCGTATGATCTCGCAGCCTGCCGTGAGGTAGTGTTGCGTGAGCTCGCAGCAGACGAACCTTCGGTCATCATCTCCAGACGCCCCTGCGTCCTGCTCAAGTCAGTCAAGACCCGCTCCCCCGTCACGGTCAATACCGACCTGTGCCGCGGTTGCCGCAAATGCATGTCGCTGGGCTGTCCGGCAATCTCCTTCCGCAACAAGAAAGCGGTGATCGACCATACGCTGTGTGTGGGCTGCGATGTCTGCAAACAGCTCTGCCCCTTCCATGCCATAGAAAGCGAGGAACGCAACTGATATGAAAACAACCAGTATAATGATCGTAGGTGTGGGCGGTCAGGGGACCCTGCTAGCCAGCAAACTGCTGGGGCGGCTTCTGGTCGACCAGGGATACGATGTCAAGGTTTCCGAAGTGCACGGCATGAGCCAGCGCGGCGGCTCAGTAGTGACCTATGTCCGTTTTGGCGAGCGGGTCTACTCTCCGGTCATCACCAAAGGAGAAGCGGATTTTATTGTTTCTTTCGAGAAACTGGAGGCCGCGCGTTATGTCGATCACCTGGCCCCTGACGGCAAGATTATCGTCAATACCCAACAAATCGACCCGATGCCCGTTATCATCGGAAGTGCTTCCTATCCGTCAGATATTCTCGGGCAGCTTTCTGCTCAAGGAGTACATCTGGATATGCTGGATGCGCTTTCCGTTGCGGAAAGCGCGGGAAGCGCCAAGGCGGTCAACATTGTTCTGATGGCCCGCCTGGCAACTTACCTGTCGATCCCGGAAGACCAATGGCTCAAGGCAATTGAAGCCACTGTCCCCGCGAAGTTCAAGGAACTGAACCTGAAAGCGTTTTCCCTCGGTTACCACCTGTCCTGAACGAAGCCCCACTTTTTCATTATTGAAAGGAGCATATTATGACCATCCGTCAACTCTCCGTTTTCGCGGAAAACAAACCGGGTACCCTGGTCAGAATTACCAAGACGCTGGGCGACGCGGGTGTGGATATCCGTGCCATGTCGCTTGCCGATACACAGGATTTCGGTATTCTGCGTCTGATCACCAGTGACCCGGTCAAAGCCGGGAAAGTACTCGCCGACATTGGCTGTGTCACCTCGGTGACCGAAGTACTTGCCGTCGAGATTCCCAACCGTCCGGGCGCAATGACCGAGTTGGTTACCCTGCTCGGCGAGCATGAGATCAATATTGAGTATCTGTATGCTTTTATTACCGTATCGGGTCAGAATGCCTATGTGGTTCTGCGCGTCAAGAAT
This sequence comes from uncultured bacterium, assembly GCA_949293405.1. GTDB lineage: Bacteria > Bacillota > Clostridia > Oscillospirales > CAG-272 > UBA1740. The sequence goes on along the minus strand of CASFDI010000058.1, from coordinate 26,822 downwards.
CCAGCACAGGCGGAAACAGTGCTGTGCGGCGCAGGACTCTGCCTGATCGGAGAGGAGGATATAAATAAACTCTGATGTTTGTCAAAATCTTGTTTCTGGTAATTTTCTTCGCGGTCATGCTGGCGATCGGCATTTACTGCCGACGGCACGCAAGCGATGTCAACGGATTCGTGCTGGGGGGGCGTTCGGTCGGCCCCTGGCTGACCGCATTCGCATACGGTACATCCTACTTTTCGGCGGTTATTTTCATCGGCTACGCAGGTCAGTTCGGATGGGAATTCGGTCTTGCATCCACCTGGATCGGACTGGGCAACGCCTTCATCGGCTCCCTGCTTGCCTGGAATATTCTCGGCCGCCGTACCCGCGTCATGTCCCAGCACCTCGGCAGCGCCACCATGCCCGACTTCTTCGGCAAGCGGTTCGGCAGTTCAGGGTTGAAACTGGCCTCCTCTGTTATCATCTTTATCTTTCTGATTCCCTATACTGCCTCGCTTTATAACGGACTTTCCAGACTTTTTAATATGGCGTTTTCCATTGACTATGTCTGGTGCGTACTGGGCATGGCAGCGCTGACCGGAGCCTATGTGCTCTTTGGCGGCTATATGGCAACTGCTATCAACGACTTTCTCCAGGGGCTGATTATGCTGGTGGGCATTGTGGTAGTTGTGGTCGCCGTGCTGAAAAGCCAGGGTGGTCTGATGGAAGCCATTGCCAATATGTCCGCCGAGAGCGTTACCACGGAATCCGGTACGCTCTTCTCCGGAGCGTTTACTTCCTTCTTTGGTCCTGATCTGCCTGGACTTATCGGTGTTATTCTGCTGACTTCTCTGGGAACCTGGGGACTTCCGCAGATGATCGGCAAGTTCTATACCATTAAAAATGAAGCTGCCATTCACAAAGGAACCGTGATTTCCACCCTTTTTGCCCTGGTGGTAGCGGGCGGCTGCTACTTCCTCGGCGGCTTCGGCAGGCTGTTTGCCGACAGCATCGAATACAAAGCGGATGGCGTGACCCCCATCTACGACAGCATTATCCCCACTATGTTGGAGGGACTATCACCGGTACTGATCGCCCTGGTGGTGATTCTGGTGCTTTCCGCTTCCATGTCCACCCTTTCCTCCCTGGTTCTTACCTCGGGATCTACACTGACTCTCGACTTTATCGTTCCCATGCGTAAGAAACCGATTCCGGAGCAAAAGCAGATGCTGATCATCCGTCTTCTGATCGTCTTTTTCATCGCCATTTCGGCAGCGATTGCCATCTATCAGATCAAGTCCCCATCCGTAACTTCCGTCACCTTTATCGCACAGTTGATGGGCGTTTCGTGGGGAGCGCTGGCAGGCGCTTTCATGGCGCCGTTCCTCTATGGCCTGTATATGAAGCGGGTCAGTCCGGCGGCCGTATGGGTGTGCTTCATCTCGGGCGTACTCATTATGAGCGCCAACCTGATCTGCAATCTGACCGGTCATGTCTTCTTCACGGAATTTCTGACCTCTCCGATCAACGCAGGTGTGCTCGCCATGCTGGTCGGACTGATCCTTGTTCCGGTAGTCAGCTTCTTCACCCCTTCACTCCCTGCTACCAGAACAGAGCAGATTTTCGCCTGCTACGGTCACGAAGTAACCGTGGAAATCACAGACTCACTTGGGAAATAACCCTGAAGACAGGTCTAACATTCATAAGCATTATCGGACAAATCAATTTTTTGCCGGGGTCCTGACAGAATATTATCATCACCCCGGCTTTTTATCCGACAGGAGGAAAAATGGAATCTGTACTTGATATCCGCAATATCAGCAAGCGCTTCTCCCTCTCGGCGAAGCAGCAGAAAATCCAGCACACCAAAGAAAAGATCAAGATAGCGGTAGATCATCTTTCCTTCTCTGCATATAAGGGAGAAATCTACGGGCTGCTCGGTCCCAACGGGGCAGGTAAAACCACCACCCTGCGCATCATCTCCACGCTGATTTCCCCGGACGGAGGAGATGTGCTGGTCAACGGCGCAAGTGTGGTCAAAGACCCGGCCGCAGTTCGTCGGCAGATCGGTTTTCTGACCAGCGAGTTGAAACTGGAAGAATTCTTCACGCCGAACTATCTGTTTGATTTTTTTGCCGAGCTGCACGGAGTACCTGAGCAGGTGCGCGAAGAGCGGAAAGCCGAACTGTTCGCAAAATTCGGCATTGACCGGTTCGCCGAAGTGCGCATCTCCAATCTGTCCACCGGCATGAAGCAGAAGGTATCGCTGGTGATTTCCATTGTCCATGATCCGGAAGTCATTATTTTTGACGAACCCACCAACGGTCTGGATGTGCTGACCGCGAAGACGGTAACCGATTTTCTGGTTGATCTGCGTCAGCGCGGGAAGACCATCCTGCTCTCTACCCACATCTTCAGCCTGGTGGAAAAAATCTGCGACCAGGTGGGAATCATCATCGACGGAAGGATGACCGCCACCGGCACCGTAACTGAAATCTGTGCCGGTATGTCGCTGGAAGACCGGTTCTTTGAGATTTACAGCGATACGGTGGGAGGTGCCCAATGAAAAATATTCTCGTGATTGTCAGGAAAGAAATGCGGCGCGTACTGAGCGACAGGCGCGTGCTGGCTTCCCTCATCCTGCCGGGCATTCTGATCTATGTGCTGTACACTCTGATGGGTACCATGCTCACCGATGCATTCGGAGAAGAAGAAAATTACCGTTATTCTGTTGCAGTATACAATATGCCGCAGTCGCTTTCGGATTCTTTTGACTCCCTGCCGGTTACGCTCTCTTTTCCTGCCGGCGAGGAGGCCCTTCAGGCCGCACAGGAACAGGTCCGGACTGAAGAGCTGGATCTGCTGGTTGTCTTCCCTGCCGATTTCGACCAACAGGTGGACGCCTACCAGCCGGGCAGCGGACAGGAGGCGCCGCGGGTGGAGCTCTATGCTTCCACCGCCTCTACCTCCTCCTCCTCAGCCTATCAGCTGATCGTCGGCGTGCTTGACGCTTACGAATCCACTCTTGCAAACAAGTTTGACTGCGCCATGAACGACCTGGCCACTCCCGAACAGATCAGCTCCATGGTCTTTTCCATGATGATGCCCATGCTGCTTATCATCTTCCTGTTCACCGGCGCCATGAGTCTGGTTCCTGATGCGCTGGCAGGCGAAAAGGAACGCGGCACCATTGCCACCCTGCTGGTTACCCCGGTTCCCCGCTCGCATATTGCGATCGGAAAAATTCTCAGCCTGTCTCTGCTTTCCATGATCGGTGGGCTTTCCAGTTTTCTGGGCACCATGCTGGCACTTCCACGCCTGATGGATGTGGGAAGCGAGCTTGACACCGCAATCTACGGGGGGGCGGAATATCTGGCGCTGCTGCTGATCATCCTCTCCACACTGCTGCTCATTGTCTCGATCATCGCGGTGATCGCCACATTTGCCAACACAGTCAAGGAGGCTACCGCCTATATCACGCCCCTGATGATCGTGGTCATGGTGCTCGCGGTGTTTTCCATGGCGTCTCCCGGCACACAGCCGACAGCGGTTTACCTGATCCCGCTCTATAACAGCGCACGGGCTCTTGGGGCCGTGTTCTCGCTCTCTTATTCCCCCGTTTCCATTGCCTTAACAGTGATCTCCAACCTGCTGGTAAGCGCGCTGTGCACCTTTGCCCTCACCCGCATGTTCAACAGTGAACGCGTGATGTTCAAAAAATGAATATCTTTTAAAAAAGAATTGACAACTCATCGTGGATTAGGTATAATGAAGACGCAGAAATTCTTGCGTACAGGAGGAAGCCATGAAACAGCGTAGTATTGTTACAGCCATTATCTTTTCCATTATTACATGCGGCATTTATTTTCTGTACTGGTTCTGGGTCACCCTCAGTCCATTGGAACAGGAAGGAAAGAGGAGTATCGTCCCGACCTTTGTTTCTTTTATCCTGCTCCTGTTTGTTTCTCCCGTTGGCGGAGCGCTTGGTGGCTATGACGCAGACAACAACCTGAGTGCAATTTATGCTGCCCGTGGGATCCCCAGGAACAGCAACCAGATTGTGTATATCATCGTGGGTATACTTTTGCCAATCGTCATGATTGCGCTGGTGCAGAATGAAATCAATGGTTTACTGCGGAATTCTGCAAGTTCTGCAAACCAGAACAACACTGCTCTTTGATTTTCTTCCATCTGAAAAAGCGCCGCAAGGCGCTTTTTCTGATAATCTGAACGAAAATGAAAAAACGCTTTTTCCGTGCTGTCGTATGTTGGGCAGCAGCGCTTGTCATACTATTGTTGTATGCGTTGATCTGTACTGAAACCGGTGTCGGTATTCCCTGTTTGTTTTATCTGATTACAGAATGGCAGTGCCCCGGTTGCGGCATCAGCCGGGCATGCCTGGCGCTGTTGCATCTGGATTTCAGAGGTGCACTGCAACACCATGCATTGATCTTTGTAATCCTCATTTATGCCGGATGGACTCTTTCTGATGCTACTATCCGCTATATCCGTCACGGCGTGTGGCTGCTCCAACTGCGGCCCGTCGTGCTCAACCTATGTTTTCTGATTCTGTTTGTTGGCTACGGAATCCTGAGAAATATCCTATGAATGCTTTTGAACGCCTTTTACAGTATGCAACATTCTCCACGCAGTCGGATGAAGAATCGGACTCCTGCCCCTCAACCGCCGGGCAGATCCGGTTCGGCGCCGCTCTGGCTGAAGAACTGAAAAAAATCGGATGCTCCCGTGTCAGGCAGGATGCCGATGGGTATGTATATGCTGAAATTCCTGCAACCGCCTCATGCTCTGGCGTCCCTGCGATCGGATTCATCGCGCATATGGATACCGCACCCGATTTCTGCGGCGAAAAGGTGCACCCGCAGGTCATCCCCTCCTACGACGGAGGGGAGATTCCGCTCGGAACAAGCGGGACGGTTCTGTCTCCGAACGCATATCCGCACCTGACTTCTCTGCGCGGTCACACGCTGGCAGTCACCGACGGCACTACCCTGCTGGGGGCGGACGATAAAGCGGGCATTGCCGAAATCGTCACCATGGCGGAACGCCTGCTTGCATCGGATGAGCCGCACGGACGGGTAGCCATTGCATTTACCCCTGACGAAGAGATCGGGAGAGGGGCGGACCGCTTTGACCTTGAGGCTTTCGGAGCACAGTACGCCTACACAATGGACGGCAGCACAGTAGACGAATATTCCTACGAAACCTTCAATGCCGCACAGGCACACCTGGTATTCCGGGGCGTATGCGTCCATCCGGGCGATGCCAAAGGCATCATGGTCAACGCTGCCGCGCTTGCCGCAGAATTTCACACCGCTCTTCCCGCACAGGAATGTCCGCGGTGTACCGCCGGCCGCGAAGGGTTCTTTCACCTGACGCATATGAGCGGCACCTGTGAGCGCGCCGAACTGACCTATCTGATCCGTGATCATGATGAAGACGCCTTCCGCGCCCGTAAGCAAAAACTGGCCGATCTGTGCGAATCCGTGAACCGCGAATGGGGTGCCGGGACGGTTGTGCTCACCGTGACCGACCAATACCGCAACATGGCATCCTGCTTTATCGATTGTCCGCAAGTGCTTGCCTATGCCGAACAGGCGATTGCGGCCTGCGGCGGCACGCCGCAGGCGGTACCGACGCGTGGCGGAACCGACGGCGCACGCCTGTCCTATATGGGCCTGCCCTGCCCGAACCTTGGCACAGGCGCCTATGCCTATCACGGCCCCTGTGAGCACGCAAGCGCACAGGAAATGGAACGCGCAGTGCGCGTAATGCTGTACCTGGTCTCACTCTTTGCCAAAGAGCACCCCGATCATACCGCTCCAGGAGGCTGTGCATGAACATTGCAGGACTGCAGAAAATGACCCTGCTTGATTTTCCGGGACATATTGCATGCACCGTCTTTACCGCGGGATGCAACTTTCGCTGCCCGTTCTGTCACAACGCCTCGCTGGTGATCGGGCAGACGCCTGAGCAGATGGAGGAAGAAGAGTTTTTCTCCTTTCTCAGCAAACGCCGCGGGCTGCTCGATGGGGTGGCGGTCACCGGCGGAGAGCCTCTGCTGCAAAAAGAAATCGCACCCTTTCTCCGCCGCGTGCATGAGTGCGGCTTCGCAGTCAAACTGGACACCAACGGATCCTTTCCCGACCGTCTGGCGCACATTCTCGAAGGCGGGCTTGCCGACTATGTGGCCATGGATATCAAAAACAGTCCGCAATCCTACGGGGATACCTGCGGCGTGCCGGTTGATCTTGACGCGGTACGGGAAAGTGTCTCCCTGCTGATGCAGGACCGCGTGCCCTACGAATTCCGCACCACACTGGTCCGACAGCTGCACACAATCGAAGACATGACCGCAATCGGTGAATGGATCCGGGGCGCGCGTGCATATTTCCTGCAGAAATTTGTGGATTCGGGCGATCTGATAGACCAAGGTTTTTCCGCTCTGTCGGACACGGAAATGAACCGGTATGCCGATGCGGTGCGGCGGTTTGTGCCCGCTGTTGCTCTGCGAGGTGTGGGCTGAGACCGCAACAGGACCTGTTCTGCCCCAGCGCCTCTCTCTGCCTGCACAATAAAACCCGTCGTGTTACGCATCACAATGCATTGCGGAACAGTTCTCTTCCTCTGCTCTTTTGACCCGATTTGAATCAACATATCAAAAACACAAGATATAGATTGGCAGTAAAAAATGCTCACTATATTTTGTGTTTTTCTATTGACAACACACAAACTTCGTGCTATGATAAACCTTACCAGCCTCATTGCACCGGCTGCAGTTTACAATGAGAATACAAAACAGACAAAAAAGCTGCGCACAGTCATAAGATGTATAAGGAGAAAAACGATGTATCAGGTCATCAAGAGAGACGGTCAGATTGCGGAATTTGATATTTCCAAAATTTCTGTTGCCATTACAAAAGCTTTTGACGGAACGGGGACCAACTATCATCCTTCCGTTATCGATATGCTTTCGCTCAAAGTTACCGCCAACTTCCAGCCGAAAATTCATGACGACATGATTGCGGTGGAGGCCATTCAGGACAGCGTTGAAGAAGTGCTGAGCCAGGCAGGATATGCGGATGTGGCGAAGGCTTACATCCTTTATCGCAAGCAGCGCGAAAAGCTGCGCAATATCAATTCCACCTACCTGAATTACAAGGAGCTGATGGATAACTACCTGAATGTCAACGACTGGCGCGTCAAAGAAAACTCCACCGTGACCTACTCGGTAGGCGGTCTGATTCTGTCTAACTCGGGCGCCATCACCGCCAACTACTGGCTGTCCGAAATCTACGACGAAGAGATTGCGAATGCGCACCGTAACGCGGATATTCATCTGCACGACCTGTCCATGCTCACCGGATACTGCGCAGGCTGGAGTCTGCGGCAACTGATCAAGGAAGGGCTGGGCGGCATTCCCGGAAAGATCACCTCTGCTCCTGCCAAGCATCTGTCCACCCTGTGCAATCAGATGGTCAACTTCCTCGGGATCATGCAGAACGAATGGGCAGGCGCACAGGCTTTTTCCTCTTTTGACACCTATCTTGCCCCCTTCGTGAAAGTTGACAATCTGTCCTACAAGGAAGTCAAACAGTGCATCGAATCCTTCGTCTACGGAGTCAATACCCCTTCCCGGTGGGGCACGCAGGCGCCCTTCTCCAATATCACCCTGGACTGGGTGGTGCCGGCAGACCTTGCCGAGATGCCTGTGATCGTGGGCGGCAAGGAGCTGGACTTCCGCTACAAGGACTGCAAGGCCGAGATGGATATGGTCAACCGTGCCTTCATCGAAATCATGATTGAAGGAGATGCAAACGGACGCGGCTTCCAGTACCCCATCCCCACCTACTCGATCACCAAGGATTTCGACTGGTCGGAAACCGAAAACAACAAGTTGCTCTTTGAGATGACCGCAAAATACGGCACTCCTTATTTCTCAAACTATATCAACAGCGACATGGAACCGAGCGACATCCGCTCCATGTGCTGCCGGTTGCGTCTGGATCTGCGTGAGTTGCGCAAAAAATCGGGCGGTTTCTTCGGCAGCGGTGAGAGCACCGGTTCGGTGGGCGTAGTAACGGTCAACATGCCGCGCATTGCTTATCTGTCGAAAAACCGGGACGAATTTTACAAGCGTCTGGATCACATGATGGATATTTCGGCGCGTTCTCTGCATATTAAGCGTACAGTCATCACCAAACTGCTTGACGCCGGTCTGTACCCGTATACCAAGCGGTATCTCGGCACTTTTGAAAATCACTTCTCCACCATCGGCCTTGTCGGCATGAATGAGGCATGTCTCAACGCAGCCTGGCTGCGCTGCGACCTGACGCATCCCGAAGCGCAGGAATTCACTAAAGAAGTGCTCAATCACATGCGTGAGCGCCTGTCCGACTACCAGGAGCAGTACGGCGATCTTTACAATCTGGAAGCCACTCCGGCCGAGTCCACTTCCTACCGTCTTGCCAAGCACGACCGCAAGCACTATCCCGATATTATCACCGCTACTTCCGACTGCAACAACCCGTATTACACCAACTCTTCCCACCTGCCGGTCGGATACACCGATGACATTTTCACTGCTCTTGACATTCAGGACGAGCTGCAGACCCTGTACACCTCCGGAACTGTCTTCCACGCCTTCCTCGGTGAGAAACTGCCCGACTGGAAAGCGGCGGCAGCCCTGGTACGCAAGATTGCGGAAAACTACCGGCTCCCCTATTACACCCTGTCTCCTACCTACTCGGTCTGCAAAGATCACGGTTACCTTGCAGGCGAACAGTATACCTGCCCGACCTGCGGTAAAGAGACGGAAGTATACAGCCGTATCACGGGCTACTACCGTCCTGTGAAAAACTGGAACGACGGGAAGGCGCAGGAATTCAAGGAACGCCGCACCTACAACATCGGTACTTCCACACTGAAAAAGAGCCACGCCATTGCGCAGGCATCTCAGCCCGCTCCCATGCCGGAAGAAGACCGTATTCTGCTCTTCACAACCAAGACCTGCCCCAACTGTAAACTGGCGAAAGATATGCTCAATCGCGCCCATATCGCTTACGATCTGATTGACGCTGAGGAAAACGCAGATCTGACACGCTCCCTGGGCGTAAAGGGGGCACCTACGCTGATTGTTCAGAAGGGACAGAACATTGCCCGGTACGCCAACGCGTCGGAAATCCGTCGCTTTACCGAAGCGGGCGCCTGAACCTGATATAAGGAGAACCATATGCTGTACGATGTGATCATCGTGGGGGCCGGAACAGCCGGTCTTACCGCCGCGGTTTACGCGCGGCGCGCTGGAAAAACCGCTCTGCTTCTGGAGTCCGAACTTTACGGCGGACAGATTGCCCTGTCTCCGCGGGTGGAGAACTTTCCCGGTTTTGCAGAAATCAGCGGAGGCGATTTTGCCGCGAAGCTGTATGAACAGGCAACTGCACTCGGCGCACAAAGTGAATTCTGCAAGGTGCTTTCCATAACCGACGGCGCAACAAAAACGGTTCATACCGATGCGGGTGATTTCACCGGCAAGACTGTGATTCTCGCCACGGGCGGCAGACACCGGAAATTGGGACTCCCACGGGAAGAGGAATTGACCGGTGCGGGTGTATCCTACTGCGCTGTATGCGACGGCGCATTCTTCAAGGGACGCACAGTCGCGGTGGTAGGAGGCGGCAGCGCCGCGCTGCAGGACGCGCTGTTTCTGGCAGCAGGCTGTGAACGCGTCTATCTGATTCATCGCAGAGCCTCCTTCCGCGGTGAGGAACGCCTGGCACAGCAATTGCGCCAACACGAGAATGTCACCTTCGTCCTGAATGCCACTGTCTCCGCCCTGCTGGGCGACAAAGCGCTGAACGGCATCCGTGTGAATACCCCGGAAGGATCGCGGGAATTGCCGGTTGCAGGGCTGTTCATCGCGGTGGGAATGGCTCCTGAAAATGAAGCGTTCCGCAATGTGGCGGATCTTGACGAAACCGGCTATATTGTGGCGGGAGAAGATTGTCTGACCCGTACACCGGGCATTTTCGCCGCTGGGGACTGCAGGACGAAATCCATCCGCCAGCTTACAACAGCCGCAGCAGACGGCACAGTGGCGGCGCTTGCCGCATGCCGCTATGCAGACAGTATCACAGATGCAAACTGATCCGGATAACGGAAAGGGCGTGCCCATATGGGCACGCCCTTTCCGTTATCGTCAGCGCTCCTTCTGAAAGTTTCTTGCCAGTGCAGAATCCGGAAAAAGCGCACTGATCTTGCCGATCAGTTCCAGCGCAGCATCGGATGGTTCGGTGTCTTTGCGCAGGATAAAATACTGGCGCTTTTCCATATTCAGACCTTCAACCGGGATTTCCCTGAGTACCCCGTTTTTGATCTGCGAACGGGCCGCGTTGCGCGGCAGAACCAGAATGCCCAGGCCGTTTCTTGCTGCAGACAGCAGAAGGGTGTTGTTGGTACTTTCCATGAGCGCATTTGCGCGCAGTCCGAAACCTGCCAGCGCGGCATCAAAGCATTCCCTGCTGCCGCTGCCCGCCTCGCTCAGCAGCAGAGGATAGGTGATCAGACGCTCGGGCGTAACCGGTTCGCGGATGGTTCCGAAAAATTCAGGTGCGCACAACAGACACATCTGCTCCGTAGTCACCGGAAATGCATACACCTCATCGCTCCGGGCAGGCAGATCGCTCATCCCGATATCCAGTTCCCGGTTGCAGATTCCCGACTCAATAACCGAAGAGTTGTTCACGCAGAAATACACCTGCTGCGCCGGATGTTCCCGGATATACCGGAAAACCAGTTTCGAAAAGAATGAAGAAGCACTGGTGACATTGCTCCCGATGCGTACGGCAGACCGCTGACACTCTGCAGAGAATCCTTCCTCCGCCGCTTGTGCCGCACGCAACGCCGCACAAGCAAACCGGTACATCTTCTGCCCGTCCGCCGTGACCGTCAGACGCCTGCGGGTGCGCACGAAAAAAACAGTCCCGTAATGTTCTTCCATATCCTTGACGGCAATACTGACCGCCGGCTGCGTCATTCCAAGATGCGCTGCCGCTTCAGTAAAGCTCAGATAAGAATACACTGTACAGAAAACCGAAAAGTGTTTCAGTGTCATAGATCCTCCGGCGCATCGCCTGTATTAATATAAATTATTTTTATGTTTATCATTATAACATATGAATTTACTTTTGTCAAATTCTCTGCTAAAATGAGAAAAAAAGGGTGACTTCCGCTGTGGAATGTGAAAGGAGAGTTTCGGTCATGTCGCGAGCCGGAAAACCGCTGCAACAAGCAGGACTGTTCTGCTATCGCTTTTTCTATTCGTTTTACCTGGTGCTGCTCACCAATCCCGTCGCACTGATCCTGATGCTGCTGATTGCGGTGATACAGGGCGTAGTACCGGTCATATCATCGCTGATCTCACAGTCGCTGATCAACACATTGCAGCAGAGTGCCGTCGATACGGCACAGGGTGCCGGGACTGCCGACCTGATTGCGAGCGGTCTGCTGCGTCTGGTGATTTTCCTGTTCGTATTCCGCATGCTCTCACGCATGGCCGGTCGGCTGTCGAACTATACCTCCCGGATCACAGGGGAGCAGGTCGTGAAGACGGTAAAGATTAAAATACTTGAAAAATCCAGGCAGATCGACATCTCCTCCTATGACACCCCTGAATTTTATGAGAAACTGGAAAACGCAAACCGTGAAGCCGGTACCCGCCCCATTACCATTCTGAGCAATACCTTCACGGTGATCTCAACCTGTATTTCGATGGTTTCCTATCTGACCATCCTGGCAAGCGCCATGCCGGTCGCAGCGCTTGCCGTGGTAGCGGTGACCGTTCCGTCCGCAGTGGTCAACTTTGTCTACCGCAAGAAAAACGCACAGTATGTCAAAAACCGCAGCACCCAGCGCCGGGAGATGAATTACTATGCCGACCGTGCAGTCAACCGGGACATTGCCAAAGAGGTGCGGATTTTCGGTCTGACCGATACCTTCATCGGCAGTTACAAGCAGGCCTTTGCCCGCTATTTTTCCGGATTGCGCCGTCTGATCATACGCGAGAACCTGTGGCAGACCGTATGCATGCTGTGCTCAGTTGCAGTGAATTTTTCGTGCTATGTGTTCATCGTCGGAAAAGTTCTCACAGGCGCTTTTCTGATCGGTGACTTCACCCTCTACACTTCCGCCCTCACCACGGTTGCAAATGAGATCAATACGCTGATCACCAATTCTGCCACCATTTATGAAGGAACTTTGTTTATTGACAACCTGATTGCTTTTCTCAAAGAGGAACCGCATATCCAGTCGCCTGCTCTGCCGTGTCCGCCGCCGACACGCGGCTGCGGCCATCGGATTGAATTCCGGGATGTGAGTTTCCGTTATCCCGGCGGCACGCGCGATGTGCTCAGTCATATTGACCTGGTTTTTGAGCCTGGCGAAAATGTGACGCTGGTGGGACTCAACGGCGCCGGAAAAACCACACTGATCAAACTGATGACACGCCTCTACGACCCGACCGAAGGACAGATTCTGCTTGACGGCCGGGATATCAGGGATTATGCGCTCACCGATCTGTATCCGCTGTACGGGATCATTTTCCAGGACTTCGGCAGGTATGCTTACAGCGTGGGAGAAAATATTCATTTCGGTGATGTGCGGCGCACCTACCGGGAAGAAGAAATCCGTTCCGCCGCTCATTCCGCAAACGCCGAGGAATTCATTGAACGCATGCCCGAACAGTTTGATACACCCCTGACCCGCTCCTTTATGAAAAACGGGACCGATCTGTCCGGCGGCCAGTGGCAGAAAGTGGCCATTGCGCGTGCTTTCTACGGTGAAAGTGACATTCTGATTCTGGACGAACCGACCGCCGCGCTGGACCCGATCGCCGAAAACGAAATATATAACGAATTCACCGGCCTGTCTGGAGGAAAGACCACCCTGTTTGTCTCTCACCGTCTCTCAAGCGCGGTCTCCTCAGACAAGATTGTAGTCATGGAAGACGGGCGCGTGGTGGAACAGGGGACCCATGCAGAACTGATGGCATTGGGCGGAAGATATCACACGCTCTTCACCGTTCAGGCGAGCAAATATGAACAGGGGTGGGACGGCATGACACAGCGGCGCGAAGGCGCAGCGGACGGGGCGGCATCGTAATCCATGCAGAATAACTTCCCCGGGTCTTCAGACCACAGCGGACGGTGAAGCATGCATGATTCAGCCCATGCCGCAGGGATTCCGGAATTCCTGCACCCCATGGCCTGCGCATCCCGGAGATCCTGTGACCATGGATTCCCCGCATTCTCATAATACAGCAGCCTCCGCAGTCGGTTCGTTGTACAGACGCAAAACCGTCTGCTGAAGATCTCCCGAAAACCGCCGCTCAGACACTTTCCGCCCGGCAAATAAAAAACTTGTCAAAGCGGCAAAGCTGTGGTATAATAATATAATCAACAGGTAAAGACTGTACCGCGGGTTCCATCCGCCCGTCGGGTACGAGGAGGTTGCAATGGATCGTAAAAAGTTCTACATCACCACCGCAATTGCATATGCATCGCGCAAGCCCCATTTCGGGAACACCTATGAGGTCATCATGACCGATGCGCTGGCGCGTTTTCACAGGCAGCGCGGTGAAGATGTTTATTTCTGCACCGGTACAGACGAGCACGGACAGAAAATTGAATTGCTCGCCGAGGAAGCGGGGGTTACGCCGCAGGCTTATGTGGACGGCGTCGCCGCACAGATCCGTGAAGTGTGGGATCTGATGGGCAGCAGTTACGACCGCTTTATCCGCACGACCGAACCGGGTCATCAGCGCGCCGTGCAGAAGATTTTCCGCAGATTTTATGAACAGGGCGACATCTACAAGGGATATTACGAAGGCTGGTACTGCACGCCCTGCGAAGCCTTTTTCACAGAAACACAGGTTGTGGACGGAAAATGCCCCGACTGCGGCCGGCCGGTTACCCAGGCGCGTGAAGAAGCCTACTTCTTCAAAATGTCCAAATATGCCCCGCAACTCATGAAATATATAGACGAGCATCCTGAATTCATCGAGCCCGAATCACGCAAACGCGAAATGGTCAACAACTTCCTGAAGGCCGGTCTGCAGGATCTGTGCGTATCGCGCACCTCTTTCAAGTGGGGCGTGCCGGTGGATTTTGATGACAAGCATGTGGTGTATGTGTGGCTGGATGCTCTGGTCAACTATATTACTGCGCTGGGATACGATCCCGACCTTCCCTATGAGCAGCAGAGCGAGACCTTCCGGCACTGGTGGCCCGCGGATGTCCATATTATCGGCAAGGATATTCTGCGCTTTCACACCATTTACTGGCCCATCTTCCTGATGGCGCTGGGGCTGCCTCTGCCCCGGAAAGTTTTCGGGCATCCCTGGTTCAATTTCGGTGCCGACAAGATGAGCAAGTCGCGCGGAAATGTAGTTTATGCGGATGAGCTGGCGCAATATTTCACGGCAGACGGGGTGCGTTACTATGCACTTGCCGAGATGCCGTATGCCAATGACGGTTCGATCACTTATGAGAGCATTATTAACCGTTACAATACCGACCTTGCCAACAACCTTGGCAACCTGGTCAGCCGCACGCATGCCATGACGGTCAAGTATTTTGACGGCATCGTTCCCGCCCCAGGCACCTCTGACCCGCTGGATGAACAGCTGCGGCAGGCGGTTGCTCAGGCAGTGTCCGTATCGGGCGACTGCATGGAGCACTACCATATTGCCGACGCTCTGGACAGCATTTTCACCATGCTGCGCCGCGCCAACAAATATATCGACGAAACAACACCCTGGACCCTGGCGAAAGATCCTGCGAACCGGGACCGGCTGGGCACCGTACTCTACAGCCTGCTGGAAACCATCCGCCAGGCTGCCGTATTGCTGACTCCCTTCATGCCTTCAACCGCCGACAAGATTTTTGCCCAGTTGAATACCGACAGAACCGCTTATGACACCTGTTCCTCTTTCGGCGCGCTGGAGAGCGGCAAGCATCTGGGCGAGGCTTCTCCCCTGTTTGCCCGCATTGATGAAAAGAAACTGATGGAAGAAGTTGCCGCAGCCCACAAGGCTGGGGAACCTGAAACAGCAATCCCGGAGCCTGAACACGAAGCAGAAATCGGAATCGATTATTTCGCAGGAGTGGAGTTGCGTGCTGCCAGAATTCTGAGCGCCGAACCGGTTCCGAAAGCAAAGAAACTGCTGAAACTGACGGTTGACCTTGGATATGAGAAGCGCTGTGTGGTGTCCGGAATTGCGAAATTCTACCGTCCGGAAGATCTGGTCGGCAAGAAGGTAATGGTAGTCACGAACCTCAAACCGGCCGTTCTGTGCGGCGTAGAGAGCCGCGGCATGCTGCTGGCATCGGGTGAGGAGACCGTCCGGGTGGTATTTCTGGATCCGGAAACACCGCTTGGTGACCGTATTCACTGATGCGGTATTTTGATACCCATGCGCATTACTGGGACAGCCGTCTTGCCGACGGCGCAGGCGGTCCCGATGCCGACCCGGCAACCCTGTTTGCCGGGTCGGTCTGTGCAATCGTCAATGTGGGAACCGATCCGCAGACCTGCCGTGCGGCGATCACGCAGGCCGCGCGCTATACACACATGTATACCGCCCTGGGCATTCATCCCAGTGACTGCCAGCATCTGACAGAAGCCCGGGCAGATGTGCTGGATGACCTGCGTACCCTGCTGACTGCCCCCGCATCCAAGGCGGTCGCGCTTGGTGAGATCGGTCTGGATTATCACTACCCGGATACCAATCGGGATATTCAGCAGGCTTATCTGCATGATCAGCTGGAACTGGCCCGTTCGCTTGATCTGCCGGTGGTGATTCATGACCGGGAAGCACACGGGGACATTCTGACCGCGCTGCACGCCCGTCCGGGTGTGCGCGGCGTTCTGCACAGTTACAGTGGCAGTGCGGAAATGGTGAAAGAACTGTGCCGCATGGGGTTCTATATTTCCTTCTCCGGTACAGTCACCTTCCGCAATGCACGCCGGGTCGCAGAAGCGGCTGCTGTCGTCCCCGAATCCAGACTGCTGATGGAGACCGACTGCCCGTATCTGACGCCTCATCCGCACCGCGGCGAACTCAACCACTCAGGCTACCTCTCCTATACCAACGCCGCACTGGCACAGATCCGCGGCATTTCACCGCAGGCCTGCGCCGCGCTCACTGCGGAAAATGCCTGTCGCTTCTTCGGCCTGCCGCCCATTCTGTAAAGGACAGAACAGGATGTTCCCCAATCTTGCAGGAAGAAACCGGAACACTCCGTTTCTCTTCCCAGCGCGGTTCCGAATGAATCAAACCGATACCCCACCTGCCGCATATTGGATCGCCGGCAGACTGGCAGAGTTCTGCCGGTCTGCCGCTTTTTTTCCTGCGTGCAGGTCAAAAGGGGTGCCGCACCTCCCCTGTGGAAAGTTTTTGCGGGAAAGTGCCGTTTTCCACTTGCCAAAACTGTCGAAAAACGGTATAATAATAGAGTGTTTTAAGAATAAGGGGAGGATATGGAAATCATGCATCGGATCGGCTTTGACAATGAAAAATACCTGGCGTTGCAGTCGCAGCATATCCGTGATCGTATCGCACAGTTTGACAACAAACTGTATCTGGAATTCGGCGGGAAGCTGTTTGACGATTTTCATGCATCGCGTGTACTCCCCGGATTTGCACCTGACAGCAAGATTAAAATGCTGATGCAGATGAAAGATTCCGCAGAAATCGTCATTGTCATCAATGCCGCAGATATTGAGAAAAATAAGGTGCGCGGAGATCTGGGTATTACATATGACATGGATGTGTTGCGCCTGATCGATGCATTCCGCAGTATCGGCTTGTATGTCGGCAGTGTCGTGATAGCGCAGTATTCCGGTCAGCCCGCCGCCGGCGCTTTCCGCAAGCGGCTCGAAAACCTGAAGATCCGCACCTATCTGCACTACCCGATCGCAGGCTATCCCAGCAACATCCCCTTGATTGTCAGCGACGAAGGATACGGCAAGAACGAATATATCGAAACCACCCGCCCGCTGGTGGTGGTAACTGCGCCCGGCCCCGGCAGCGGCAAGATGGCAACCTGCCTGTCCCAGCTGTACCACGAATACAAACGCGGCATCAAAGCAGGCTACGCGAAATTTGAAACCTTCCCTATCTGGAATCTTCCGCTCAAACATCCGGTCAACCTGGCGTATGAGGCTGCAACCGCTGACCTCAACGATGTGAACATGATTGATCCGTTTCATCTGGAAGCTTACGGTGAAACCGCGGTCAACTACAACCGCGATGTGGAAATTTTCCCGGTTCTCAACACCATTTTTGAAAAGATCGCCGGCGAAAGCCCATACAAATCTCCCACTGACATGGGGGTCAACATGGCCGGATTCTGCATTTTTGATGACGAGGCAGTCTCTGATGCATCCCGCCAGGAGATCATCCGGCGCTACTACCAGACCCGATGCAGCCTGCGCAGCGGACATGGTGAGGAGGAAGCGGTCTACAAGGCGGAACTGCTGATGAAACAGGCACAGGTTGATGTAAACAACCGACCGGTCGTGGGAGCGGCGCTCGCATGTGCGGAGCAGACCGGCGCGCCCGCAACCGCAATTCAATTGCCCGACGGAACAGTCGTGACGGGCAAAACATCCTCGCTTCTCGGCGCCTCTTCCGCCGCCCTGCTCAATGCGCTTAAAGTGCTGGGCAACATACCGGACAGCATTCACCTGATTTCCCCGGCCACCATCGAACCCATTCAGGACCTGAAGGTCAATCACCTGGGCAATCACAATCCCCGACTTCATACCGACGAGGTGCTGCTTGCCCTCTCGATCAGCGCAGTTACAAGCGAACCTGCCGCTCTCGCCATAAAGCAGCTTGAAAAGCTCAGATGCTGCGAGGCCCACTCCTCGGTGATCCTCTCCCAGGTCGATGACTCTATCTTCCGCAAACTGAGCATGTACCTGACATGCGAACCGGTCTACCAGACCAAAAAACTGTATCATAAATAAAGGCAGAACGACACTGACGTTGCGGCCAAATCGGTCCTATGGCCAATACACACAAAAAGCGGACAGAAGATAACGATCTCCTGCCCGCTTTTATAATGCGGATCAGACGCACGATACGGCACGAACACGGCGAACCGATTCCAATGGGACTTTCTTTCCCCGCAGCCAGCGGACCGTATCTGCAATGGTGGCCCGCATATCCCGCGGCCGGTATCCCAGCTCTGCGGTTGCCTTGTCGTGGGAGAAGTGCCCGTTTCCCGAGATGGTGTACAGCGCATATCTGGTGTACAGCGGCCTTGTATGGGTCATCTTTGAGATCCACAGAAAAACGGGAAGAAAAGCGCGCGCTACTCCAATCGGCAGACAGACCTTTTTCCGTCCTCCTGCCGTCTCGCAGACATAATCCAACAGTTCCTTTACCGTAAAATAGCGGTTGGAAAGAATGTAGCAATTTCCTTTTTTCCCGCGGTCTGCGGCTTCCAGGCATCCCTTTGCAACATCGCGCACATCCACGAAATCATATCCTCCGTTCACCCCAACCGGCAGTTTCCCGGAAATACACATGCTGATCATCTGCACAATATGATTATTCCCGCTGTCATAGGGTCCCACAATGCCTGATGGATGAACGACCACTGCATCCAGTCCGTTTTCAGCCGCCTCCAATACCGCTTCGGTGGCTTCCGCCTTGGTTGAGGCATAGGCCCCGACGACCGTATCTTTTGAAAATGTTCCGGTTTCCGAAATGGTTGCCTGTTCATCCGTCTCCGGAATTGCATGGACGGAACTGACATACACCAACCGCTTGACATGGTGAAGTCTGCACTGTTCAATGATGTTTTTCGTCCCTTTTACATTGACCTCATAAAGCCGGGGAGTCAGTTCGTCGCCGATACTGATAATACCTGCCGTATGAATCACAATCACCTCATTGCATCCCAGATCGGAAAACAGATTCCTGAGCGATTCGATATCCGTGACATCGCCTCTGTAATAGGTGATCTGACTGTCATCCTCACCGCTCTCCGAAGGCAGGATCAATCCTCTGATCAGGCATTCGGTATTGCGCAGATATTTTATAATCGTGCTTGCAAGATGCCCCGCTGCACCCGTGATAATATAGATCCGTTTCATATTTTTCCCTCCTTTACCTGGATTGACTTTATTATACACGGCCCTTGTTTAGAATGTTCGTGATTTTTGTTAATGAGATATGAAATACAAAAAATCCCGCAGCGAGTGGCGGGAGTGCTGAGGCGGGCCATCCGTCGGGACCGATCTTCATAATAAAAGCGGGTCCCTTCCCGGACATACTCTCCATGGCGATTTGGCCGCCGATGATTTCGGTTGCTTTTCCCCAAGACAAAGTCCGACCCGCTCTCTCCGAGGCGCGAGAAGGAGCGTCCCGTTAAACGGAGACAATATAACAAACGGCAACTTTTCCAAGCCTGATCCAAATTCAATCCCTTTTCTTCCCCGCGCCCCATACACAGCAGCGCGCAGGATCTCGCTCTCCATACACAGGCAGAACTCAAAAAAGAAAGAAACGGCAGCACGGTGCTTCACCGTACTGCCGTACAAAACTGACCAGAATCGAAAGGGCGGGAATGTCACGACTTGGCAGCGTTCTTCTTCGCCGCCTGGGCTTTCAGACGCAGCGAGGTATCCAGAATCGCCTTGCGCAACCGGATGCTCTTCGGGGTCACTTCAATCAACTCGTCGTCCGTGATGAATTCAATAGCCTCTTCCAGACTGAGCTGACGGGGCGTGATCAGGGTCAGCGCTTCGTCGGCGCCGGAAGAGCGGATGGCGGTCAGGTGCTTCTTCTTACATACATTCACCGCAATATCGCCCGGTTTCGGATTTTCTCCGACGATCATGCCTTCATACACCGGCGTTGCAGGTCCGATGAACAACGGTCCGCGGTCCTGTGCATAAAACAGGCCGTAACTGGTAGTCTCGCCGGCCTCGCTGGCCACGAGCGACCCGGTGAAGCGCATGGTGATTTCGCCTTTATAGGGAGCATAACCTTCAAAAACCGAATTCAGAATTCCCTCGCCGCGCGTCGCGGTCAGGAATTCGCTCCGGTAGCCGAACAGGCAGCGGGACGGAATCACATAGACCAGTTTCTGTCTGCTGCCCCGCAACTGCATGTCGATCAGCTCGCCTTTACGCGAACCAAGGCGCTCCATTACCGCACCTACATATTCCTCGGGCACATCCAGCGTCACGCGCTCGATCGGTTCGCAGCGGACACCGTCGATTTCCTTATACAGTACACGCGGGTTGGAACAGGTCAGTTCATACCCTTCCCGCCGCATATTTTCAATCAGGATGGAGAGATGCATCTCACCGCGGCCGGCAACCCGGAAGCAGTCGGTGGTCTCACCATCCGATACACGCAGAGACACATCGCGCAAAAGCTCGCGGTACAGCCGTTCCCGCAGGTGCCGGCTGGTAACAAACTTTCCTTCCTTGCCGGCAAAAGGACTGTCGTTGACCGAAAAAGTCATTTCCACCGTGGGTTCGCTCACCTTGACGAATTCAAGCGGCTCCACACACGAAACCGAAGTAACCGTATCGCCGATATTGATCGACTCGGCACCCGAGAAGCACACGATATCTCCCACCGTTGCTTCCGGAACCTGCACCCGGTTCAAGCCGTCAAACTGGTAAATGGAAACGATCTTGCTGCGGCGGGGCGTCTGATCAGAATGATAATTGGAGATCATCGCTTCCTGATTCTGCCGCAGTCTGCCGCGTTCAATTCTGCCGATTCCGATACGGCCTACAAAGTTGTTGTAATCAATCGAAGAAACCAGCAGTTGCAACTCGCCGTTTTCGTCTCCCTCCGGCGCAGGAATATAATCCAGAATGGTCTCAAACAGAGGCACAAGGTCGGTGCCGCGCTGGTCGGGGGAGCGGGAGGCGGTGCCGTCCCGTCCGGAGCAGTACAGAATGGGAGAGTCCAACTGCTCGTCGGAAGCTTCCAGCTCCATGAGCAACTCCAGCACCTCATCCTCGATTTCACCCAGACGTGCATCCGGCTTGTCGATTTTATTCACTACTACAATCACCCGGTGATTCAGAGCCAGTGCGTGCTCCAGTACAAAACGGGTCTGCGGCATTGGGCCTTCAGCAGCATCCACCAGCAGGATGACCCCGTTCACCATTTTGAGAATACGCTCGACCTCGCCGCCGAAATCGGCATGGCCGGGAGTGTCCACAATATTGATCTTGACACCTTTATAATGAACAGCGGTGTTCTTTGCCAGAATGGTGATGCCGCGCTCACGCTCCAGGTCGTTCGAGTCCATGACCCGCTCTTCTGTCACCTGGTTCTCCCGGTATACACCGCCCTGACGCAGCATTTCATCCACCAGTGTGGTTTTTCCGTGGTCAACATGCGCAATAATTGCCACGTTCCGCAAATCGTTTCTTTTCAAGTTCTCTCCCCAACCTTATCATAAAATACCGTATTATTATAGCACAATCAACAAAAAAAGCAAGATATTTTCTATCAGAATTCCGAAAAAACTTGTCAAAAGCGATATTTGCAGTTGCGTGCTCCTTCCTGATGCGGTATAATGATGACGGGAATAACATTTGGAGGACACTGAAATGATCTGTCATATCATGGGAGCGGCCCCGGGGACCGTATTGGGGGACCTTGTGCCGAAAAAAGGCGATCTGATTATTGCGGCGGACGGAGGGTACCGTCTGCTGTGTGCCGCAGGACTGACGCCAGATGTGGTGCTGGGCGACTTTGACTCTCTTGGTGAAGTGCCGCTGCACCCGCATGTAGTACGCCTGCCGGTACGCAAGGACGAAACCGATATGGCAGCTGCCGTGCGGGTGGGCGTGGAACGTGGCTACAGCACTTTCCGGCTGTACGGCGGTGTGGGCGGACGGCCGGATCACACCTATGCCAATCAGCAGCTGCTGTTCGGAATGGCAAAGCACGGTCTTCACGCTCGGCTCTTCGGAGCGGGATACTGCATGACCGTACTGTGCGACGGCACGCTCACTTTCCCCGCCGGCCAGAGAGGAACCGTGTCGGTCTTTTCGCTCACCGATTGCAGTTGCGGGGTCACCTTGTCCGGCCTGTCTTATCCCCTGCAGGATGCCACCCTGACAAATGACATCCCGCTCGGTGTTTCCAATCAGTTCCTGCCGGAGACTGCGGCATCTTTCACCGTGGCGAAAGGAGCACTTCTGATCATGTGGGAATTATCCGGCACGGCATCCGGCTACCAAAAATGATAAAAGGACCCCGGCAGGATTCAAACTGCCGGGATCTTTTCTCTTTTACAGTTTGTACCGGCGGATTTCTCTGCGTGCAAAGGAAAACAACTCCACCAGCATCAGCAATGTCTCCACCGTGGTATGCCCTACCTCCAGCGATACCCCGCCGATAGCAGTGCGGTTGATCTCCTGCAGTCCTTCACGGATCGCTTCCGGATCCTCATAGGTGATCTGATGGGTGCGCCGCACCCCGCCGTGTATCTCCTGATAACTGAATGCTGCCATTCCGTCCGGCTGCTGTGAAATGGCGGTGTGCTTGCGATAGGCAATATCGGGAATTGCCGGCAGCGGCAAATAGCGGATCTCTTCCTCCTTGGCACTGCGGATCCGGTCCACACCGAAGTATGGCAGTGCGGCAAACACTCTGCCGCGTTCCCTGCCCGGCAAATGCCGCAGATCCGCCATGCGCTCCTGTATGGAACGCGCACGGCTGTCATAGGACAACACCATGCCTTCAGCAAACACCGAACACAAGAGACGAAGTGTTCTGCTCGAGACAAATGCCCCCTCCTCGCATTCTGTAAACACACACAGGCCGATGCGATTGAGCGTGCTTTTGATTCCGCCGATCAATTCCCGGAACGCTTCCCCCTCCTCGTCAGCAAGAGCAGGAAGCCGCAGCAGAACGCCCCCGTAACGCCGCTGCGTCAGATCATGACGTAGCCCGGAAATCAGTTGCCTGACAGTTACCTCAGCCGGTACAAAGTCCAGCAGCGACACTGTCAGCAACGGTTCCGCTTCGTAACGGCTGCAAAACGAAAGCAGCTCCTTGTCCCTCGGCATGGTCAGGGTTCCGTCATCATGCAGAACAGCACCCCCGATTGCGAAGTAACTCAGGTACGGCATGATTTGCCGCAGCGCAGTGCGGTCGGTTTCGCTGTCTCCGTGACCGAGTACTGCAAGTGTACCGATGGGCGTCGGGGTGGATAATGTAAGTACCTGACCGGGATACATGCTGTCTGTCCCGCACAGAGCCGGATTCATCCGGCACAAAGCTCCCGGTCCGATTCCGAACCGCTTGCATACCGATTCAATGCTGTCCCCGCCACGCACTGTATAACGCCTGGTAGCGCCTGAAATCAGAATCCGTCTTCCGGGTGTAATACGGTCCGGCTCGGTAATGGCATTGTCTTCCAACAGGCGTGTAGGAGAGACGGCGTACTGTCTGGCGATTTTAAACAGGGTATCGCCTTCCCTGAATGTATGGATCAACATGACAATTATTCCTGTTCCTTCTTTTTTTTCAGTATATTCCTGTTTTGCATTTTTGTATTTCCGTTCCTGCCGCGACATACTATACCTGTACGGTTTATCCATCAACATTTTCCGAAAGGTCGTTTCATATCCGATGAAAAAAATACAGATCGCGCGGGTTACTGCCCGGGAAATACTGGACTCCAGAGGAAACCCGACCATAGAAAGTACCGTTCTGCTGTCCGACGGGACCAGCGGATGCGCCGCCGTCCCGTCCGGCGCTTCCACAGGAGCATATGAGGCACACGAACTTCGCGACCGGGAGACGCGTTACGGAGGGCGGGGCGTGCTTCTGGCAGTGTATAATGTGAATAAGGTCATCAGCCCTGCCCTCTGCGGCACAGATGCGTTTGAACAGGCAGAGATTGACCATACCATGATATCACTTGACGGTACAAAAAATAAGTCGAAACTGGGAGCCAATGCAATTCTTTCCGTATCCATTGCGGCAGCCAGAGCTGCCGCCGTGTCTCTGGGCATTCCGCTTTACCGGTATCTGGGAGGTCACGGCGCACGCATGCTTCCCGTTCCCATGATGAACCTGCTCAACGGTGGCGCACATGCAGCCAACAATGTAGATATACAGGAATTCATGGTGGTTCCTCACGGTGCGGAACAGTTTTCCGAAGCGCTGCGCATGGGAGCGGAAATTTATCATATTCTGGGCGATATTCTGAAAAAGCGCGGTCTTGCCTCCACTGTCGGTGACGAAGGCGGATATGCCCCGGATCTCAAGGGAGATGAAGAAGCTCTGGATCTGCTTACGGAAGCCATTGAAAAAAGCGGATACGGCACGGACCGCGTCGGCATCGCCCTGGATGTCGCGGCATCCGAATTTGCCGATGAAGACCAGTGTTACAAATTGCCGAAATCAGGGCAGATTTTTTCGGGTGAAGCATGGATTGAGAGAATTGTAAAACTATGCGATCGCTACCCCATCCTGTCGGTGGAAGACGGAGTGGGCGAACACGATGTGACCGGCTGGAAACACCTGACTGAACGACTGGGCCAACGGATCATGCTGGTAGGAGATGATCTGTTCGTCACCAATTCTTCAAGGTTGCTTGACGGAATCCGCGGCGGATACGCAAATACCATCCTGATCAAACCCAATCAGATCGGCACCTTGAGCGAAACGCTGGAGGTCATGGATCTGGCACGGGAAAACGGCTACCGGACTATTGTCTCACACCGTTCGGGAGAAACCGAAGACACAAGCATCGCAGATCTTGCAGTTGCGAAAAATGCAGGTTTTATCAAGGCAGGAGCGCCTTGCCGGGGAGAGAGGGTTGCAAAGTACAATCGCCTTTCCAAAATTGAACAATCTCTCGAATTCCCGATCTATGCAGAAACTTCCCGACTCTTTTAATCAAACAATAATATCATATTCAAAAAGTCAAGAGGAAAAGCAAAAAAACTCTTGACAAATACATAACTGTAGTTTATAATAAAGGAGTCTGCATCAGACGCCCCTGTAGCTCAGACGGTAGAGCACTTGACTTTTAATCAAGGTGTCCGGAGTTCGAGTCTCCGCAGGAGCACCACGCCCGGAAGCGTTCGCTTCCGGGTCTTTTCTTTTACCTGGAAGCAGGGCTTTTTCCCATTTGCCGGTCCACCGGACTATAGTTTACGAACTCCTCGCGCACCTTCTTATTTGCAAGATGCAAGTACTTTTTCACCATTTCCAGGCTGGTGTGGCCCAGGATCGACTGCAAAGCATAGATATTTCCGCCATTTTCAAGGTAGTAAGTTGCAAAAGTGTGCCGGAGCAGATGCGGGTGCAGCCGGTCTATTCCGGTCGCCTCCCGCAGCCGGCGGAAAATCCCCTTCACCGTGTCGTCGGTGATCGGTTCTGAGGCCGATAAGTCAGTGCACTTGATTATTAAGGCATCGCCGGGCCGCACCCGGTGATGCAGCTTGCGCAGCGCCAGATACTCACGCAGCAGCTGCTCCGTGTAGAGCCCGAAGGGGACCGCGCGCTGCTTGTTCCCTTTGCCGTCCACAATCAGATAGCGCTCATTCAGATGCAGGAAGCGGCAGCGGGCGGATCTCACTTCTCCGAGCCGGAGACCGCTGTCCAGCATCAGAGAGACAACCACCGCGTTGCGCAGCTGCTCAAAGTCAGACAGGTTCATGCTGTCATACAGGCGCGCCACCTCTTCCTCGGTCAGAATATCAATATAGGCGCGCTTGGCTTTTGGCAACCTGAACTTCTGGCAGATGTCAGTGCTCAGATAGTCATTGTGATAGAGCCAATTCAGAAATACACGCAGGCCGCGGATATAGGCCTGCACCGTAACGCTGGAGAGCCCACGGCGGGCAAGCATGAGGTAATACTTTTTACAGACATCCAGCGTCAGATCAGACAGCGGACGGTCAGCGCCGAAGTAAGTCAGAAAAATACGGAGTTTAATCTGGTAGTCCTCTATGGTCCTGCCGCTGTTCCCGCGCACGGCCTGCTCAATCAGGAACTCGTTCAATGCATCTTCAATCTTCATATGTGATGTTACTTTCCTTTCGGCCCGCGCGGCGGGGCTCCGGTGCCTCTGTCGTTTGACTTGCCGCGTCAAGAACCGGGTCGTATTTTTTTCCGGAGCGGACACCGCAAAAAAATCTCCACCCTATGCGCCATCGTTCCGGCGCATTTCTTGACCCGTCTGCGCCCCGTACGGTGTCTGCGACGCGTCGCAGGAGGCAGAAGCTGAAAGCCTCTCCCTCTGCGCCACGGCAGCCTACCATACGGGGTTTTGCGTGATCGTTTTCCGCTCCGCTCGGGGTCGAGAAGGCAGAAGCAGGACCGCTGCGGCGGGGTTCATTCTCCGGACCTCCGCCTGGACGCACGGCGCCCGCTACCCGCTCCGGGCGCCGCTGCGTCCGAACCGGCGGAGGTCATCTTTCCTTCACGAATCGCCAGCAGCAGATTACCAAAGTAGGAGTTTGTCTCCAGGATCTCATCCACTGTCGCCAGATCTCCGGCGAAGCACGGGCTGTCCCGGAACGACCAGGGGCTTTCCTCGGCTCGCTTGGCGAAGATATCCGCAAAGCAGTCGGTTGCGTACCGATTGGCATGCGCCTTTTTCCAGGAAATATAATAGGTGTGTTCTTCCACCGTGCCATCCAGAGTACCGTCTTCCACGCCTACAGTCGCCGCCTGATAAGTAAACGGATCTGTTTTCCTGGTGTACCAGCCATGATAAGCCCGCACAACCTTACGCAACAGATATGCCGACAGCGTACGG
>CASFDI010000057.1 GCA_949293405.1 uncultured bacterium | reverse complement strand
GGCGGATGTACAGGCGGTTCGGTTCATTTCCGAATTCTTTCCGGAGATGAACTTTCCATACAATCGGTCGGCCGGCATGTGGGTGATCCGCTCAGATCGCTGACAATAGCAGGGGTCACCTATACGCTTCACTACAGCGGGACGGTAAGATCTCTCTTTGAAAACAGGGTGCAGGATGAATATCAAGTGCCGCTCGGAGACGGTCGTTTCCGTACGGTCCGGATTGATCCGGACAGCGGACAGGTGGTCAGTTTTTATGGAGAAGTCTTTTCATCCTCTTTTCCGCAGATTAACCGGATCGGAGAGAGAACCGACGGGGAGATTCAGGCAGCGGTGGAAGCATTGTTCTGTGACTGGGTAGACTTCCCACAGTATAATGATTTTACTTTGTACCGCTATGAGACGCAGAGCCCCGCCGATACTGCCTATACGCTGCAGTGGCGGATCAGGCGGGAGTTGCTCTGCATGACCGGTGTTACGGTACAGCTGACGGCAGACGGAAGGGTCGTGGGATTTCACAGAACAGACGACTGTCCCGAAGGGCTGGACAGTGCGTTTGTCACAGCGGAACAGCGCCGAGCCCTGCTTGATGCGGGTCTGTGCAGGGAATGGGGAATCGATACGCTGGAAGGATCGGCGTACCGTTATGAAGTCCTGGAAGAAGTGCAGTGTTATTTCAGGGGCAAAGACGCGATCCGGTACACGCTGACAGTCTATATAAACGGATTCCCGCAGATCATTGTCGCTGTGATTTACTGACGGGGCCGGCGGATTTTCGAAGGAGATTCCTGTATATTTTCAAAAATATATCCAGTCAGATTACAGAACAGAGCCCCGTTGACACAAAGACTCAAAACGGAGCCGAAACCCGACTTTACACCGGGAGGGGACTATGAAAAAAATTGCATGCTTTCTTGCGGTTATCCTGATTCTGTTGAATATGGTATCGTGCGGCGGAACGGACAGCAACTTGATCGGTACTCAGGCCATCTGTTACCCGGTCAGCGACTCGTTTTTGCCGGTCGTCAGCACAGATCCGACGGCACCTTCTACACGGAAACTTGTTATCGGTGAAAATACATACGGATTACAGTATCACGATACCTGGACCTACCGGATCGGTGATATTACGGCAGACCGGTACTTTTTCGGGCAGACTGAAGAGGAAGGGTATGTCTTATACCGGAAAGACCGGTCCGTATATGCTATTTACGGGAAGAGAGAGATCGTAAAACTGGATATTGCGCCTTCTGCTTCTCAGTCGGCGGTACTGGCTGAATTAAAGGATGCATTGGCACCCCTGTTTGATCCCGATGATTATACTTATGTGGAAGTGCGTCAGGACTCCCCGGCATGCGGTAATTTTTTCGGCCGTTATTTGTTCCGGTTTTACAATATGTCTCAGTGTTACATTACGGAAACGGCCTCCGTCTCGGTAAGGGACGATGGCTGTGTGGATGAACTCACGGTCTGCCGTGCAGGGGATCATGCAAAGGCTCCGCCGCCGTATGTAGATCTGCAGCGCGCAAAGTCTGTGCTGGATGCCGGAGCGGAGAATGCAGGCAATTCAGCTGGCAGGAAATACATCTCATATGCGTTGCGTTCGAGGCCCGCCTTTTACGTATACAGAGGAGAATGGTATGTACTGTACGATATTGATCTGACAGTTGAGGATGAACGGTACAGCGGGCCGATTACCATAGCAGAGACGCTGCTTATCCCCGCCCGTGTGATTCGTTAGAACGGTCCTCCGGGATCATTCCGAAGGCGGTGCCCCCCGCCGCTTTGCAGCGCGTCCTTGATTGCTACAGAAAAGGACCGGCAGCCGGTACTTACCGCAATACGGCGGTACCGGTTGCCGGTTTTCTATACCCGTTTTCAGAGTTTTCGGCCGCAGGCAGCGGGTTTCTGCGCACGGACAGCGAGGAAGGTCGGGACGCCGAACTCATGCAGTCGGCCTGTTCCGTTGGTGTCGTCATAGACATCGGTAATCAGAAAGCCGGCACGCAGCTGACCGCCCAGCTGTTCGCCTACCGTGTGCGAAAACTGAATGCCCGAATTGCTCTTCAGAGACTCTTCATATAACTTCGGATCGCGCAGCGGATTGAAGGGGAGTGGCTGCACCACGCGCTCTTCCGATTCGTCGAACAGGTAATTGATCCCGGTATCATAGCCCCCGATCAGCACGCCGCCCGGCTTCAGAATGCGGAAGCATTCGCGAAACACAGGTTCTGGATTTTCTATATAGCAGTTGGATACAGGGTGGAAAATCAGGTCGAAGGATTCATCCGGAAAGGGCAGCGGGCGGGTCATATCCTCCTGCAGGATGCGTACCTGATAGCCTTCACGCTCTGCTACCAACCGCTCGCTTTCACACTGCTTTGCAGACAGGTCGAGCACCGTACAGTACGCCCCCAGAGCGGAAAAGATCGGAATCTGCTGGCCGCCGCCGCTTGCCAGTCCAAGCAGCCGTTTGCCGCGCAGCGTTCCGAACCATTCATGTGGGACCGGCTTGGTAGGCGTCAGGTATACATCCCATGTCCCGCGGCATGCCGCAAGATATGTTTCATGCGTAATGGGGATCCCCCAGATCCATCCTTCTGCGCACCAGCGATCTGTTGTGTGCGCGTTTTCTTGCTGGTAAGTCATGGCTCCTCTCTTTCTGCAAAACAGCCCCGCATTGCTGCGGGGCTGTGCGTCTCAGATGGCGTGTACGCCGTTCTCGGCGTCTGCGTTGGCATCCAGACCGTATTTTTTCTGTTTGCGTGATTCGAAGAACTTCAGGGCGACCTGTTCGAACAGAGCGAAGGACAGCACATCCTCTTCCTGCTCGGCATAGGGAGCAACCTTCTTGCGCAGCTCGTCGAGCTCGGGCTTGAGCAGGTCTGCCGGACGGCAGTCGATCGGTTCGGCGTCACCGATAATCTGCTTGCGGAAAGCGGGATCAATCGGGGCGGGGCATTTGCCGTATTCGCCACGGATCAGACCGCGGAATTCCTTGGTCACGCGCGAATATCTGCCGTCCTGACCGAAGAGCACATTGTTCACCGCCTGCGTACCCACGATCTGGGAGGACGGAGTCACAAGAGGCGGATATCCGGCATCGGCACGAACGCGCGGCACTTCTTCAAGCACTTCGGTCAGCTTGTCAGATTTGCCTGCCATTTTCAGCTGGGAAACCAGGTTGGAGAGCATGCCGCCCGGCACCTGGTAGAGCAGGGCATTGACATCCACTTTCAGCACTTTGGGATCAATCAGTCCGCTCTTCAGGTATTTATCGCGGATCCCGTCGAAGTATTTGCACACCTTGTCCAGCTGTTTGAGATCAAGACCGGTGTCGTACTCGGTACCTGCCAGAGTGGCCACAATCGGTTCCGTAGGCGGCTGGGAAGTGCCCATTGCCATCGGCGAGATGGCGGTATCGATGATATCAACGCCCGCTTCAATCGCCTTGATGACCGTCATGGAGGCAAGTCCGGAGGTATAGTGGGTGTGCAGTTCAATCGGAACCTTGACCGTCTCTTTCAGGATCTTCACCAACTCATATGCCTCATAGGGCTTGAGCAGACCGGCCATATCCTTGATGCAGATCGAATTGGCGCCCATTTCTTCCAGCTGTTTTGCATACTGGGCGAATTTCTCGTTGGAATGGAACGGCGAGGTGGTGTAGGAGATCGCCGCCTGAACATGACCCTTCTCGCGGATGGTTGCTTTAATGGCGGTCTCAAGATTGCGCGCGTCGTTGAGCGCATCGAAAATACGGATGATGTCAATGCCGTTGGCGATGGACTTCTGCACGAAATACTCCACCACATCATCGGGGTAGTGACGGTAGCCCAGGATGTTCTGACCGCGGAACAGCATCTGGAGCTTGGTGTTCTTGACATGGTCGCGGATCACGCGCAGACGCTGCCAGGGATCTTCATCCAGAAAGCGCAGGCATGCGTCAAAGGTAGCGCCGCCCCATGCTTCCAGGGCATGATAGCCGACTTTATCCATTTCGTCCAGGATGGGCAGCATCTCGTCGGTGGTCATTCTGGTCGCCGCAAGAGACTGATGCGAATCACGCAGGACGGTTTCAGTAATCAGTACTTTAGCCATAACAGTTTACCTTTCTGATTATTTTATGCGAAGAAGGAGAGGAACACACCCGCCGCGACGGCGCTTCCGATAACGCCCGCCACATTGGGCCCCATAGCGTGCATCAGCAGGAAGTTGGCGGGGTTGTATTTCCGTCCCACATCCTGGGACACGCGCGCTGCCATCGGCACGGCAGACACGCCGGCGGAACCGATGAGCGGATTGATCTTGCCTTTGGTCAGGTAGCACATCAGCTTGCCCAGCAGAACGCCGCCTACAGTCGAGAGAATGAAAGCAAACAGACCGAGGATAATGATGTAGAGCGTTTGCGGTTTCAGGAAATTCTCAGCAGAGGCCGTGGCGCCTACCGAAACACCCAGGAAAATGGTGACAATGTTGCACAGCTCATTCTGTGCGGTCTTGGAGAGACGGTCGGTCACACCGCATACATTGAACAGGTTGCCCAGCATCAAAAATCCGACCAGAGGTGCCGCATCGGGAACCAGCAGGACCACCAGCAGTGTCACAACGATCGGGAAGATCACCTTCTCGGTCTTGGAGACGGTGCGCAGGTTGGACATGACGATGGTGCGCTCCTTCTTGGTGGTCAACAGTTTCATAAAAGGAGGCTGAATAATCGGAATCAGCGCCATGTAGGAATAGGCGGCGATCGCGATGGCGCCCAGCAGAGCGGGGGCCAGCGTCTTGGTCACCAGGATGGCGGTAGGGCCGTCCGCACCGCCGATGATACCGATCGAAGCGGCTTCCATCGGGTTGAAGCCCAGAAACAACGCGCCGAAAAAGGCAGCAAATACCCCGAGCTGCGCGGCAGCACCCAGCAGCAGGCTCTTGGGGTTCGCGATCAGGGGAGAAAAGTCGGTCATCGCACCGACGCCGAGAAAGATCAGGGAGGGATAGACACCCAGTTTGACACCCAGATACAGGATGTCCACCAGTCCGCCGTTGTTCACCACTTCTTTCAGAATCGTGGACATCGGCACATGCGTACCCGCCTCAATAATGCCGTTTTCAATGTAATATTCGTCGAAGAAATACTCCAGATGGATCAGATTGGCGCCCGGCAGATTGGCAAGAAGCATACCGAACGCAATCGGGAGCAGCAGCAGCGGCTCAAATTTTTTCACAACGGCGAGGTAGAAGAGTGCACCGATGATGATCCACATGATAACGGTCTTCCACCAGTCGCTCGAGGAAAACAGAGTCGCTATGCCTGTTTTCTCAAGGAAATTTACGATTGCTTCCATAGATATGTCACCTCGGCATCAGTTCAGGGTGACCAGCAGATCGTTCGCCTGTACAGTGGCACCTTTCGTGCAGTTGACCGAAGCAACTACGCCGTCCTGGGGAGCGGGGATATCGTTCTCCATCTTCATGGCCTCCAGAACAACCAGCACATCACCCTTCTTCACAGTCTGGCCGGGTGCAACCTTGACTGCAAGGATGTTGCCGGGCATGGGGGAGTTGACCTTGACGGCGCCCTGTGTGCCGGCAGCTGCTTTAGGGGCGGCTTTCGGCGCTGCCTTGGGGGCTGCTGCGGGAGCCGCTGCAGGGGCGGCGGCAGGAGCGGATGCCGCGACGGGAGCAGAAGCAACTGCTCCTACTTCTTCCACTTCGACTTCATAAACTGTTCCGTTGACCGTAATGTTATATTTTTTCATGATTGCATACCTTTCTTCATTCAATAAAGTTTATTTGCGACGGAAGGAAACAACGCGGAACTTTGATCCGGAGTCCTGATTTGCGGCGGCAACTGCAGCTGCAATCACTGCAATGATCTCCTGATCGTCTTCGGTTGCAGGCTCTGCGCTCTCTTGGGCGACAACGGGAGCCGGTTCTTCTTTTTTGTGTTCGTGCTGCTCGGCTTTCTCGAAAATCACGCGGAACAGCTCAAGTGCTCCCCAGAGAATTGCAAGAACGGCAAACACCGTACCCATGCCGATCAGCAGCATCTGAAATCCGAATGACAGAATGTTGCCGATTCCGTCAATGGCCTGGTTATAGTCAGTCACTGTGAGCAGGACGGGATTCAACATTGACATCATTATATCCTCCTGCGCATCAGAGTCTGCCGAGCGGAGCGGTTCCCTTGGCAGTCAGCATCAGCAGGGCAGACGCAATGCGGGCGCGCAGCTCATCGGTAGAAATGATATCATCGATTTCACCGGTGGAAGCGGCCGCGACCGGAGAAGCAACCTGTGTCTTCCAGTCCGCTTCCAGCTGCTCACGCGTAGTATCCGCACCGATCAGTTTGTCAAATGCAAATGCGACACCTGCAGGAGCAGTCAGCGCAGCAATTTCGGCATCCTCCACGGCATAAACCAGGTCGGCACCCAGCGCCTTGGACCCGAGCAGCGGGAAGGCGGCGCCGATGGCGGAGCCGATAATGACGGTGACACGGGGAGATGTCGAAGCAGCATAAGCTGCAGCAAGTGCAGCCAGGGAAGCAGCGAAGGAGTCCTTTTCATTTCCGGGGCAAATTGCAAGGCCTTTGGAATCCACCAGGGTCAGCAGCGGAATGGAGAAGCTGTCGCAGAAGGAGACAAAGCGGGCTGCTTTTCTTGCGGCTTCGGCAGTAATCTTGCCATCGTCGTGTTTGGACGCAGAGGCCACCACGCCGGTGAGCACTCCGCCGATCACGGTGAAACCGGTGTAGATCGAAGGCGCGGTATCAGCACTGCAGGCAATGCAGTTGCCGTTGTCCGAAAGAACTGAGACCGCAAGCGCCGCATCTCCTTCGAAGGTTACATTGCCGAGCATACGGTTGAGATCGTCGGTGCATTCCTCAGCAGTGACACCCTGATCGGAAGAAGAGGGAAGCAGGGAAACCAGACGGCGCAGATAACCGCAGGACTCCTCCTGCGTACCACAGAAGCAGATCTCCGCTTTCTGTGCGTCTTTGACACCGGTCAGCGCCGGGTTGTGCACATAGTAGGGAGCATCCTTCTGCGCGACCG
Organism: uncultured bacterium; assembly: GCA_949293405.1. GTDB lineage: Bacteria > Bacillota > Clostridia > Oscillospirales > CAG-272 > UBA1740. The sequence continues at coordinate 6,104 of CASFDI010000057.1, read as the reverse complement.
TGAAGTCAAACATGGCGGCAAGGGCAGCCGCGGTGCCGATACAGGGGCCGCTCACCAGCGCATACTGGGGAATGACGCCCTTGGCGTCCGAGACGCACTTCATGATTCTGCCGTATGCGGCAAGGGCGGAAGCCCCTTCGAAAATATCCGCTCCGTTCGAATTGAATACGCCGATCACCGGAGCCTCGTTGCGCAGAGCGAGTTCGTACAGAGCAGCGATCTTGCGCGCATGAACCGCATCAACAGCGCCCTTCATGCGGGAGGCGTCCTGTACAAAAGCGAATACCAGCTTGCCTTCAACCGCTCCGTACCCCGTGATGACCCCCTCAAACTCCAGATCCTTATCCGAAGCAACATAATCGCAGAAGCTGCGCTTGGTAAAGGCGGCAGTTTCAACGAAAGTATCCTGGTCGAACAGGGAGGCGATGACGCTCCTTGCTTCGGAAGACCGGGACGCTTCCAGCGATGCGCGCAGTTGTTCTGCACTGGGAATCGCCGAAAGGGTTTTTGTTTTTTCCGTGTATTTGCTCAAACTGAATTCCCGATTTGCCTGTAAGCAAATCTCTCCTTCCATTTAAAATAAACATGTATGAACGAGAAAGGCGGAGAAATGTAAAAAACCACAACTTTCACCGAATATACTATACCACCAACTGCGCCTCTTGTCAAGTAAAAAAAGCCACTTTGACAAAAAACAGTCAAAATGGCTCTGAGCCTTCAGCCCCGGAACGCATTAAGCAGTGACTGGCGCTTGTTGGTATAGCGGTAAGCGTTCTCAAAGTCGCGCAATTCGCGGTAGCAGGTTTCAAGATCGGTATAGATACGGTACAGGGTGTAAGCACCTGTTTTCCGCTTTGATTTTTCTTCTTCCAGCGTCCTGAGCAGATCCAGGGCGTCGTGAAATCTGTTCTGCCGGATCAACTGTTTTGCCTGCATGTGCCGGGCGTAGAACGGATCCGTGAAGGAGTCCGGGGGGGCGTCGCAGATATAACGATAGAATTGCTGAGCGGTGCAGTCATCCGCGAGATTTTTATACAACTCTTCGTCCAGTTCGAAGCGTGGGGACTGCGGATTCCTTCCGACAGCGGTCAGCAGAACCGCGCGGGTGCGCAGATGAGGTGCGGGGTACAGACAGCGGTCCAGCAGAGCAACAGCCTCTATGGCAAGGCCGGCAGCGCTGCTCAGAGATCCGGAATAGAAGCGCTCCTGCGCACCCCCGATCAGGCAATGTGCAGAAAGAAGCAGGATCTCATCGTCCTGCTCTTCATCGGAAAAGGCGGACCGAAGTTGTTCCAGAGCATCATCAAAGTGCTTCTGCCTGAATTTTTTCTTTATAAATGGAAGAAATTGTGCTTTTTTATAGGCGAGCAGTTCTGCATCATCGGCCGTCAGACAGGATACGGAAACACCCAACGCACCCGCAAGATAGGACAGGGTTTCCATGGAGGGCGCCGCGCGCCCTTTCTCGATCTGGCAGAGCATGTTGCGGGTCATAAAGGTACCTGCAAGCTGCGCCTGTGTCATCTGCTTTTCGGTGCGCAGCCGGCGCACGCGGTCTCCGATATTCATTCGTCCGTGTGAGGGAAAATGGAGTGTCCGTCAGCATCGATTGCAACGAAAAGCGGGAAATCCTCTACAGTCAGTTTCTTGACTGATTCGCATCCGAGCTCGGGAAATGCAACCACCTCGGCCGCCTTTACCGATGCGGCGCAGAGCGCGCCCGCACCGCCGATGGCGCAGAGGTAGGCGCCGCCGCAACTACGCAGAGCCTGATAGACCTGAGGGGAGCGGTCTCCCTTGCCGATCGTCAGCTTCAGTCCGTGGGCGGAAAGCAACTCCATGTAAGGATCCATCCGGGAGGAGGTGGTCGGGCCGCAGGAGCCGATCGGAAGCCCGTCTTTTGCCGGTGTCGGACCTGCGTAGTAGATGACGCTGCCGTCAAGTTCAAACGGGAGCGGTTTTCCTTCTTCAATCAATGCCTTCAGGCGTTTATGTACCGCGTCGCGGGCGGTGTATACCGTACCGGAAAGCAGGACCGATTCGCCTGCGTGCAGCGTCCCGACCCATTCCTGCAGATGATCCGTATGTACTTTGCGCATGGTAGTTCTCCTGTCTCTGTGTGGTTATGGATATTGTAGCACATCTGTGGGGAAAAAACAAGCATAAGTAAATGAAATTTACCCGAACGGTAAAAAAGGTACCGCCCGCGGGACAGCATGGAGGACGCTGTGTCCGGCGGGCGGCGCGGGGAATGTCCATGGTCAGTGCCCGGACTTGTCCGGATCGGTTTTCCCGGAGCGGGACGGTTTTACCGTCAGTCCTGCGAGAGGATTCTGCTGCATGGCTTCTTCCATCTGACTGTCTGCCAGATGCGTGTAGATCTGGGTGGTGTTGAGCTGCTCATGCCCTAAAATATCCTTCAGAACCCGGACATCCACATGCCCGGTCTGGTACATCAGGGTCGCAGCCGTGTGGCGCAGTTTATGTACCGAAAGCCCCCGGTTGGAAAGTCCTGCGGTGCCCAGATACTTGTTGACGAGCCACTGTACCGTCTTGTTACTGATGCGGGTGTGACGGCCGCTGAGAAAGAGGGCATGTTCCGTGATGCTCTTTTCCGGATCGGCGTTGCGCACCGGCAGATAAGCCGAAATGGCGCTGCGGCAGGCATCGTTGAGATAAACAATGCGCTGTTTCTGTCCTTTACCGGTGACACGCAGGGATCGCATGTCTTTATCAATATCTTCCAGGTTGATTCCGGTCAGTTCGGACAGTCGCATGCCGCAATTGAGAAACAGGGTGAGAATTGCGTAGTCGCGCTGTCTGGTTTTACTTTCCTGATCCTGCTGCACGCTCTGCAGCAGCTGAATGCTTTCTTCAAGGCTCATGTATTTGGGCAACTTCTTGCGCAGTTTGGGGCCTTCAATATCGGCGGTGGGATTCTTGTCGAGAAGACCCTTCTTGACGGTCAGAAAACGGAAAAAGGATTTCAGCGCGGAAAGTTTACGGGATTTGGTGCAGGCATTGTTCCCGCGCCGACGGTCCACATAAAACAGGAACCGGTAGATGCATTCCGCATTGACCTGGCGCAACTCTTCAATGCCGATATCCTGTATGGACAGATTGCGGAATGCCTCTTCATCCCCAAGATCAATCCCAGTCTTCACCGCCTTGAGATACCGGAAGAAGGTGCGCAGATCGGTCAGATATTCGCACACGGTTTTTTCTGTTCTGCCTTCAATTACAGTTTTATATGTGGAAAATTCAACCGCAAGCGGCGGAAACTGTGCCAGCTCATGTTCGGTCAGTCTGAGGACAGCCATGCAAATCACCCTCTCCAAAGTTTGCTTTCCTTCATTATACATCATTTCGGGAATTTTTAGTGGATAATCTGTAAACATTTTATGTTTGACCTTGCAAATGCGCACTTTTTCGGATAGAATGGAAACAACAGAACATGATGCGGGTGCAATATATGAAATTTGTAAAGAACAACATGTCGATGATCCTGAAACTGCTCAGTTATCAGATCGGGGCGACCGTGCTCGGCTTTATGGTGACCAGTGTGGCCGCACTTGCCGGGGAGAGTTCGGTTCGCACCTTCATGTTACTGGCAAGTCTCTTTTCCATTGCTTTTTATCTGTTTCTGCTTTTTTACGCATGCCGGGACGAGGGCATGCAGGACGGCGTCGCTCCTGCGCGCGGAGGACGGGGATTTGATAGGCAGCGCGGTCTGAAAGCGGCGCTGTGCGCGCAGGTGATCAACGCGTTTCTGATCCTGATGATGCTGATCGGAGCGCTGTGCGGTATTGCCGGTGCGCTGCAGGGCGGCTACCGCGTCTTTTCCATCGGGTACCTGCCTTCCATCTTTTTCATGGCCATGTACAGTGGGACCCTGCGATATGTGCTGCCGCCGGTCGGCGAAGCGTGGACCGGAACCGATATGCTCGGGTTTGCCATCGGATACCTGATCCTTTCACTGTTGCCGGTTCTGCTTTCCCACCTCGGTTATCTGGCCGGTGTTTACACCTCCAGACGGAAAAATACCGGATCGAAAAAATAATAATTTTGCGCCACCTCCATATACTGAAACCGATGTACAGGAGGTGGCGTTTTGTTTATTTGTACAATGCGGCGCACTGCCGCGTTTTTTATTCTGATTTCGTTTCTTGTGACACCGCTGACCGGCTGTGCCGGTGTGGCCGTGTGGGCGGCGGATACAGCGGATGGAACTTTCTCGTCGAACCATGTGATCATCCTTGATGCCGGGCACGGCGGAGAGGACTGCGGCGCGATCGGGACATCAGGTGTGCTGGAAAAAGACCTGAATTTTGCAGTGGCACAGCAACTCGGGCAGATCCTGACTGAGCGAGGCTATACTGTGATTCAGACCAGAACGGAAGACAAACTGCTTTATAAGGAACATGAAAATATAAAAGGCATGCGTAAAATATCCGATCTGAAAAACCGGCATTTCATATCCGAGTCCTATCCGGACGGCATTCTGGTCAGCATTCATATGAACGTCTTTTCACAGTCGAAATACAGCGGTCTGCAGATCTGGTCTGCCGACGATGCCGGGAGCTGCCGGCTTGCAGAACTTCTTCAGAACAAGGTATGCGCGACTCTTCAGCCGGAAAATCACAGACGCGCGAAAAAAGGGGCCTCATCCATGTTTCTGTTGCGCGACAATACTCACGAAGCGATCCTGATCGAATGCGGTTTCCTCTCAAATCCTGCCGAATGTGCGCGCCTGGAAGACGAATCCTACAGAAAGGAATTGTCAACTGTGCTGGCGTGTGGTATAATAGAGTATCTCAGAGAAAAGGATGCCGCCACACCATGAAAACACCGAAAACACTCTTTGCCTGTACGGAATGCGGATACACCTCTGCAAAATGGCTCGGCAAATGTCCCGAATGCGGCGCTTGGAACGCATTTGAGGAGATGACGCCCGAACCCCAGAGCACGGCTGCCTCCGCACCTGCCGTACAGGTCCGCCAGCCTGCCGTGCGGTTTGATCAGCTGGATCTGCCGCAGTATATGCGCTGGAGCACCGGTACGGGCGAGCTTGACCGGGTGCTTGGCGGAGGGCTTGTGGAAGGATCGGTTGTTCTTCTCAGCGGAGAGCCCGGCATCGGAAAATCCACGCTGCTGTTGCAGATCAGCATGGAGATCGGCAGGACCCATACCGTCCTGTATGTGTCGGGAGAAGAATCGCGTGGACAGATCAAACTGCGGTATCAGCGCCTCGGAGCAGGAGAAACAGATATTTATGTGCTGGCAGAAACGCAGACTGAGGCGGTTTTACAGGAGTGCGGACGGCTTTCGCCCGATGTGATCATTGTGGACTCGATCCAGACGCTTTACACACAGCGCCATCAGTCGGCGCCGGGATCCATCAATCAGGTGCGTGAGAGCGCGATGGCTTTTATAACCTATGCGAAGAATACCGGCGCCGCGGTGTTCCTGGTGGGTCATGTCAACAAGGAGGGAGGCATTTCCGGACCGAAGGTGCTCGAACACATGGTGGATGCGGTCCTGTATTTTGAAGGGGAGCGTACGCAGTCTTACCGGATCGTACGCGCTATCAAGAACCGATACGGCTCCACCAACGAAATCGGCGTCTTTGAGATGAGCGACCGCGGTCTTGTCGAGATTCCGAATCCCTCCGAAACCATGATGGCCGACCGTCCCCACGGCGCCAGCGGCAACTGTGCCGGATGCTTTATGGAAGGCACGCGCCCGATTATCACGGAGATTCAGGCGCTGGTTGCGGGGAGTGTCTACGCCGCGCCCAAACGCACTTCGGACGGCTTCGATTATAACCGGCTCTGCCTGCTGCTTGCGGTACTGGAAAAGCGGCTGGGACTGCGGTTTTCCGAGCACGATGTCTATCTCAATATTGCAGGCGGTCTGCGTCTGGATGAACCTGCTGCCGATCTTTCGGTGGCGTTCTCCCTGATCTCCGGTATGCTGGACAAGCCCGTGCCGGATTCTCTGATTGCTTTCGGAGAAATCGGGCTTTCAGGCGAGATCCGCGCAGTTTCCAATACCGAGTCGCGTGTCAGGGAGGCTGCCCGGCTGGGCTTTTCCACCATTCTTCT
>CASFDI010000056.1 GCA_949293405.1 uncultured bacterium | reverse complement strand
ATCGGATTTGATATGCATATTTATATTTACATATTTGCCGGGAGGAAACCGAGTTGAAAATTGCGGTGGCAATGGATTCATTCAAGGGAAGCATGACCTCTCTGCAGGCAGGGGAAGCCGCGCGCGCCGGTATTCTGCGCGCCTGCCCTGATGCACAGGTTTCCGTCAGACCGGTGGCAGACGGCGGGGAGGGGACCGTGGCCGCTCTGGTGGAGGGGATGCACGGTGTTTTGCGTACGGTGCGCGTCACGGGGCCTCTGGGGGCGCCTGTGGATGCGGCTTACGGGATTGTCGGAGAAGACACTGCGGTCGTGGAACTGGCAGCTGCGGCGGGGCTTGCTCTGGTTCCGGAGGGGGCTGCGGACCCCATGCGGACAACCACTTACGGTGTGGGCGAGATGATCGCCGACGCGATCCGGTCGGGGTGCCGGAATGTCCTGCTCGGCATCGGTGGCAGCGCCACCAATGACGGCGGAGTGGGCATGCTGCAGGCACTGGGGTTTTCGTTTTTGGATGCAGAGGGGAAACCGGTACCGCCCGGTGCGGCAGGTGTCGGGGTGATTGCTTCCATCGAAGACAGGAATGTGTCTGACGAGGTACGGCACTGCCGGTTCCGGGTGGCATGCGATGTGAAGAATCCCCTGTGCGGGCCGAACGGCTGCAGCGCGGTTTTTGCCCCTCAGAAGGGGGCGCGGACGGAAGATATTCCGCGCATGGATGCATGGCTTGCGCGTTATGCACAGCTGGTCAGATTGCGGTATCCTTCCTGCGATCCGGATATGCCGGGTGCCGGGGCGGCGGGCGGCGTGGGCTTCGCCTGTTCTGCTGTTCTGGGGGCGGAACTGACCTCGGGCATCCGGCTGGTCCTTGAGTTGGCGGGAGTGGAAGAGACTGTGCGGGATGCGGATCTGGTGATCACCGGCGAGGGACGGACCGATGCGCAAACCGCTATGGGAAAAGCACCTGCAGGCATTGCCGCACTGGCCAAACGGTACGGTAAGCCGGTGCTGGTACTTTCCGGCAGTCTCTCCGGCGACATTGCCGCCTGCCATGCATGCGGCATAGACGCTCTGTTTCCGATCCTGCGTGCGCCCTGCACCCTGCAGCAGGCAATGGAGCCTGACACGGCACGCGCCAATATGACTGCGTGTGCTGAGCAGGTCATGCGTCTGTGGCAGGCCGCGGGGAGATAACGGCACCCTCTTTTCAAAGAGGGGGCGGCAGGCCCCATGCCCCCGAACGGCGGACACAGTGCCGCCGCCCGGGGGCATGGGATGTCAGCCACCGGACGCACAGGTGACGGGGAACTGTATTTCCGGAGCACCGGGCACGGATTGCGGACTACAGAATCATAGAATCACCGGGCAAAAGGATTACGGGAGTGAAAGATTACAGGAGCATGGGCACAGGGTCATCGGTCGTGGGGCGGTCCCGGCTGCAGTGCAACGGACAGTCCCGCTGTGTATCTCCGCAGAATGCATTTACGGAGGATAAAGGATGAAAAACCAGAACTGGATCTGCGGTGGGGACGCCTGTGACTCGCCCCTGTTCCGCCGTTCCTTCAAGGTAAGCAACCCCACGCAGGCACACCTTGAAATCTGCGGGTTGGGGTTCTTTCTGCTATATGTCAATGGCCGGCGGGTAGGGGAGGACGAGTTTGTCCCTGCACTTACCAATTACGGGTCGGTGCTGGGATGCCGGGCCACTTATCCGGTCTGGGAAGAACGGGGAGGATTCCGGGTTTGCTATCTTGCATACGATCTGCTTCCATACCTGCGTCAGGGCGAAAATGTTCTGGCGGTTCAACTGGGTAACGGCTGGTATCATCAGACAAGGCGGCAGGCGGAGGGGGCGTTTGTGTTCGGGACGCCGAAGGTGCGGTTTGAGTTGACTGTGACCGAGTCGGACGGTTCGCGTGTCCGGGTGGAGAGCGACTGTGATACGCTGTGGCATCCGAGTGAAATATTGGAAAACAATCTGTATTACGGCGAAGAGCACGACCTGCGCCGTCTCTCTGCGGAACGGTGCGTGCCCGGGGAGAGTGCCGACGGCTGGCGCCCTGCACGGAAAGCAGACCCGCCCCAGGCACTGCTGGTCCCGCAGGACTGCCCGACCGACCGGGTGATCCGGACCCTGCAGCCCCGCCTGATTCTTCTGACAGATGAGCGTCGTCTGTATGACTGCGGCGAAAATATCACCGGCTGGGTCAACATCCGTTGCAGCGGGCATGCGGGTGAGCAGGTACGGGTGCGTCACAGTGAAAATCTGACCGCCGACCGGAATGCACTTGATTTCGCTTCCGCGGGGGGTGAGGAGCAGATTCAGGAAAACCGGTATATCTGTGCGGATGTGCCGATGACGGTACGCCCGAAATTTTCCTGGCAGGCGTTCCGGTATTTTGAGGTCACAGGCCCCGGGGAACCGGAAGAGGTAGCGGTGGTGCATGCCGATATCCCGGTGACCGCCTCTTTTGTCTGCTCGGATCCGGTTCTGAACTGGCTGTTTTCCGCTTATATCCGCACGCAACTGAATAACATGCACAGCGGGGTGCCTTCAGACTGTCCCCACCGGGAACGCCTTGGCTATACCGGCGACGGACAGGTGACGGCTGAAACCGCCATGCTCACGCTCGGCAGTGACCGCGTCAGACGCTTCTACACCAAGTGGATGCAGGATATCCTGGACAGCCGGGGAGCCGAAACCGGTCATATCCCGCATACCGCTCCTTTCCTGGGGGGCGGCGGCGGTCCCGGGGGATGGGGCGGCGCCGTTTTCGTGATTCCCATGGCATTTTACCGGGTTTACGGGGATACGGATCTGCTCCGCTTGTGTTATCCGCATATTCTGCGGTGGCTGGAGTATCTGCACAGACATTCGGAAAACGGTCTGGTCACCCATGAAGAGGAGGGCGGCTGGTGCCTGGGGGACTGGTGCTTCCCGGCAGCCGAAGAAACCATTCCGCCCGCTTTTGTAAACACTTATTTTCATATTAAAGCTTTGCACTGTGTGGAATCGGCCGCACCGCTGCTCGGGGAACCGGTACCGGTCTGGTTGCCCGGGCGCATTGCCACTGTTGAAGAGGCATTTCGGAATGCGTTTTACGATCCGCAGACCGGTTCTTTCTGCCGTGGGCTGAACGGAGCAGACGCCTTTGCGCTGGATCTGGGACTGGGAAATGAGAAAACCCGGGCGTCGCTGCTGGAAAAATACCGCTCCAGCCGGACGCTGGATACCGGCATTTTCGGTACGCCTCTGCTGCTGGAGATGCTGTTCCGGATGGGCGAGGCGTCCCTTGCGTTCGAATTGCTCACCGGGCGCACCGATACTTCGTTTGCACGCATGAAAGAGGCAGGCGCTACCACGCTCTGGGAGACCTGGGACGGGGGCGCTTCACACGATCACCCCATGTTCGGAGGCGCGGTCCGGCTTCTCTTTACCGAAATTCTGGGGATCAGACAGAAGCCCGGAAGTACCGGTTACACCGATTATGAAATTGAACCTGCGGACATTCCGGCGCTGAAGTGGGCACGCGGTTCGGTGCGTATCGGCAACCGTGTCATCCGCGTAAACTGGAAGCGCACCCGCAGTGGCGCCCTGTCGGTGCGGCAGCGCTGCGACAGGGTGCACGACTGAATTGTGCATATTCACGAATAATGTCGTGTGAAAACGATTTTTACTGTTGACAATTCCTTGATTACTGTGGTATCCTATGTTTACAACTGGTATACGATGATGTAAGGAGTGACTGTCATGAAAAAGGGGTGGCTGTTTTTCTGTATTCTGCTGGGGGCAGTCCTTTGTCTGGCGCTGACCGCCTGCGGCGGGGAAGAGACCCCGTCTGTCACAACCGAACCGCCGGATCTCTCCGGGGTCTCACTGCCGGACGGGACTTTCGTTTATGACGGAACCGAAAAGAGTCTGTCGGTCAGCGGAACATTGCCCGCGGGAGTTACGGTCGCATATGAGAACAACGGTCAGACCAATGCAGGCGTGTATACCGTCACGGCGCAGTTTTACCGTGACGGAGTTCTGATACCCGGGGGAGACCGGAGCGCCACGCTCACCATTGAAAAAGCGGTGTATGATATGTCCCGGATTGTCTTCAACGGCAAGACGCTGACCTATAACGGCCGGGGACGCTCTGTCGATATTGCCGGTCGTCTGCCCGAGGGGGTAGAAGTGTCCTACCGGATCGAGGGGGCGGAGGAGATGAAAAATGCGGGTGTATATACCGTGTATGCGGTGTTTACGGGCGATGCGGTCAACTATGAACCCATCCCCGAGATGAGTGCAACCGTGACCATCAACAAGGCCTCTTTCAATATGAGTAAAGTTACATTCGATTCCGTTCGGACGGAGTTTGACGGGACGGTTCACAGCATTTTTCTGACAGGGCTGCCTGACGGGCTGACTGCCACATACACGGGCAACAGCGCCTGCCGGATCGGTACATATTCCGCTACCGCAACTTTCGCCCCGGATGATCCTGCCAATTACGAAACCCCGGCACCGCTCACGGCCACCATAGAAATTGTCCCCGGGACTTACGGTACCGAAGGGCTTTCGTTTGAGGCGCTGCCGGACGGCAGCTGCATGCTGACCGGGTACACCGGGGGCGGGATGGATGTCGTCATACCCGATACCTGGCAGGGACTCCCTGTCAGCAGGGTGGGGGATGGGGTTTTCGCGGGTAAGACTGCCGTTTCCTATATCTACATGCCTGACACCGTGCAGACCGTGGGCGCAAATGCGTTCTCAGGGTGCACGGCACTGTCGGAGGTGCGGCTGAGTGAGGCACTGGACCTGATCGGAGACGGCGCGTTCTCGGGCTGCGGGGCGCTCCGCACGCTGTACCTGCCCGCATCGGTCACGCAGATCGGAAACGCCCCCTTTACCGCATGCGATGAACTGGTGGTAGTACTGGAAGCCGATACACCCGAGGGGGCCGCTCCCGGTTGGACAGAGACGGATGCAGGTGTCGGGGTGCGGGTCATCCGGTTCAAATCCTATGCCGAATACCTTGCCAACCGGACGCTGTTTGCCGATGCCGATATGGGCGATGCGACCGCCGTGTCACTGGCGGTGGACAGTACGGTACTGCCCGGGTTTGACCGCGAGGTGACCGATTATACTGCCGATGCGGATATCAATACCGGCTATCCGGTCGTGACCGTGCAGCCCGGCTCGGTTGCCGCCTATGCGACCGTCGAACAGGCCAGTCACGTCAACGGCGGCGTAGCAACCGTTACGGTAACCAGCGGGGACGGAAGTGCAAATGAAACTTATAAAATCGTATTTCAGATGACCGGCACTTTTGAATCATCAGCCGAAATCGTCAACAAAGACGGCGCGCAGGGCGTCGTATCCTATGTGGTGGATGACGGCGTGATTTCCACTGCGGAATTTGCAATGGAAATGTTGCGCAAATACAGAAGTCTGGCTTTCTCTTTCGCGATCAAGACGCAGGACCTCGCCACTCTGCGCACGCAGACCGGTGAGGATGGAAAAACGGAATATGTGACCGAAGACGGCCGGTATGTGTATGATATCAATACCGCCAAGGTGGAATTCTGGCGTGCCGTGCTTGAATTGGGAAGAAACGAGCTGGTCTCGCACACGCATACGCATAGTTTCTGGGGAACCAATGATGACGGAGGCACCTTCCGTTATGTGACCAATGCGGGGGAAGCAATGACTTCACCCGAGATGCCGAAAGGCAGCTCCAGTAAAGAACTCTATGCCTCCCGGCAGATTCTGCAGGACCTTTTCCCGCGCGCGACTTATCCGGCACAGCGTGCGCTGGCACTGGTGGAACCGGGGATCGGGGTGTTGACAGTGGATCAGACGGTGGACGGAGAACGGATCCCTTCTTACAAGACCTATTATAATCAACTGGTGAAACAGGCTCTTGCAGAGGGCAGTTACATCGGTTCCCGCGGCACCTTTATTGCGACGGACGGCTATGAGACGCGGGTCAATATGCCGGAAAACTTTATCACAGAGACCGGCCGCATGAATGTGAAGGCCTTTATGATTCTGAACAATAACGCCGGCGACGATATAGTCAATTGGAAAAACTATATCGACGCGGCTCTGGAGCAGCAGGGATGGGCGTGCTTCTGTATTCATCAGATGACGCCTGACGAAATCGGGAGCCATCATATCTTGCAGAGTCAGGCGGATCAGCTGTTCGCCTATACCGAAAGTCTGGGAGACACGGTGTGGGTGGCAACCCTGACAGACGCCATGCTGTATTATTTCGAGTGGTCTACCGCCCGGCTGGAAACCGCCTATGCAGACGGAACCGTTACGGTTACCCTGACAGACGGGGAATCGGATGAAATCTTCGATATGCCTCTTACCGTCAAGGTTGCCGTACCCGCGAACTGGCCGTCCGCACGCTGCGGCGAAAATCTGCTGGAAATCCGCCAGAACCAAGACGGTTCCTGTTATGTCTATGTGGATATCGTCCCGGACAGCGGAACGGTGGAACTGACACCCGGCTCCTGAGTCGAGCAGGGCAGGGACGGAGGGAGATCCCGCTTTCTTCCTCGAAGAAAGCGGGGCAAAGAACCTTTTCGGAAAAGGGGATGTCCTGGGCGGTATCTGTCCGCGCGGTCGACCGGCAGAACCGAAAAACGCCGGAGTGCGGCCCCTCCGCATGCACGCACATTTCATCTCCGCACAGAAAGACAGGCAGTCCGTGCCGCCGTATTACGGCGGCACGGACTGCCTCTGTATGGGGTGGTCCGTATTTCATAAGGCGCGATGGAGCCGCAAAGGCGCCCTATGTGTCATCATCCTGCGCGCGAGGCTCATGATCCGGTGTTTCATGCAAACAGCAGATGCCGTGCCTGACTTCGCCCGGCAGTGGGGCGTCATCGGCAGACAGCGGGGGCGTCCCCGCCGCTTGTCAGTGTTCCGTATTTCTGCGGCGTCCGCGTTTGCCGCTTCGCGGGGCAGGGGCGGGGTGCCTTCTTTTGTCAGCGGCGTTCTTCTCCCAGACGGTGCTTGAAGTCGGAATACCCGAAGCGGGTCAGACGGGTGAGCGTGCCGTCGGGCGCGTAGCGCCAGATGTCGGGCAGGGGCATGCCGTTGAAGGTGTTGTTCTTGCAGGTGGTGTATATCGCCATATCACCGAACAGCAGCAGGTCTCCGGCGGAGAGCGGCTGCTGCAGGTCATAATCGCCGATCACATCGCCCGCAAGACAGGTCGGCCCGGCCAGCCGGTAACGCACGGCCGGACAGCCGCACCCCCGGGCATCCCCGGTACCGCAGCCGGGACCGTCGGGGGATTGACCGGACGGGGCGGTTTCGGCAGATGCGGCGGATGGGGCGGAACCGGAAAATCCGGAGTGCCCGGAGGATTCCTCCGTTTCTTCAGATCCCGCAGATGCGGCTGTGGAAACCGGCACGGCGTGCCAGAGCGGCGGGGTATAAGGCATTTCGATCACATCGGGCATATGGCAGGCGGCGCTGATGTCCATGATGGCAATACGGGTATCGCGGTTGGTGACCACATCCAGCACCCGGGTCAGGGCGTATCCGGCGTTGAGCGCGACCGCTTCGCCGGGTTCCAGGTATATCTGAATACCCCAGCGGGCGTGCATGTCTTTCAGAATCTCTTCCAGCAGGGCAAGGTCGTAACCGGGGCGGGTGATATGGTGCCCGCCGCCCATATTGAGCCATTTCATGCGGGGGAGGACATCGCCGAAGCGTATTTTTACAGCGCGTACCGTTTCGGCGAGGGCATCGGCATCCTGTTCGCACAGAGTATGAAAGTGCAGTCCGTCCAGCAGTGCTACAAGGTCAGGCGTCATGGCGGCATCCCAGGCGGCACGCGTGGTGCCGAGGCGGCTGCCGGGTGCGCACGGGTCATAGATACCGTGCCCCTGTTGGGTTGAGCATTCCGGGTTGATCCGGATGCCGATGCTTTTGCCTGCGGCACGCGCCGCAGGTCCGAATTGTGCCAGCTGGGCGGGGGAATTGAAAACAATGTGATCGGCATAGCGGAGCAACTGGTCAAACTGGTCCGCACGGTAGGCGGCGCTGAAGACATGCACTTCCCGCCCGGGCATCTCTTCGGCTCCCAGACGCGCCTCAAAGAGTCCGCTGGCCTCGGTACCGGCGAGGTACCGCGCAAGCAGAGGGTAAAAGGCAAAATTGGAAAACGCCTTCTGTGCCAGCAGGATTCTGCACCCGGTCCGCTCTGCCACACCCGCGAGCAGGGCGGCATTTTTCTCCAGTTGCGCCTGGTCGATGATGTAGCAGGGGGTGGGCAGATCTGCAAAAAGGTCGGCGGGGTTTTGCCCATTCAAACCGGAAAACGCCGGATGATCTGAATATGCCATCAGTCTACCAGTACCGGATTGCGGTCAATGCTGCGGGGCAGGCCGTAGCGGTCGAGCGCGTCCAGGAAGGGATCGGGATCGAATTCTTCCACGGTGTGCACCCCCGGCGTGTTCCACGCGCCGGTCAGGAGCATCAGGGCGCCGCACATGGCGGGCACGCCGGTGGTGTAACTGATGGCCTGGCTTTCTACCTCGCGGTAGCACGCCTGATGATCGCAGACATTATAAATGCAGAAGGTCTTGTCCTTGCCGTCCTTCTTTCCGGTGAAGATACAGCCGATATTGGTTTTGCCCACGGTGCGCGGCCCCAGGGTTGCCGGATCGGGGAGCAGGGCCTTGAGGAATTTGATCGGGACGATGTCCACCCCTTCGAAATGTACCGGGGTGGTGGAGAGCATGCCTACATCTTCCAGGCACTTCATGTGGGTCAGGTAACTCTGCCCGAATGTCATGAAAAAGCGGATCCGCCGTACACCCGGGAAATTCGCCGCGAGTGATTCGATCTCCTCGTGGTGCAACAGGTACATGTCCTTTTTGCCTACTTCGGCGAAGTTGTATTCCCGTTTGATGCTCATGGCGGGAACTTCTACCCAGCGGCCGTTTTCCCAGTAACTGCCGGGAGCGGAGACTTCGCGCAGGTTGACTTCGGGGTTGAAGTTGGTGGCGAAGGGGTAGCCGTGGTCGCCGCCGTTGCAGTCCAGAATGTCGATGGTGTCGATGGTGTCAAATTCATGCTTCGCCGCGTAGGCGCAGTATGCCTGTGTCACGCCCGGGTCAAACCCGCATCCCAGCAGTGCGGTCAGGCCTGCTTTTTCGAATTTCTCCCGGTATGCCCACTGCCAGCTGTAATCAAAATAAGCTGAAAATCCCAACTCGCGGCACCGCTTTTCATATACGGCGCGCCATGCCGGATCGTCGGTGTTTTCCGGTTCGTAGTTGGCGGTATCCATGTAGTTTACCCCGCAGGCAAGGCATGCGTCCATGATGGTCAGATCCTGATAAGGCAATGCGATATTCATCACCAGGTCGGGACGGTAGGAGCGGATGAGGTCCTTTACCTCTTCTACCGAATCGGCGTCCACCCGGGCGGTGGTGATGCGGGTTTTCGTCTTTCCGGCGAGTGCCTGTGCCAGGCGATCGCATTTTTCTACGGTGCGGCTGGCGATGCAGATATCGGTGAACACTTCGCTCACCTGACAGCATTTGCGGATAGCGACGGAAGCGACGCCGCCGCATCCGATGATCAATACTCTGCTCATGGGAGTTCTCCTTATTATCGTCATTATCGTCTGTTTTTGGTTTTTGGGCCGGATTGTGGCACAACGCGGATGCGCGCTGTGCGGACACAGGGCTGGGAACGGGCGCAGCGCCCGGTATGACCGAGTGTGCCGTGTAACCGCCGCGGAAAGGGGGGCGGTAGTGTCCCGGTGGGCGCCGCTTCGCTGAGACCTGGGGGGACCCGCGCAGTCGCGGCAAAAGGGCGGTCAGGCGGTCAGCGCCTGTGCGGCAGGGCGAGCAGTAGCTCGCGCAGCAGTTTACAGGCCAGGGCGGTGGAAGCGCCGCTGGTGTCGAGGGTGGGTGCCAGTTCGTTGAGATCAGCGGCGACCACGCGGGCGCGGCAGACGGTGCGGACTGCGTCAAGCAGAGCGGGGAAGGTGACGCCGCCTGCTTCGGGTGTTCCGGTGCCGGGGAAAGCCGATGGGTCGAGGCAGTCAAGGTCCACGGTCAGGTAGACCGGTGTACCGGCGGCACACAGCGCGTCCACGGTCTCCTCCAGCCCTGTAAAGTCAAAGCGCGTCATGCGGGTATGGGCGCGCGCAAATTCAAATTCCGTCCGCTCTCCGCTGCGGATACAGAACTGATGAATTCTGCCGTCTCCCAGCAGATCATGGCAGCGGCGGATGACGCAGGCGTGACTCAGACGGGCGCCCAGGTAGTCGTCGCGCAGGTCGGCATGCGCATCGAAATGCACAATGGCAAGATCCGGGAAATACCCGTGCACCGCGCGTACCGCACCCAGGGTGACCAGATGCTCACCCCCCAGCAGGAGCGGGAATTTTCCGTCTGAGAGAATCTGCCGGGTGTGACGCTCGATATCATCGAGGGCTGACGCCGGATCTCCGAAACAGAGTTCCAGGTCCCCGCTGTCGAAGACGCTGCAGTCGCACAGATCGCGGTCCTGATAGGGGCTGTAGGTCTCGATGCCCCAGCTTTCGTGCCGGATGGCGGAAGGGCCGAAGCGTGCGCCCGGGCGGTAACTGGTCGTAGAGTCAAACGGTGCGCCGGTGAGCACGGTATCGGCGTCTTCGTAGGCAGCGTCGCAGCCGATGAATGTTTCAATGTTGCGTTTCAATGTTCGACCTCCTGGAGCATGCGTTCAAGAAAGGCGGGCAGATAGAAGGAGCCGACATGCAGCCGGGTGGTGTAGTAGTTGGTGGACAGGCCCAGCGCCTCCCATTCCCGGGGGCGGAAATCATCCACCGGATGATAGCGCTTACTGGCGAAACCGAAGAGCCAGTACCCGGCGGCGTAGGTGGGGATATGGGCCTGATAAACGCGGCTGATGGGGAAGGTGTTTACGATGCGCTGATGACTGCGGCGCATGGCGTCGGCGTCGTGCTTGTAAAAGGGGCTGCCCTGCTGATTGACCATAATGCCGTCGTCGCGCAGGGCGTTGTAGCAGATGCCGTAAAACTCACGGGTAAAGTAGCCTTCCGAAGGACCGAACGGGTCGGTAGAGTCTACAATGACCAGATCATAGGCGGCATGGCACTTGCGGATGAAGCGCAGGGCGTTGTCGTAATAAATGTGTACCCGGCTGTCATCCAGACGGCAGGCGTTTTCCGGCAGGTAGGTGCGGCAGACTTCGATCACCTGCGGGTCCATTTCGACAAGGTCGATTTTCTCCACCCGGTCGTAGCGGGTGAGCTCACGCACCACCCCGCCATCCCCTGCGCCGATAACCAGAATGTCGCGCGCCTCGGGGTGTACCGACATGGGCACATGGGTGATCATCTCGTCGTAGATGAATTCGTCCCGTTCGGTGAGCTGGACATTGCCGTCCAGAGTGAGTACCCGGCCGAATTCCGGGGTATCAAAGACATCGATCTGCTGATAGTTGCTCCGTTGGGAGTAGAGATGCCGGTTGACCCGGATGCTGTGCTTGACATCCGGGGCGTGAAATTCACTGAACCACAGTTCCATGACAGCCTCCTATGCCAGAATGTTGATGTGTTCGATGGCGGGGTCTTCCGGTCCGGTCATGGAGCACCCCTTCGCCTTGGCGTATTCGATATAGCGGATGATCTCTTCGGTTACCCGCTCGCCCGGCGCCAGAATCGGAATGCCCGGGGGATAGCACATGATGAATTCACTGCATACGCTTCCGACGCTCTGTGCGAGGGGGACGCTCTTTTTCTTCGCGTAGAAGGCTTCCTGTGGGCTGATAACGACAACCGGGGGGAGATATTCCTGACTGAGCAGTCCGCTGCTGTCCTTCTGGTAGCGGCGGCGGATCTCTGCCAGGGCGCTGACCAGACGCTCCAGTTCCTGCATCCGGTCGCCGATGGAGAGATAGGCCAGAATATTTCCGATATCGCCGAATTCAATCTGAATGTCGTATTCATCGCGCAGCAGATCGTATACTTCGATACCGGCAAGCCCGATGTCCCGGGTATGGACGCTCAGTTTCGTGGAATCGAAATCAAATACCGAATCCCGGTTGATCAACTCACGCCCGAAGGCATAGTAGCCCCCGATCGCGTTGATCTCCTCACGCGCATAGTCTGCCATCTCGATCACACGGGCAAAGACGGTCTTCCCGCGGCGCGCAAGATTGCGCCTGCTGATATCCAGACTGGACATCAAAAGATAACTGCCCGAGGTGGTCTGTGTCAGGTTGATGATCTGCCGGACATACCCTTCATGAATGGCAGGGCCGGTCAGCAGCAGGCTGGACTGGGTGAGGCTTCCGCCGCTCTTGTGCATGGAGACTGCCGCCATATCCGCCCCCGCCGCCATAGCGGAGACCGGCATATTGTCGCCGAAGTAAAAGTGTGTCCCGTGCGCCTCGTCTGCCAGGCAGTACATACCGGCACGGTGCGCCATGGTCACGATCTCCCGCAGGTCGCTGCAGATGCCGTAATAGGTGGGATTGTTGACCAGAACCGCTACGGCATCGGGATGTTCGGCGATTGCTTTCGCGACTTGCTCACGCTTCATACCCAGGGAAATACCCAGTTTCACATCCACTTCCGGATTGACATAGACCGGAATCGCCCCACAGAGCACCAGCGCGTTGATGACGCTGCGGTGCACATTGCGCGGGAGGATGATTTTATCGCCGCGCTTGCAGGTGGAGAGCACCATGCTCTGCACCGCGCTGGTGGTTCCTCCCACCATCAGAAAGGCGTGTGACGCCCCGAACGCATCCGCTGCGAGTTCTTCGGCTTCGCGGATTACCGAAACAGGGTGACACAGGTTGTCAAGCGGCTTCATGCTGTTGACATCTATGCTGACGCACTGCTCTCCCAGGAAGGCGGTCAGCTCGGGATTGCCGCGTCCGTGCTTGTGCCCCGGAACATCGAAGGGTACCACCCGCATCTCCCGGAACTGCTGCAGCGCCTCGTAGATGGGCGCACGGTTCTGATTCAACTTCTCCATTTTTCCCCCGCAAAACAAAAAGCGCAAGCTGTACATACACAACTTGCGCGTAAAAAGCCCGTCCGGATTCCGACAGACGATCCTTCGGATCCTTCTGTGGAAAAGGCAGGTGTGGGGTGGCATACAGAGTCTATATAGCAATAACTTTTACTACTCTTATTGACCGTTTCACAAGTTTGCGTATGCACGCATTTCGGTTATAAAGTAACCAACTTATAAAATCTGAGCACAGGCTCAATCAATAAGGCGGAAAACCGCCGATCGGCAGTGGACCCGGCTGTCCGTATGGCCTCAACCCCGCAGGGTGGTCCCAAAAATAATTGCTGGAAGACTCTAATCCATTAGAAGCATCCGGGCGACATTATACCGCATTTTTATCGGTTTGTCAATAGGCATTTTTTGATA
>CASFDI010000055.1 GCA_949293405.1 uncultured bacterium | reverse complement strand
GCAGTACCCCCCGGTCCGACTCGGAACGGATCACCCGCCCCGCCGCCTGCAGGACCCGGTTGAAGCCCGGATACAGATAAGCATACGCCTGACCTGCTTCACATTTGTCCTCGTAATAGGCCGCAGTCGCGTCTCCCCGGTCGGACAGGGCGGAAAGGCCTACCCCCACAATGGCGCATCCGATCAGCCGCTTCCCGGCAAGGTCAATTCCCTCTCCGTAGATTCCGCCCATAATGCACAACCCCAGCAGAGCACGCGGGTTATCCTCACGGAACGCGGCGAGAAACGCTTCACGCGCCTGCCGGTCCATATCGGGCGTCTGGCAGAGCAGCGGCAGTTTGGGAACTCTGCGGCGGAACAGATCCGCCAGTGCCTTCTGGTAGGCAAAGGAAGGACAGAAAACCAGGTAATTGCCCGGTTTCTCACGGATGGCGGTCGTAACCGCCGCCACCACATCGCCCATGCGTTCCTGCCGCTGGGATGCACGCGAACTGATCTGCTGCATGACCGCAATACACAGCCGGTCCCGCTCAAACGGAGAAGGCAGAACCAGCACATCCGAGGAGGCGTCCGCCCCCATGACCTCCTTATAATAAGCCATCGGTTCCAGCGTCGCCGAAAAGAAGACGGTGCCGTGTCCCCGTGCGACACAGGAGCGGATAGGGGCTGACGGATCGAGGCACAGCACCTCCAGTTCAAACCGGTCCGCCGTACTGCGCACAAAATACACAAATCCCCGCCCCGCCAGCCGGAGCCGTCGCTCCATCCGGAACAGCGGTTCGGCCGCTTCCCGGGCGCGTCTTCCGGCGGGCGTGCCGGGAGGCGGCAGGAGCTCCTGCAAAGCGGAGACGCAGTCTGAAAACAATTCCGGAACGCCTGCAGGCACCTCGCTGCAACTGTAAAAGCCGTGTTGCGTGCCGTTCTCGTCCGTGCGGCGGCTGTCCGCGGTCAGCGGAAGCAGAAGAGCACGCAGGGCATCGGCCGTGCTCATGCAGAGCAGGGCGGCATCCTGCGCTCCCGCCTCCTGTGCCGCCTGCGCGGCGCTGGCAAACAGATCGGCATTGACGGTGGCCGACATCATCTCGCGCACCCGCTCCGGCAGGTCGTGTGCCTCGTCTACCAGAAGGGCACAGGGCCCGGCCTCATCAAAGAAGCGCTCCATGCGCACATCCGGGTCAAACAGATAATTGTAGTCCCCGATGATCACATCCGCCTCGGTGCACAGCGCCTGCTGCAGGGTGGAGGGACAGACGCCGTATTCCTGCGCGGCACGCCGGATGTCGGCAGGCGTAATGACTGCTTCCGCCGCCCCGAGCAGGACGGCGCACGCCTTTTCGCACCGGGTGGCGGCCCGGCGCGAAAGTTTGCAGGGGGAGGCTTCGGAGTCGAGGCAGCACAGCCCGTTCGGGCAGAGGGCGGCGCGCGAAGACAGCACCACCCCCACCGCCTGCATGCCCGCTGCATGCAGGCGCCGCAGAGCGTCGGCCGCGGCAATGGAAACCGTATTTTTGGGTGTCAGGTAAAAGATTTTCTCAAACAAGCCACGTCCCATCCCACGCAGGGCCGCGAACAGGACCGAGACGGTTTTCCCGATTCCGGTGGGCGCCGAAGCAAACAGGGTGCGTCCTGCGGCAAGCGCAGCATAGGCACGCCGCATCAGTTCGGTCTGTCCCTGCCGTACTGCCGGATATGGGAACGGTGCGGTCACAAGAGAGGGCATGCGCACGCGTCCGGTGTATAACAGACGGGCGGCGCGCGGCAGCAGTGCCTGCCACACCCGGGCGGCGAAACGGGCGGCACGGGGGGCGTCTATCTGCTCTTCCGGCAGCAAAGTCGCATCTCCCTGTGATGTGAAAAGCGACAGCGACAGCGTGATTTCCCCTCCCCCATCCCGGCAGAACAGCAGATGCGCCAGAAAGTAACCCAGCCCGCGGATATACCGTCCGGCCGCATCGGACAGTCTACCTGCACCTTTCGGATGATCGAAGCACAGTGACAGCCGGCGCCCATCCCACGAGTAGCCGTCCGCCGATATCAGAAAGGGAACCCCGGAAACCGTGTGTGTCGCGCGCAGCGCACCGTCATATCCCTCCGGACGACGGACCAAAGGCGGAGCGGGGACAGAACGGCCCGTACTGACAAGCGCGGTCAGAACCGCCTCGTCTGCACCCAGGCAAATGCTGTCTTCTTCCCTGCTGTAACGCATAGGATCCCCTCCTTTTTCCGATTCCGGATTTTTTTTGAAAAAGCACTTGCTTTTTGTGAAAGTGTGTGCTATAATAGCACGTGCTACGGTTTGTTACGGAGGCATAGCTCAGTCGGTAGAGCACTTGCTTCACATGCAAGGGGTCACAGGTTCGAGTCCTGTTGTCTCCACCACCGTTTAACAAGCTCGGAGGCATAGCTCAGTTGGCTAGAGTACTTGCTTGACATGCAAGGGGTCACTGGTTCGAGCCCAGTTGTCTCCACCATAAAAGGAGCGTTTGCACCAGCGAATGCTCCTTTTGCTTTTGGGCACTGCAATCATCAGTATATCATATCTCGCACCGGATTGTCAACCGCGGCGTGAAGAAAGGGCCTGTCATGAAACGCAATCCCGTCAAAGGGAATCTTCTGTTGCTCATTGCGGCTGCGGTCTGGGGCTTTGCCTTTGCCGCGCAGGATGCCGCGGGCAAGCAGCTGGGGGTGTTCACCATCAATTCCCTGCGTTTTCTGATTGCCTCCCTCATGCTCACTCTGCTGCTTCCTCTTCTGGACCGCGCGCAGGGGACCGGTCGCCGTCTGATGGTCCGCACCCGCACCGGGAAGCTGCGTCCCGATGTGCACAGAACAGAGCTCTTGGCAGGGGTTCTGTGCGGTTTTTTGCTTTTTGTGGCGGCGGGCGTACAGCAACTGGGAATTTCAGAAGGCACAGGCGCCGGCAAGGCGGCATTCCTGACTGCACTTTACATTGTCTTTGTCCCTCTGTTCTCCATGGTGTTCCGCCGGCGCCCCGGGCGCTTCGTCTGGATCAGTCTTTTGCCCGCTTTGTGCGGTGCCTATCTGCTCACCGCGGTCCAGGGCTCCCTTCCGGAACAGGGCTGTCCGGTTCTGGGATTCTTCCGTACGGTGTTTTCCTCGGTCATGACCCCGGTGCCCAGCGATCTGCTGGTGCTTTGCAGCGCGGTGGCTTTTGCCATGCAGATTGTGGCGGTGGACCGCTTTATCGACCGGGTTGACGGGGTGCGGCTTGCCATTCTGGAATTTGCCGTCGCGGGATTGCTTGCCCTGCCGGCCGCCCTGTTTGCAGAACGCCCGGCGCCCTCAGCGGTGCTGGCAGCCGCGCTTCCCCTGCTCTATCTGGGCATTTTCTCAGGCGGAGTAGGGTACACCTTTCAGATTCTGGGGCAGCAGCATACCGCCGCGGCGCCCGCGGCCCTGCTGATGAGTCTGGAATCGGTCTTCGGTGTTCTGGGCGGCGTACTGCTGGTAGGGGAGCGCCTGAGCGTGTTTGAGATCACCGGGTGCCTGTTGCTGTTCGGCGCCGTCCTGCTCTCGCAAGTGCCCGATCGGAAAAAGAACATCCCCCCCATTCCCGGCCGGACGGAGCCGGCCGGGACAGACCGCCCTTCAGTCGGAACAACAGGATTCTCCGATCCCGAATACAAATAAGGAACATAAACAAGGAGGAATTGTCATGGACATCAATAAACGGCGGACCCAACTGCTGCTCGAAGCGTCCGAGCAATACCCCGATTTTCTGAAAAACAGGCGTTTTACCGCTACCCTGTGCCATGTGCAGATGATCCTTGCGGTGCTTCTCGGAGTGGCACAGCAGGTTCTGCGCGTGCTGATGCCGGAAGGAGGCGCCGCCATCGCGGGCTGGATCTTCTGTGCAGCAATTCTGCTCTCGTGCCTGCTGATCAAAGGCGGCAATGTGCCGCTCGCGGCGATCTGCTGCGTGGTTTCCCTGCTGCAGGGAGCTTTGACTGTGACGGGAGGAGCCCTCACTGCCGAAGGAAACGCACAGATCCTCGGCGGGGTTGTCCTGGGACTGACGGCAGTCCAGTTCATCCTGTTCATCGTGCTTGCCGTGTCCCCCGGCGTCAAATCCTACGGAAAAATCAAATCCTCTCTGGACCGTCAGCTGATTTTTGAAATGCAGAACCGCAAATAATCTTACGCATCGCGGGCAAAGCGCCCCGCCGCTCAGAAAGAGCGGCGGGGCGCTTTTTGTCTTTTCCGCGGGTCATTCGCGCCAGTTGCGGCGGTATTCGCTGGGGCTGCAGCCCACACTGCGGCGGAACGCCCGTGCAAAGTACGAAGCGTCCGGGAATCCGCACTGCTGCGCAACCCCGGCAATATCGCAGGAAGAGAACCGCAGCAAAAACTGTGCTCTCTGCATGCGCACATCGTTCAGATACGCCATAACCGATGTGCCGTAGGCCTGCCGGAACTGTCGCGAGAGGTAGCAGGGATCCACCGCAAAGGTTCTCGCCACCTCCTGCAGGGATACCGGCTGACGGTACCGGTCGCGCAGATAAGCGCGTACCCGCTGCATACGCTCGGGAGGCAGAGCATCCGGCACCGCTTCGGCAGCTGCGGCTGCCAGCAGGGACGCCAGCGCGGCATGGTTATGCAATTCACGCACCGCGCCTCCCTGCAGTCTGCCGCTTTCAAACAACTGCCGGCACCAGTGCTCCAGCGTCCCGGGCGTGCGGGGATGAAAAACGCTCCTGCCCCCTGTGGCAAGATAACGCTCATACAGAACCGCCGCATCCGATCCGGCAAAATGCACCCAACCGAGGTCGCAGTCTGCGCTCACCCGGTAACCGTATCCCTGTGCGCAGTCGATCAGCGCGCAGTCCCCTGCGGCAAGCGGCAGGCTCTGCCCCCGGTAGCGCAGCAGAATGCTCCCGGATGAGATCTGCAGGAACAGGAAGGAGGACAGATTCTGACGCCGGCTGCTGTATCCTGCGCGGGCCCACAGGGTCCCCGCTTCCTGCAGATACAGCAGGCGGGTGCCCTCTTCTCCGGGCGCGCACAACAGGCGGTCGGAA
This sequence comes from uncultured bacterium, assembly GCA_949293405.1. Lineage (GTDB taxonomy): Bacteria > Bacillota > Clostridia > Oscillospirales > CAG-272 > UBA1740. The sequence continues at coordinate 12,892 of CASFDI010000055.1, read as the reverse complement.
CGCATCCGGTCATTTCTCTGCTGCGTATATCCCATATTTGCGCCTCCCTTCCTGTTTTCAGAAAAGCATACCATATTTGCATGATTTTGTCAAGTGCGCAAAAGCGGGACAACTCTGGCGCATCCTGTTTGCTTTTCCTGTATTTTTCATGGGTATTTGATCGGAAAAAATGGGATGCTGAGATTACAACTGTGATGACAACAATGTCAGAAATGTGCTGAAAAAGGACAATCGGAGCGCTTCCACCTGGCAGGCGACCCGTGTTATGATTAGAGGCAAACGCCGCACCGGCGCCCGTCCGTGCGGAAGAAAAGAGGAACCTATGCAGAAAAAAGCGTTGATTACCGGCGTGACCGGTCAGGACGGCAGCTACCTTGCCGAGCTGCTTCTGAATAAAGGATACCGGGTGTACGGCATGCGGCGCCGTACCTCCTATGAAGAAATGCCGCGTCTTGCGCAGGTGCTGGGACGGTCTGATTTTTCGCTGTGCGACGCTGACCTGACCGACGGCATGAGCATCTGCCGTATCATCAGTGAAATCCGTCCGGACGAGGTATACAATCTGGCCGCCATGAGCCATGTGGGGGTGAGTTTTTCGGTCCCGGAATATGCGGCGGACGCTGACGGCGTCGGGGTTCTGCGCCTGTTGGAAGCGATCCGTATTGCGGGGCTGACACAGCACACCCGGTTTTATCAGGCGTCCACCTCGGAACTGTTCGGGAAGGTGGAACAGGTCCCGCAGAACGAAAGCACCCCTCTGCACCCCTATTCTCCCTATGCGGTTGCCAAACTGTACGGGTACTGGATCGTGCGTGAATACCGGGAAGCTTACGGCATGTTTGCGGTCAACGGCATTCTGTTCAACCACGAATCCGAGCGGCGGGGTGAAGAGTTTGTCACCCGCAAGATTACGCGCGCGGCGGGACGGATTGCACGCGGACTGCAGGACAGACTGCGTCTCGGGAATCTCTCTTCCCTGCGCGACTGGGGATACGCTCCCGACTATGTGGATTGCATGTGGCGTATGCTTCAGGCCCCTGCGCCCGAAGACTTCGTGATTGCGACCGGCGAGCAGACCTCGGTGCGCGCCTTCTGTGAGGCCGCCTTCCGCGCAGTCGGACTGCCGCTGCATTTTGAAGGAGAAGGCCTTGAGGAACGGGGCATCTGTGACCTCGACGGACGGGTGCTGGTGGAAGTGGACCCTGCATTCTTCCGCCCGACCGATGTGGTGAATCTGCTCGGGGACCCTGCAAAAGCGCGGGAGAAACTGGGCTGGAATCCGCGCAGCACTTCCTTTGATGAACTGGTCCGGCGCATGGCACAGCACGACCTCGCTCTGGCAGAACAGGAGGCAAGATCATGAACACAATCGGAACAACCGTAAAAGAAAGCGCGGCATGCGGTTTTGAAAACCGGGATGCACGCATTTATGTGGCAGGACACCGCGGCATGGTGGGGGGCGCGCTGACGCGCGCTCTGCACCGGGAAGGTTACCGGTGTCTGATCAGCCGTACATCCGGAGAACTCGATCTGCGCGAACAGGAGGCTGTACGGCACTTCTTTTGGCAGGAGAAGCCGGAATATGTCTTTCTCGCGGCGGCCAAAGTGGGGGGTATCTATGCCAATCAGTCCCATAATGCAGATTTTCTCTATGAAAACATGATGATCGAGATGAATGTCATGCACGCGGCCCTGGAATGCGGCGTGAAAAAGCTGCTCTTTCTGGGGTCTTCCTGCATTTACCCCCGCATGGCAAAACAGCCCATTCCCGAATCCGAACTTCTCACCGGCCCGCTCGAACCCACCAACGAGGGCTACGCACTGGCAAAAATCGCCGGGCTGCGCTACTGCGCATTTCTCAACCGGCAGTACGGCACGCAGTGGATTTCGGTCATGCCCACCAATCTGTACGGACCGGGCGACAATTACCACCCGATGAACAGCCATGTGCTGCCTGCCCTGTTGCGCCGTTTTCACGAGGCAAAATGCAACGGTGAAAAACGGGTCACCGTATGGGGAACCGGCAAACCGCTGCGTGAATTCCTGTATGCGGACGATCTTGCCGATGCCTGCCTGTATCTGATGCGGCATTACGCAGAAGACGAGACGGTCAATATCGGCAGCGGCGAAGAGGTCAGCATCGCCCGGCTCGCCCGCATGATTGCGGATACGGTGGGATACACCGGAGAAATCGTTTTCGATCACACGAAGCCCGACGGCACGCCGCGTAAGTTGCTGGATCTCTCCCGGCTCAACCGGCTGGGCTGGCACGCCCGCACCACGCTGGAAGAGGGTCTGAAACTGGCATACCGGGATTTTCTGAATACACCGGTACGGGAGGAACGGTAATGCGCGACACGATGCAGACCTATCGCCGCTGGCGCAACTGGCCCGCTCTGCCGGGCGGACTGCAAAAAGAACTTGCTCTGCTGGAACGCGATCCGGAAGCGCGCCGGGACGCCTTTTACCGCGACCTCTCCTTCGGCACGGGCGGCATGCGCGGCGTTATGGGCGCGGGTACCAACCGCATCAATGTTCCGGTCATCCGCCGGGCGGCCCGCGGAGTGGGTGACTGGCTCAACCGTGCCGGCACCGGCTCATCGGGCGTTGTCGTGGCCTATGATACCCGGCACCTTTCTCACGAATTCGCAAAAGAGACCGCCCTGGCGCTCTGCGCGGCGGGGGTTCCGGTCTATCTCTACGACCGCCCCGTCCCCACCCCGCAGCTTTCCTTCTCGGTTCCGTACCTGGCGGCAGCGGCCGGAATCGTCATCACTGCCAGTCACAATCCGGGTATCTACAACGGTTTCAAAGTTTACGACGCCCGGGGATGTCAGCTGCTGCCCGATGCCGCAGCGGAACTGACCGACTGCATCCGCTCTGCAGGCGATCCGCTGGAGATTCCGGTACAGAAAGAAGAAGAAGCGCTCCGGCAGGGCCTGCTGCGCCCGATCGGAGAAGCGGAAAGCGCTGCCTACCGCCGCCGGGTGACCGGAGCGGTTCAGCCCGGGGGCTGCCGCGGCATTACCGTGGTGTATTCTCCCCTGCACGGCGCGGGCGCCGTCTCGGTGCCGCGCGTGCTGCGTGACCGCGGGGCCTCTGTACTGCCGGTAACCGGACAGACAGACCCTGACGGGGACTTCCCTACCGTTTCCGCACCCAACCCCGAGCGTCCCGATGCTCTGCGCATGGGTCTTGATGTGGCGGAGGAGACCGGCGCCGATCTGGTGCTTGCCACCGATGCCGACTGCGACCGGGTCGGGGCGGCCGTGCGGTGTTCGGACGGGATCTACCGTTCGCTCAACGGCAATGACATCGGCGCCCTGCTGCTGGACTTCCTGCTGCAGACCGCGCCGCCCGAACAGGACGCCGCGGTGATCACCACGCTGGTGTCCGGCAGACTCGGGGCGGCCATTGCACGCGCTCACGGACTGGAAGTGCACGAGACGCTGACCGGTTTCAAGTATATCGGGGATTTTGCCTGCCGGCTCAGCGCCGCCGGCACACCCGCCTTTTATTTTGGTTATGAGGAGAGTTACGGCTATCTTGCCGGTACGCATGCGCGCGACAAGGACGCTGTGGAAGCCTGTCTGCTTCTGTGCGCCGCCGCAGCACGGCTCAAACGCGCCGGCTCCGATCTCCACCGGCAACTGACGGCACTGCGGCAGACCTACGGATTCTACCTGGAGCAGCTGGAAAGCGCCGCCTATCCGGGAGAGGCGGGTTGTGCGCATGTGGCGCACATTATGCGCGGTCTGCGCGAAGGAGGCGCCGAACGGCTGCCGGGGGTCGTGCAGGTAGAGGACTTTCTCCGTGCACCGCAGCAGGCAGACCTTTTGCGCATGCATTTTGCCGACGGCTCGCGCCTTTCGATCCGTCCCTCCGGAACCGAGCCTTTTCTCAAATGCTATGCCGATGTATGCGGCACCTCCGATGAGGACGCTGCCGGGCGACTGCGGCGGGTGTGCGCGCTGGCGCGTCAGATTCTGGAGAAAGGAGACGCATCGTGTACCTGATTCTTCTCTCAGGCGGCTCAGGCCGCCGTCTGTGGCCCCTCTCGGGTGACAGGCGCTCCAAACAGTTTCTCAGACTGCTCGCCGGGCCCGACGGGAATCTGCAATCCATGCTGGAGCGGGTGAGCGGACAGATCGCCGCCCGCCTGCCGGGCGTCCCGCTGTGCATTACCACTGCGGCAGGTCAGGAAGACCTGATCCGCGCCCATCTGCGTGCACCCGCAGATATCCTCACCGAGCCCTCCCGGCGCAACACCTATCCCGCCATTGCCCTGAGCGCCGCCTGGCTCAAAGATGAAAAAAAGGTTCCGGATTCCGAAACCGTCATCATCCTGCCGGTCGACCCCTATGCCGACGATCGGTATTTTGACACGCTGCGGCAAATGGAGGCTTCTGTGTGCGCACGGGAAGCGGATCTGCTGCTGATGGGCATCACGCCCACCTATCCGTCCGAAAAATACGGCTACATGCTGACAGGGGCGCCGTGCGGCTCTTCGGTTCCGGTCACCCGCTTCGCGGAAAAGCCGGCCCTGGAGGAAGCCCGGGCACTGCTCCGTGCAGGAGCGCTCTGGAACGGAGGGGTCTTTGCCTGCCGGCTGGGATGGCTGCTGGACACTGTAGCCCGGCACAGCGCCACCTGCCGGTACCGTGATCTGCTGAACCGGTATGACCGGCTGGAAGAGGACAGCTTCGACCGGGTGGTGGTGGAACACGCCGAGCGGGTGGCCTGTATTCCTTACAGCGGCCTGTGGAAAGATCTGGGGACCTGGAACACGCTTACCGAGGAAATGGGCACACACACCTATGGCAATGTACTGACCGACGGCACTGAACAGCGCCTGCACGCCCTGAATGAGCTGGATATTCCGCTTGTGGTGATGGGGGGTCAGGATCTGGTGGTTGCCGCCGCACCGGACGGCATTCTGGTAGCGGAAAAGGAAAAAACCCCCGCTCTCAAGTCTCTGCTTGATCACCTGCCCAACACCAGCCGGTACCGGGAAGGTCCGGACTGGCAGCAGCGTACTCTGTGGGACCGCACCGGAGAAGGGCGGGTGCACCATCTGTCGGTGAGTGCGGGAGGCGTCTGTCCCCTGCCCTCATCCGACCGTCCCCGCATCCTGCTGATGCTGACGGGAGAGGCCTCCCTTACCCGTCAGGGGACCCCGCAGCAGTGTCTGGCGCCGGGGGTGCCCGTACCGCTGAACGCGCACACGGCATACACCCTGCACGCAGGCGCCCCCTGTGCCTGCATCTGCATTGAACAGGATCACTGAAAAAAGTTCTGCCCTCCCGAATACAAAACGGAGGCGATCTGCAAAAAAAGGGAGCGGTCCCGGCGGGACCGCCCCCTTTTTTACCAAATGTCCCCTCCGCTCCAACCGGACAAGAAGGATCTGTGAGGTGTGCTGCAAGCTGCTGTCATCTTGTTACGGGAACCGCTTTGCCGGTGAAACAGGCACAGGAGATGCGCCCAAGTGCAACCATGAAAAATTCCTTTTCCCGGGCTGTCCCATTCCTTTCAGACCGGATATCCGGCAAACAAACGGGCGCGGTGCGGACCGGAAAAGCTGCTTTCCCGCGCCGGCATGGTGCTGCCCGATGTGCCACCGGTTCCTCTGTCCCCTTCCGGAATCAGGGCGGAAACACGCTGACCGGCATGAAAATGCGCCTGCCGCATGATACGGCAGGCGCATTTCCGAAAGGGGGCATCCCTTTATCTGCCCGGCTGTCCGCCCGGCAGGCGCGCAAGCATGCGGCGCTCCAGTCCGGCAAGGAGCTCGGAGAGCGGCAGGACCAGAAAACCCATACAGACATTGCCGATGCAGTGGGTCACATCCCAGGCAAACCCGGCAGCAATCCACGCGCCCACCGAACTCCAGGGCAAACCGAACATCAGCACCTGAGCAGGCGCCCACAGCGTACCGAACGCAAGGCCGTGCAGACCGAGCAGTACGCAGTAGAGAATTCCGCGCACTGCCCGGGGAGCCCGGCGCGGAATCAGCAGGGTCAGTGCCCAGAGCAGTCCGAACAGGTAGTAATAGGGCCACATGACCGGACCGGCGTAAATGAGAGTGAGCGTGGAAAAAACCAACACCGGCAGAATTCCCATACCCCGGTACACAATCGCAAAAACAACCGTGAACATTCCCACCGGATGAATATTGGGCAGCCCCTCCATCAGCAGTTTGCCGAAGAACATCAGCACCCCGAACATGGCCATCAGAGACAGATGGTACAGGGTCACTGCCGTGCGTGCATGCGCTGTCCTCATTACTTGGAGTACTCGAAGGAATAGACTGCCCCGGCTGTGATGGCGGTCTGATCCGCTCCGGTCATGGCGTAGGCGCCGTCAATGTAGAAGGCCCAGTAAGACTGGTCAACATCATAGTCCGCGACTTCTCCGCAGATGCTCTTGATATACAGGCCGTAGGCTCCCTCTTCCCCGTCGATAATCCCCAGGGTCTGCAGGGCATCTCCCACAGTCTCCTCATCCGTACGGATGGTGGCCGTGCGGGTGACCCCGTCACGGAACTTCACCGAAAGGGTAAAGGTGTGCTCTCCCTGCCCGATCGTACCGGTCAGGTCGTCCGGACTGTCAAAGGTGGCCGAAGCATCGGTGACAGGCGGGGTGGTACCCGGATCCGCAGTACCCGATTCCGTGGTGGTTTGCTGCGGGGTGGTCTGATCTGACGTGCCGCCGCAGGAAGCCAGTCCCAGTACCGATGCCGCAATCAGTACCAACAGCAGCAGAGCCGACACAAGAATTTTTGCGCAATGGTTTTTCATAGCTGTTTCTCCTTGTTTTGTTTTTTCCGTGCCCCGGGAACCGGACGCCGGCGCTCGCGGCTGGCACGGCAGGCAGGGATAAGTCTTCCGGCTCGCGGCTGAAATACGGCACCCTTCTCGGTTTCCCAATGGTCGGTATACACCGGCATGCGTCTGCGGCGGCGCATGCTGCCGGATCCGTCCGCTTACGGCGACGGGCTCGCCCGGGCATCTCACCCGGTTCCTTGTTCCTTCTGCCCTCGGGTCATCTGCCCGATGCGCATAGTATAACACACTCCCGGCCGCTTTGCAATGGGATTGCCGCTTTTTCCTCCGGGTCAGTAAAAAAGCGCCGTGCCATCCGCACAGCGCTCTGATATATGTACCGATATATGTACCGATCGCAGACCGGTATAGATGTGTACAACGACAGACGATTGTATCCTCCGCCGGTATCGGTTATCCGCCGGCAGGCTCCGTAACAAACCGGATCCCCTGCCCATCCATTGCGGCAATGCGCGCAAGCGACTCCACCCGGATGCCCATGTCCCGTACCAGTTTGCCACCGTTCTGGTAAGCTTTCTCAATCACAATGCCCGCGCCCACCACCGACGCACCCGCATCCTCAATCAGCCGGATGAGTCCCAGCAGGGCGCTGCCCTTGGCCAGGAAATCGTCAATGATCAGCACCCGGTCTCCCGGAAGCAGAAACTCCTTGGACACCACGACATCATAGGAGGTGCCGTGGGTATAGGATTCCACGCGGGAAGTGTATACATCCGCATAAATGTTGTTGGTTTTGGTTTTCTTCGCAAAGACGACCGGAACATGAAAATACTGAGCGGTCAGGCACGCAATGCCGATACCCGATGCCTCAATGGTCAGGATCTTGGTGACGCCGCTGTCCCGGTACAGCCGGTAAAACTCCTGCCCCAGCATGCAAATGAAATCGGTATCGATCTGATGGTTGACAAATCCGTCCACCTTGAGGACATTGCCCTCTCCGATCTTCCCGTCCCGCAGAATGCGTTCTTCAAGCAGTTTCATACCCGCGTCCTCATCTTGTAGAAATTGGTTGTATTGTATCACATCCTGCCGGCAAAGTCAAGCACTACCGCTCGCACAGCGCAGCGGCCAGGATGTCAAGGGAGGTATACGGATTGGCCCGTGTGCGCTTGGCGCTCCGATCCGCCTCCCGGCACAGCTGCAGCATGCGCTGAATGCGCGCGTCTCCCATGGACCGCGCACAGCGGATATACAGCTTTGCCCTGTATTCGTGCATGCGCAGCACTTTTCCGATTTCCGCGGGAGGGATCCCCTGGGTCAGCAGAGCGCTCACACGGGACAGATCGGCATACACCCGATACATCTGTGCCATCAGAACCGTGGGCTCCGCGCGATTGCGGCGCGCCTGCTCCAGTGCCCGGAAGGCACCGGCGGCATCCCGTTCCAGCAAGGCGTTGGACAGGCCGTAAGTGTCACTCTGGGGATTGCGTGCACACACCGCATCGGCGTCCTCTTCGGTGGCGGCACTGCGTCCGCCCGCACGCACATATGCAATCATCTTTTCGGTTTCCCCCGCCAGAATGTCCATATTTTTTCCGCACAGGGCGATCATCCGGCGACATACCCCACCGTCAGCCTGTACCCCCGCACCTGCAAAATGCCGCGCGATCCACCCCTGCAGCTGGGACTCCGATGCCGGATCAAATACCACGCAGTCTGCCGTGCGCGACAGGTGGGAAAATACCGCCCCGGGCTTCTTCGGTGTGCCCGGGTCGGGCGTTCCGGCAAGCGGAACAAACACCACCGTCACCTCGGGGTGCTGTTTTGCTTCTTCGCACAACCGGTCAAAAGAGGCGCGGTCCCGCTCGCGCATGCGGGAAAAGTCGGCCTGGTGCCATTCGATCAGCTTGCGTTCGGCAAACACGGGCGGCGTACGCACATCCTCCAGAAGCGCGGCATAATCCACCTCCGCCCCCTCCATACGCACATGGTTGAACGGAGCGGCCGCGTCTCCCTCCGGCACACACAATGCACGCATACGCCCCAGATAGTGACGGATCAGATACGATTCCTCTCCGCACAGCACCCAGACGCCGCACAGCGTGCGGTCCTTCAGGGCACTCTTCAATTTGTCCAGACTCACAGGTTCTCCTCCTCACGCCTGATCTCCAGAGAGAGCTGCGCCTGCTGCTCCTCCCCTCCCAAGGCTACGGTATAGGCCAGTTCCACCGTGCCTCCCGACCGGCAAAGAGCGGTCTTTACAACATGCGCGGTCAGCGACAGGTCGAAGGCATACGGATGTACCCGGTAAAGCCCCCGGTGCGTCTGTCCGGGCACAAAATGCATCTCACACACACCGTGCCGGATCAGGCGCACCCGGTCCGCAGCGGCATGCAGCGTGCAGCGCACCTGCGTGCCGTCATCCGCTTCTTCTCTGTATTCCAGCCGGCTTTCCGGCTCTGCCGGGTACAGAACCCCCCTGTATTCCCCGTTCTGCTCCTGACCGCCTACCCGGCCGCGCAGAAGCACGCGGACCGGTATGCCCTTTTCTTTCTCTTCCTTCATATGCATCAAAAAGCGGGAAGAGGTGCACTGTGCACCTCTTCCCGTCCAAACTCCCGTCAGATTTTTCTGCGGCGCTTGAGGTTGTATTCCGAACGCGGATTGACGAATTCGCGCCAGTCGAGCGTCCCACGGTCCAGTGCCATCACCAGCGCCTCCGCGGTGGCGATATTGGTTGCAACCGGTACATTGTGCACATCACACAGACGCAGCAGATTGTGCTCCGTCTCATCGTATGCGGTATCCGGCTCGGGATCCCGGAAATAAAACAGCACATCCACCTCATCGTACGAAATCCGGGACAGGATCTGCTCCACCCCGCCGGTACTGCCCGACATCAGCATTTCAATGGAGAGCCCGGTCGCTTCCTGAATGTACTTACCGGTGATCTGCGTGGCGCACAGGTGATGACGGCTCAGAATGCCGCAGTACGCAATGCAGAACTGTGCCATCAGCTCCTTTTTCGTGTTGTCCGCAATAATAGCGATGTCCATCGTAAGTCACCTTCCGTTTCTCCAAAATCAAGACGGACCCGCATCCTGCGGCCGTCTGTCTAACACAACAGTTTTTTCCGGTTGATATGTGAAAATCCATCGAACAGCGGCACATGCTCCCCACAGTAGCGCGCCGCAATATTGGTGTATCCCTGCCGGCTGTTGCGGCAGGTCTCGCCGGCGAAAACGGTCAGCCCCTGCTCCTGCAGAAGCGACATTCTCTCATCCGACGGCAGAATCCCGATCAGCGGCAGGCCGGTACCGTCAATGATCTGCCGCACCGTGGCCCGTCCGCCCCTGGCGGGATCGGGCTCCAGACGGTTCACCACCAGCCATATATGGCGGATGCCCACCTCTGACAGATACATGCCTGACGCCTCAGCAGCTCGGATCGCCACCTGGCCCTGCGTTGCAATCACAAACGCCGCATCCATCGCAGGCGCCGCGACCGCCGCGCTGCGGTCGGCGCTGCCGGAGGTGTCCACCAGCACCAGATCGGGAGACAGTGCGCTCTCGCACTGCGCCAGCATGAAATCAAATTCCTGGGCGGTAGGCATGCGCGTGACGCCGAACGGTCCGGGCATGAAAAAAAGCCCGGGACAGTCCTCCATGCGTAACACTGCCCGTTCCACAGCCACCCGGCGATCCAGCAGATCACCGATATCGTATACCACCCGGTCCGCACAGCCCAGCATCAGATCAAGAGACCGGTTGGACAGGTCGAAATCCAAAAGCAGCACCGTCAGGCCCCGGCGGGCAAACGCCCATGCCAGATTGACCGCGACTGTGGATTTCCCCACCCCGCCCTTGCTGGAGGTGATCATCAGTCTCCTGTATTTCATCTCTGCTGTCCCGCACCTTCCGGAATGGTACAGTTACTCCTTATTTTGTAAAATACTGTCCGTTTTTATTATACAACGGCGCGCACTTTTTGTCAATCGTCTGGCATAATTTTTACCTTTCTGCCTTGATTTTATACAAATTTGCCAATGAAATGGCGAAAAAAGCAAAAATTCAGTTGCAGTTTTTTGTCTGTTTTGTCCTTGTCAGCACAGTGCAAATGTAGTATAATAGAAGTAGTTGTTTTGAAGTCGGGTATTGCAACCGGACTGACCGGCGCCATATGCCGGGAAAATACTTACAGACGAGGAGACCATGTTATGATCATCGATCGCATTCGTGAACTGACCGCATACGATCCGGAAGTCGGCGCCGCCGTCGAGGCGGAATACCACCGCCAGCAGAACGGCATTGAACTGATCGCATCCGAGAATGTAGTCAGCGAAGCTGTGCTGCTCGCTGCCGGAACCGTACTGACCAACAAGTACGCCGAGGGCTATCCCGGCAAGCGGTATTACGGCGGCTGTGAATGCGTCGATGTGATAGAGGAGATTGCCATCCGCCGCGCCAAGGAGCTCTTCGGTGCCGCATATGCCAATGTGCAGCCCCACAGCGGCTCGCAGGCCAATACAGCGGTTTATGTCGCCTTGCTTGAAAAGGGCGACACCGTCCTTGGCATGAGCCTGGCGCACGGCGGCCACCTGACGCACGGCAGCCCGGTCAATCTGTCGGGTCTGTATTATAACTTTGTTTCCTACGGTGTGGACGATAAAACCCACCGTATCGACTACGATGAAGTGGAACGGCTGGCACGCGAGCATCATCCGCGTCTGATCGTTGCGGGCGCATCGGCTTACCCGCGCATCATTGATTTTGAACGGATGGCGGATATCGCGCACAAGGCGGGCGCCTACCTGATGGTGGACATGGCGCATATTGCAGGACTGGTGGCGGCAGGAGAGCATCCTTCGCCCATGCCCTACGCCGATGTGGTGACCACCACCACGCACAAGACCCTGCGCGGCCCGCGCGGCGGTCTGATCCTGACCAACAGTGAAGAGTTGTCCAAGAAGATCAACAAAGCGATTTTCCCGGGCATTCAGGGCGGTCCGCTGCTGCACATCATCGCGGCCAAGGCGGTCTGCTTCGGCGAAGCGCTGACCCCTGCTTTCCGTGCCTATCAGCACCAGATCGTGCTCAATGCGAAAGCGCTGGCGCAGTCCCTTGCCGACGAAGGCTTCCGGCTGGTTTCGGGCGGTACCGACAACCATCTGATGCTGCTGGACCTGCGTCCCTTCGGCATCACCGGCAAGGAGCTGGAGCACCGGCTGGATGCGGTGGGCATCACGGTCAATAAGAACGCTATTCCCAACGACCCGGAGAAGCCCTTTGTCACCAGCGGTGTGCGCATCGGCACCCCTGCCGTCACCACCCGCGGAATGGTGGAGGACGATATGCGCACCATTGCGCGTCTGATTGCCATGACGGCCCGCGACTTCGATGCCAACGCAGACAAGGTGCGTGCCGAGGTTGCCGCCCTGTGCAAAAAATATCCCCTGTTCCCCGAAGCATAAAAGTTCTCACATAACCCGGAAGAAGGAAAACACCATGAAACAGTTCAGAAGAATCGGCGTTCTGACATCGGGCGGAGACGCGCCCGGCATGAATGCCGCGATCCGCGCCATTACCCGTTCCGCCCTGACCCGCGGCGTAGAAGTCATGGGGATTTACCGCGGCTACAGCGGGCTGATCGAAGGCGATATCAAGCCGCTTGCCATGCGCGATGTGTCCAATATCATCAACCGCGGCGGCACCATCCTGTATTCGGACCGCTGCCCCGAGTTCAAGACCGAGCCCGGTCTGCAGAAAGCAATCGAAACCTGCCGCAAATTCAACATTGACGGCATCGTGGCCATCGGCGGAGACGGCACCTTCCGCGGTGCGACCGATCTGACCGTACGCGGAATTCCGTGCATCGGTCTGCCCGGCACGATCGACAACGATATTACATCCACCGACAACACCATCGGATTCGATACCGCCATGAATACGGTCATTGATATGGTGGACCGTCTGCGCGACACCTGTGAATCCCACGCGCGCTGCAATGTGGTGGAAGTCATGGGCCGCAATGCGGGCGATATTGCCCTGCAGACCGCCATTGCATCGGGCGCCACCGCAGTGGCCATCCCGGAATTTCCCTTTGATCAG